>MVRA01000060.1 GCA_002067315.1 Methanocella sp. PtaU1.Bin125 | reverse complement strand
CTGTACGGATTGACGATACGATGGGAGGTGGAGTCATCCTTTTTTCATCATCTCTACCTGACCATGGCCCCGGTCGTCGACCGACTCTCTGCGGTCTCTGCGGCCTTTAACCGCGCCGGGCGTTCCGTCACGCTTATTTACGGCCTTTAACAGCGCCCTGCTTTCGTTTGCGAAGGATGTCTGTTTTCGATGGATATATTTTTTATATAATGAAATAAATATTAATACAGGGTAAGCCCATGGACGTTTTTAAGGCAATCGAGACCCGCAGGAGCATACGGAAGTACGAGGACCGGCGCATCCCGGAGGACCTGGCACGGAAAATACTGGAGGCCGGACGCCTGGCCCCGTCGGCGGCGAACCGCCAGCCGTGGGCGGCGATCGTCGTGCGGGACCCGGAAATGAAAAAGTCGATCGCCGTCGCGTGCAACGATTGCGAATACATCGCCGGCTGCGACATTTTCATCGTCTGCATCGGCGACCCGCAGGACAAATGGTACCAGATCGACGCGGCGATTGCCCTCGAACACATGGTCCTGACGGCCTGGGAGAACGGCATCGGGTCGTGCTATTTTGGCTACTACAACGAGGAACACCTCAAGTCGCTGGTCCACGCCCCGCCTGACATGAAGGTCGTCGCCTGCCTGGCCCTGGGATACCCGGCCGAGTCGCCGGCCGCGCGGCCCCGGAAAAGCTTCGACGATCTTGTCTACCGGGAAAAATACAGCCACCGGGGATAGTGTCGTGTCAAGCCAGAAAAGTCGCTTGTGTAAGCCCGGAATGGGAAACCCGGGCGGCCGCTCGCGCGCGCGCACGCGTATGAGGCCGGGAAAGCGACGATGCCCCGGCGCAGGCAGCCTGTAGAGACACGGCCTGAAAACAACCGGGAAAAACAGCGACATTTCAGCCTTGACACGGCATTAGTCGCAATTGGTGACACGGGCCCGGTCGATAGGTCTGATCCGGCTTCTCGCTCATATGTATACGTGGCAACCTGCGGCGCATTTAATATGGAATGGTGCCGTATCTCTGGTGGGGCGGGACTATGCAGGTCGTGGCCATCGACATCTCCGGGCGGCATAAAATGCCAGACGGGCGCTATCTTTTAGTCTGTGTCGCCATTTCGGCCGGGCTGTCGCCGCTCAATATCCAGCACATCGACGACATGAAGGTCGTCCGCCGGTTCACTGACGGCGTCTCCGTAGAGGACGTGGCGGGCGTGATCGGCGCCGCGGCCGCGCGGTTCGACGGGGTGATCGTGAGCGAGCACGGGGAATTTTACGGCTACCCGGAATGGCGCGTCGAGGCCATCATCGGTAGAAAGTTCAAATATGCGGAGAGCATTGGAGAGCGTAGGGCCATCGAGGTCGCACATCACGTGTCACTCGCGGTGCACCGGCTGCTGCAGGAGATCGATGTCGAGCGCAATACTGGTCAAGAGAATAGACCCGAAGGGTAAGGACGATAGTCTCGAGGAGCTGGAAGAGCTGGCGCTTTCCGCCGGCTACGAGGTCGCGGGCCGGGTGACGCAGGTGCGGACGCCCGATAAAGCCTACAGCGTCGGCCGCGGGAAGGCCGAAGAGATCGCTTCGCTGGCAGACGAGCTGCACCCTGACAAGGTGATCTTCGACGACCGGCTCAGCGCCGTGCAGATATACAACCTGTCGAAGCTCTGCAAGGTCGAGGTGATCGACCGGTTCAACCTCATCCTTGAAATTTTCGCCCTCCGCGCCCGCACCCGGGAAGCGAAGCTGCAGGTGGAGCTGGCCAACCTGATCTACGAGCGGCCCAAGGCACGGATGAAGGTCACGCTGGCGAAGCGGGGCGAGCAGCCAGGCTTCAAGGGCCTGGGACGCTACCAGGCGGACATCTACGAGAGCGAGATAACGGGGAAAATCGCGAAGATACAGGCCGAGCTGGACATCATCCGGAAACGCCAGGGCCAGACCCGGCGCCAGCGCAAGGAGCGCGGGTTCGACATGGTCGCGCTGGCCGGATATACCAACGCGGGCAAGAGCACCCTGATGAACGCGCTCACCGGGGAGCCGGTCGTCATGAAGGACCAGCTGTTCACCACGCTGGTGCCCACCACGCGGCTGCTGGAGCTGGACGGCCGCCGGACGCTGCTGACGGATACGGTCGGCTTCATCAAGGACCTGCCCCACTTCATGGTCGAGGCGTTTCGCTCGACGCTGGAAGAGATCTACCAGGCCGACCTGATCGTCCTCGTCGTCGACGCGAGCGAGCCCGCGGAGGCCGTCCTCGACAAGCTGGTCACCTGCCACGACACCATGTGGAAGGAGATCGGGCCGGTGCCGGTGATCACTGCGCTGAACAAATGCGACAAGGCCGATCCGGCGGAACTCCGGAGAACGAAGGACGCCATCGCCCACCTCGCCCCTCATCCGGTCATGATCTCCGCGAAGACCTGCGAGGGTCTGGACGAGCTACAGCTGCTCATGTCCCGGTACCTGCCCAGGTGGACCTGTACCGTGGTGACGCTGCCGTCCACGGAAGAGGGCATCTCCCTGCTGTCGTGGCTGCACGAGGCCGCGATCGTCCGGGGCGTGGAATACGGCGTCGACGAGGCCGGGCGCCCGTGCATCAGGGCTTCGGTGGACGTCCGCGAGACCGTCTTACGCAAGCTCGAGCAGCGCCTGTCACGTATGCCGCCGGCGTGCACGGCACCCGGGTAAATCGGGCATCTGTAACAGTATTTTTATCGCCGGATTATTAAGCAAAACCTAGTTATATGCCGACAATATATAGCACTCTGTTATGGAACAATCCGACCCGGGGCGTGCGCTCTTAGGCCATAATACCATCCAGGACTTCATCAAGCTCAGTAAGCTGCTGTCGGATAACCGGTATACGGTCCTGAAGCCTAACACGCTCGACCTCGTCGCCGTCCTGTTGCTGGCCGCGGCCATCAACGAGGAACTCTTCTTCGACGTGGTCGCCTGGGGCGAGCACACCCAGCTGGCCTCCAAGGCCACGTTCTCGCGCCGCAAGGACTACCTGGAGGGCATCGGGGTCATCTACGAGGAGAACGTCCGGGCGCCCTACGGCCGGCCCAAGATACGCCTCATGCTCAACGCGGACCGGTTCCGGGAAGTCTTCAAGATCGACGAGCTCAGGGTCGAGTAACGCTATTCTAAAACCTGTATTGAATGGTCCGCTGCAGCCAATCCGCTTGCCTGCGCGCGCGAGCGTCCCGGTCCCGGGAGGCGACGATTAGCCCGACGCCGGCTGTTCGCGGAAAGTCAGATATACAGGGCTCGACAACATGGCTATCATGAAGATCAGCGTCATCGGGGCCGGCGCGCTGGGCACGTTCTATAGCGCCATGATGGCGGCGGCCGGGCAGGACGTTACCCTCGTCTGCCGGGAGAAGGACGTCCCCGCGCTGCGGCAGGGGGTCTCTGTCACCGGGGCTATGGAGGTCAGCGCCAGGCCGGCGGTCTCTTCCGTGCCGGTGTTATCCGATGTTGTCTTCGTCACGGTAAAATCCTACGACGTCGCCGGGGCGGTCACAGGCCTGCCGTTGAATCCCGGCACCATCGTCGTGATCGTTCACAACGGCGTCGGCCCGGACGAGGCGGCGTCGGCCGTCCTCGGCAAATGCCGGGTCGCCGTGGGCGTGTCTTATTGTGGCGTCACCTTCCTGGGGCCCGGGAAGGTGCGCGTGGCGGGATACACCGAGACGGTGCTCGGGTCGGTCGACGCGGGCGCCCGTGACCGCCTGGACCTGCCGTTGCTCGCGCTTGAAAAGGCGGGGCTGAAGGCCCGGGCTGTCGGGGATATCCGTGCGGCGCAGTGGGAAAAGATGTATGCCAACGTGGGTATCAATGCCATCACGGCCCTCACCGGCCTGAACAACGGCATGCTGCTCGAGGTGCCCGAACTGAAGGCGCTGACCGTTTCCGCCGTCCGGGAGGCAGCGGCCGTGGCTGCCGCCGCCGGTGTAATGACGGGGGTCGACCCGGTAGAACAGACTTTTAAGGTCATCAGGGAGACGGCAGGCAACCGGTCGTCGATGCTGCAGGACGTATCGAAGGGCCGGCGCACCGAGATCGACGTGCTGAACGGCAAAGTCTGCGAGATGGGCCGGGCGTCCGGGATACCCACGCCCGTTAACGATACGATCACCGCGCTGGTCAAAGGCGTCGAGAAACGGGGCGGTCACTGAGGCATGATCACCACACACCGGCTATTCTTTAAAGACGCACGCCGGATGGGCGACGTGGCCCCCGGCTCCATACACCTCACGGTCACCTCCCCGCCCTACCCGATGATCGAGATGTGGGACTCCCTGTTCTGCTCCCTGAACCCCCTGATAAAGGCCGCCCTTGACAACGGCGACGGAAGGCTTGCCCATGGCCTGATGCACCGGGAGCTGGACCGCGTCTGGCGCGGGGTGGACCGGGCGACGGCCCCTTCGGGCATCGTGTGCGTGAACGTCGGCGACGCCACCCGGGCGCTCGACGGCACGTTCCGGCTGTATTCCAACCACGATCTCGTCGCCCGGTTCTTCCGCGAGGCCGGATATGACGAGCTGCCCCCTGTCCTGTGGAGAAAGCAGACCAACAAGCCTAACAAGTTCATGGGGTCGGGCATGCTGCCCCCGAACGCCTACGTGACGCTCGAGCACGAGCATATCCGGATATTCCGGAAGGGCGGCACCCGGGCGTTCTCCCCCGACTCCCGGCCGTTACGGCACAGGAGCGCATACTTCTGGGAGGAACGCAACGCGTGGTTTTCCGATGTCTGGGACGACCTCAAAGGGGCGCCGCAGCGCCTCGAAGGCCCCCGGGGGCGGTCGGCGGCGTACCCGTTCGACCTGCCCTATCGCCTGATACACATGTTTTCGGTGCAGGGCGATCACGTGCTCGACCCGTTCCTCGGCACGGGCACGACTATGTTTGCCGCGATGATCGCGGGCAGGAACTCGACCGGCTATGAGATGGATGCCAGCCTCCGGCCGGTCATCGCTTCAAAGATCGACGGGCTGAAAGCGATGAGCCGGAGCCTTGTCGACGAGCGGCTCGCAAGACACGAAGCATATGTCAGCGACCGGCTCCGGGACGGCGGCAAAGCAACGGAATACGTTTCGAAGGCCTACGGGTTCCCGGTCGTGACCGGGCAGGAAACGGGCATTGAGTTGCCTGTGATCAAAGAGATCCGGTCCGCCGGAGACCGCTATGTCGTTACTTACGAATAACCGCTTTGCTGGTAACGCGGGATATTACAGACGATAAAAAAACATAAGGAAGAGCGGCCGGCAGCGCCGTCCGCCATAGTGACTTAATGGAGCCGCTGAGAAGCTAACTTGATGTCTTCTTCTTTGACGGTCTTACGGCCGGCGTGCTTGCAGAGCTTGATCGCCTCGGCCGATACCTTGGTGCCGTACTCCTCCAGGATGACGGCGAGCGCCTCCTTGGCGTCCTCGCTGACCCTGTCCGCGCCTGCGTTCCTGATGATCCGGTCTACGGATGCGACGGGAAGTTCTTTCATGCTTTTACACCTCCATAATAAAAAATACCTGATAAATGACTATATGTTACTTAAAAACGATTGGATATAAAGCTTTTGATTAACAGAGCACTGTCGTGCTTTTAATTACCTTTAGCTATGAAGAAAAAACTCCCCTATAATTTCATAAACATAATAAAGCCGTCCTTGCGCCGGACGGCCGGCGGGATGTTGATTTCACCTGACCGGGGTGATATTTTATTATGTTTCACAACGGGCAACTATTTCAACGAGGGGCACAAAGAAAGGCTGATGATATACCTGGATAACGGCATATCCGTGTTCTCCGGCAGGCAGTACCACTGCGACCCCCGGCGCTGCGCGAGGGACTCGGTCAACCTCGTCTCCCACGCGCACTTTGACCACGTGCCGTCCTCGTTCAACGGCAGCGTCATCTGCTCGGAGATCACCGGGGCCGTCGCGGGGGAGCGGACCGGCACCCGGCTCCAGGTAGCGGAGTGCGCCGACGTGGAGATGCTCGACTCGGGCCACGTGCCCGGCTCCACGATGTTCCTCATCCGGGGCGAGCGGCAAGTCTTATATACCGGAGACCTGTGCACCCGCACCAAGTACTTTTCTCCCGGCGCGAAGCCTGTCAAAGCTCATACCCTGGTCATCGAGTCCACTTTCGGCCGGGACAAATACGTGTTCCCCCCGACCGGGGAGACGGTGAAGTCCATGCGGGACTGGGCGGAGGACAACGCGGCGAAAGACCTCCACTCGGTCATCTACGCCTACACCTTCGGCAAGGCGCAGGAAGTGCTGGCCGCGATGAGCGGCTTCGACCTGTACGCCACGGTGCCTATTATAAAGATGAACAGTATTCTCACCCGGTTCGGGCACTCGTTCGGCGCCCGGCCGGTGCCCGACGAGCCGGCGGGCCCTGCGGTCATCGTATCGTCCTCGGCCGGCCGCAACGACCCGAAGGTGAAAAAGTACCTGGCGGCAGGAGCCCGGACGGCCTCCGTATCAGGATGGGCTGTCGACGCCGGGCACCGGTATGCCGCCCGGGTGGACACGGCCTTCCCGCTTTCCGACCACGCCGACTACGACGAGCTGATGGAGTTCACCCGGCAGGTGGGCCCGGAAGTCGTCTACACCTTCCATGGCTCCGACAAGCAGCTGGCCCGCGACATCCGGGAGAAGCTGGGCATCGAGGCTTCGGCGCTGCGGAAAGGGCATTTGACGCTGTCGCATTTCATGTAAGTTTCTGTGTTAAGCGGGAATCACAGAGGCCATAGCGTAACGATGAAAACGGGCGTCCTCGTCATCGCATTTTTCTGCCCGGGCATCCGCACGCGCGCGAGCGGCTGCCTGCGGCCACCGGCATTTCCACGGATGTCCGTCAGGAAAGAATCGATAGCAGTTCCATGGCCAGTAGCGAAAGCACGAGGATGACCGTGCCGATGAGCAGGATGCTTTCCCTGTTGTTGGCCAGCCGGGTGTTCAGGCGGATACGGGTCCTGCCCAGCGCCGTGAACAACGCCACCGACGGTACCATGGCGCACAGGTTGAAGATCAGCAGCTCGGTGAGCCCGTGGCCGGTGGCGGCCGCGTAAGCGATGGCCGGCATGCTCGCGCCGCCGCCGTAGAGCATGATCACCAGCGCCACCAGCGCGCCGATGAAGATAAAGTAGGTGACCCGGACGTTCTCGTTCCGGGCGGCCCGGCTGGCGAACCGGGGGGAGACCTCCAGCGCGATCAATGCGATAAGGAGGGACAGGATGGCCATGATCATCATTATCCGGAACCCGAAGAGGCTGGACTCGATGCCGCCGGGCAGCGTCATCCGGTACTGGAAGGCGAAGAAGACGACGATAGCGCCGACAACATAGTATCGCGTGTACTGAGAAACACGGCTTTTGTTATAGACGAAGAGCAGGACGCCGAGGAACAGCGACGCGAGGAACAGCATCGGGCTGAAACCGGCAAGCAGGCCCGAGATGATCATGTAGCCGACCTGTGTGATCAGGTCCGCTCCCGCCGGTGGCGCCTCGATGGTGATCGGCTGAAGCTCCGGGACGGCCGGCATGTGGAACGCGGGGATGACGAAGGCGGCTATCGATACGGCTATGATGAAAACGATTGCGACGCGCTCCAGTTTCACAGCGATCCCTCCGGCTCCGGCCCTTGACTAATGCTCCTGCAGGTATAATATTTTTCTGGCTCCAGCAAGGTATATAGGACATGCAGGCCAATGGTAAAACCATGACCGCGGCGAAGGTACCGAAGACAGCGAAGGTCTCGAAAGCCCCCCGGACCTCGAAAGTCACGGGCGCCTCGCAGGCCCCGAAGGTCGCGAAGGCCTCTAAAGCCTCGAAGGCCCCCGGGGCAGGCAAGGCCAACAAAGACAGCGTCGACCTGCTTTTTCTCGAGGTGGGAAAGCGGATGGACGCGCTATCCGGCGACGATCCGGGAAACGCGGGCGAGACGTTTGACTATGCCGGCATCATCGGGCTGCTGGACCAGATCCTGGTCATCGAGCCCGGCAACCGGAACGCATTGAACTATAAGGGCATCATGTACATGGGCATGCAGGACCAGGAGCAGGCGCTGCAATGCTTCAACGCTATCCTGAAGGCAAACCCCGGGGACACCGAAGCGCTGAACAATAAGGCTATCGCACTTTACGGACAGGGCAAGGCTGCCGAGGCGATGAAGTATGTGGATAAGGCACTCGAGCTCGACAGGCGATACCCGGACGCCCTGATGAACAAGGCCGTCATGCTCCACGACCTGGGTAAACTCGAGGAAGCCCGGCTGTACGTCGCCCGGTATAACGCGGCGTCGGCGACACGGCAATAGCAGTACTCTTTTTTTAATTATTAAAGTGAAACAAAGTCTATTAATATTTTCAGGAAATAACTTAGCTCAGGATATGCATTGCTGAGCCGGATGACGCCCGGCAGTGCTGCGCCTGTCTTAAAAAAGGTGTTGAAATGGCAAACGCGGGAGAATTGCCGGACTTAGACCTGAAAATGCCTTCGCTGGACCTCGAGTTACCCGAGCCCACGCTGAACCTCGACATCCCCGATATCGGGATGGGGACACCGGCTGGCATGCCGATGCCCGGTGCGGCTCCGGTTCCGAACGGGGCGCCTCCGGCAGGCAGGCAGGCGACAAAGCCGGCCGGAAAGCCCGGGAAGGGCAATGGAAAGGGCAAGAAGTCCGTCACGGGGCGGCCCGTCGGCCCGTCCGGGAGTACGCTCCCCATTGTGCTGAACGTCATAAGCGTCGTCCTGCTGCTGGGCATCGTCGTCGTCATGTACGTGTTCAACGTGCCGGTCAACATGGTGCCAGATCTTTCGCTCACTACTTATGTCCAGAGTCTCTGGCTTCTCATCGGGTGCTTCTTCGTCGTCGCAATGCTGCACGACCTGAAGATGGGGCTGATCCTCACGGGCCTGGATATCGCCATGCTGATCACTATCTTCCCCACGATCTGGCTGCTGATGGACACGCCGATGAACCCGATGTACTTCTTCGTCATGGGCATGGTCGTGCTACAGCTCGTGATCGCCCTGCCGTTAGGCGTGATCAACGCCCGGACGCAGCCGGCTAAAAAAAGCGCTCCGGCCGGCGCCGGAGCTTCGACGGCACCGGTTAAAGGTCCCAACCCTTCGTCTTGAGGGCCGTGCCGGCCTTCGTCATGTTGCCTGCATCGCTGATGACCTTCGACTTGTTCGCCGGTAACAGGATGTCCGCCATCGGATTCTGCACTGGTGCGATCATCGTCGGCCTGTCCACCGTTCCCTTATATGTCTTGGGGATAGGGTTGACCATGTTCGCGTTCCGGTACAGCCTCTCGAGACCGCTCGTATTCTGGATATCCGTCTTGGTCATGTTCTTGTAGTCCCTCGGCGGAACCGGCTTCGGCGTGGCCGTTGCGTTCTTGGCCGCCGTTTTATTGGCGGACAGGTTACCGCCCTGCATCGCCACGTTGTTCACCTTTCCGCCCGTGGCGTTCCCGGCCGTGTTGTTGCCGCCGATGCCAGAGACGGTATTCTTAAGCGTCGCAGGCTGCAACAGGCTGCTCGACGCGGTGCCCGGCGCAAAGCTGATCTGGCTGGTATCCGGCGCGGTGGTGATCGCCGGCTGGAACTGCATCGTGCCCTGGCCGTATAACGGGGCGTTGTTCATGTACGGCCAGCTTATGCCGGAGCCCACCATCAGCGGCGACCTCAGGGGATGCCACGAGCCGATGCCGCCCGCCAGGTCGAAACCGCCTAGGTTGCTAAACGACGTATAGCAATAGTTAGCCTTGAAGAATCCCGTGTCGGTGGCCGTCGTCGTCCCCGCTACCGTCTGGGCGATGGTTGGCGCTACCACGCTACCGTCGCCGGTGGTCGGGAAATTGATCGCGAGCGCCTCCGTGTCTGTCGCTGCCAGGTTCTGCGAGTGGAACAGGGTCGCGCTCGGCTTTTGCAGCGAAGCTTCGTTCCCGTAGAAGATGTCGCCGACGCTGATCCCGATTTTTGATACTTTCCACGCAAGCGCCGGTACCGTTACCCCGAGCGCTATGAGCACAATAAGTGCTACAATTAACCACTTCCTTAACCCCATGTTTACCCTCCTAAACCCTGTATAAACGATAGAAGCACCATAAAGTTAAAGATTAATACTATTTTAGTCAAAATTTATTGCGTTCACAGTAAAAAGGGTGTTTTTCTAAGCAGTGAATATATTTTATCACATAACAAAGCACCATACGTCTATTTAAGTCAAATTTTACATGCGCCAGGCATTTTAGCCCATATATTTGGCGATCGTAGTCTTACTATCCGTAAGTAACTTTATCTGTCACGGAGAATATACACGTAGACGGGGTCGTTGCTTATGGGGCGCCGGCAAATCGTCGATGACGCCGTCCTGTGGCTTTCGATGTTATCCATCGCCGTCATCTGTCTTATCATGCTGTATTTCGGCATCACCGGCATCGCAGGGCTCCCGGGCTCGGAGGCCGGGCCGGAGACACAGGCTTTCGCGCTCTCCGTTTACGTCCTCTACATCCTCTTGCCGCTGCTGATCGTGAACATCGTGCTGGACACCACGATCATCAGCAGGATATTCGAATGGAGCATGCCCCTGCTCTACCTGGTCATCATGCTGGATATCGTCCTGATGACTGTTCTCTTCCTGATGATGGGGCTATAAAAAAGCGTTACGCCCGGGCTTCCCCGGGCCTCCCGGGGCTCCGTCGTCACTTCACAAGCTCGCGGAGCGTGGCGTCGATGATCTTCATGCACTGCTCTTCGGTGACATGGCCCAGGAAGCGGATGATGACCTCGGGCATCTCCTCGAGATGGACCGGCGTGGGCTCCTTGCCGTATTTCGCGGTGATCCCGTCGAACTTTTTCCAGTAGTCTTTCTTGTCCATTGACTCCCGCATGTGCACCAGAAAGAGCTGATCCGCTTTGACTGGCGGCCTCGTCCCTTCGTCGACCACAAAACCCGCTTTCTCCAGCCTGTCGATCGTCTCGCGGGGCACCTTACATACCAGCGCAAGGACCGTATTATACTCGGGGTGTTTTTGCCATACGTCCCATTCTCTCAACTTAAGCCCTCCTTTGCCAAACCGGCCGTTTACCGGCGGCTTGACCTTTCCATGTTACTGATCTCGTAAACTTACGGCGACAGGGCCAGCCACAGGGTAATGGCGCCGAAGACCAGGAAGCTGCACACGAAACAGGCAATTAACAGAAGCCTGACCCGGTCGGTCATGACCACCTGGAACCTGCCAATCCCCTTCGTGCTGTACTTCTGTTTCTTCTTGCTGCTTTTCGCCATGATTACCCGTAGTCTCTCAAGGGAAAAATAGTTTCGCCCCGGCGCTTTCCGCAGGCAAAGGCTATAAGCCTGGAGGAGTTACACTCCCGGGGAGCATTATCTGTTATGGATAAATACATCTGCACAATTTGCCAGTATGTTTACGATCCTGCCGCAGGCGATCCGGACCACGGCGTGCCGCCGGGGACCGCTTTCGAGCGCCTGCCCGACGACTGGGTTTGCCCGGTATGCGGCGCCGATAAGTCCTTGTTCGAGAAGACCGGGTAAAAATGCGCCTGCTTTTTCATGCACTGCCGGCCAGTATGTATAACCTATTTCATGAATGATTATGCCGGGCCACGCGGCGCCAGAGGTTTTCGGGCGAGCGGTCGACTTCGTGGCAGATGATCCGGTGGGGGATCTCACAGGGCAGGATGGAGTAAGCCTCCCCGCCTTTGAGCCGCAGGCCCCAGGTCTCGTCGGTCAGCAGGAAGTATGCGCCGGACAGGGCGACGGCGATCTCGCCGGCCCCGACGTCGGCGGCGATGTCACGGGCGATCTTGACATTCTTGACCTCACCCGACCGGGCGCAATACAGGTGATCGTCGGACAGGATCCGGTCGGCGGTCCGGGCGACCAGCCGGTAGCAGCTTTTCGTGTTGGACGAGCGCTCCCGGTCTTTCTGCAGGTAAAGAACAGTCGAGCCATTACGGGCAATGTCCGCCAGGACCTCCGGCGTGAACGACTCGACCGGCCGGCGGCAGAGGTCGTGGATCTCCACGAGCTGCTGGGGGAACCGCTTCGACAGCCGGTCCGCCATCGACTGGAGCGGGCTCTCCCTGGGCGTATACTCGACCGGATACAGCGACATCTCGGCCTCGAGGTATTCCTTCACCGCCTCGGTGTTGTCATTGTAAATGATCACCTGCTCGTCATCCCGCCGCAGCGCCCGGGCCATCCGGATGGCCATCGAGATGGCCGCCCGCTCACACTCCAGGTTGCTGAGAGGCGCCGGGAGCACGGCCGTCGTGGACTGGTGGACCTCGACCCCGTCGGCGATGGCGACGATGCCGATGAATGACGACCCGTCCTCGTTATAGGACGAGTCGCAGTAGATCTCGAGCATGACAATGGCTGTATGGCCGGCACATTATATCAAGATTCGCACCACGCTGCGCCTGGAACTATGTGAAATCCACCTGAATAACTATTACTATTGCAATATGCCACAAACAGGACACAGTTAAAGGCTGCAGGGCAGTGTTAAAAATTTTCTGTAATTTGTATAATCGGCCCTGTCTCGTTGATCGGATTGTCTTCCAGGTCGATAAGCCTGTGCCCGTATTTCCATTCCTCTTCTGTGTCCATGAGTATTGTTACCGCGAGTCTTAGCAACGATGCGTCTCCTGGAAAGGCGCCAACGACCTTGCTTCGTTGTTTAAGCTTGCGATTCGTGTTCTCTAACAGGTTCGTGGTCCTTATCTTTTTCCAGAACATTTTAGGGAAGGCCATGTAGTTGAACAGGTCTGCCATGCAGCTATCGATCATCCTGCTCGCTGCTTCCAGGCCTTGCTCGTTTAACGCGTCCGAAAGATTGGCCATAGCACGAGGATCTTCCCTGCACGCTCTGATCAGGCCTGCGATCTCTCGTCTCCGTTTCTGGGGCACCTTTTTCATCACGTTCCTGACGAAATGCACCTGACAATACTGCCATGAGGCTCCCAAGAAGCATTTCTGCACTGCGGCCTTGATCCCCCGATGCCCATCGCTAATCACCATCAACACGCCATACAATCCACGGCGCTGCAAGTCTTCGAACATGCTGGTCCACCATTCTTCGCTCTCCGACTCGCAGATCCTCGCTCCCAGCACTTGTCGGTAGCCGTCCTGGTCCACGCCCACCACGATGAGCAGCGCCTTCGTAACGTAACGGGCGCCCTCACGGACACGAAAGTAAGTAGCGTCCACGTACATGTAGACCACCCGGCCTAACGGTCTCTCTAAAAAAGCGTGGACCTGCTCGTCCAGCTCCTTGTTGATCTTTGAGACGCTGGCCGCCGAGAATCCATCGATGCCCAGTTTAGATAGCATCTCCTCGATCTTCCGGGTGCTAATCCCCAACAGGTAGGATTCGCCAACAAGGCTGATCACCGCTTTCTCCACCCGACCGTATGCCTCGAATATCACTGTAGTGAAGCCTTCTTCGCGAAACTGGGGCTTGTCCAGGACCAGATCCCCGTGCACCGTTTTCAAGGTTCTCTTCTTGTAACCGTTCCTGTGCAACCGGCGATCGTTGTTTCTCTCGTACGAAGAACAGCCAGCCTGCAACTCCGCCTCCACTTGCATGATAGCGTTGTACAGCCAGGTTAAAATGTTCTTCATCCCGTCATCGTCTTGCCTAAGGTACTTAAGGAACAACAACAGTACATCTACTAGCTCTGTATTCATTTGTTGATCTTCTCCTAACTCAATATATGAATACAGGGCGATTATATAATTTACAGAAAATAATTTACAGTGCCGGCTGCAGAGTCCTCGATGGATAATAAACGGGTATTTTCATGTTAAGGCTGATGTGAATCAGGCCTTGTCAATGCAATGCGACTACTGTCACGCTCGCCAAGGGCGCCAGGTAGCCAAGGGCGCCAAGACTTAACAGATATGTTGAAATGACGTTTTTTATCAGTCCTTGGCGCTCTTGGCTACCTGGCGCCCTTGGCGAGCGTGACAGTAGTCGCACAGCCTATACAATGATATTTTCATGGAAGTCGATCGACGACCTTCGGCACGGTCAGGCATTAATAATGAAAAGTTTTTAGTATGAAAGACTTTCAGGATTTTCATCGTATATGCCTGTGCATCAGGCACATCGGCGTTTCATAAGACGCAGAGGTTCGCAGTGCACGCGGTTTCTTATTAGCATTACACCTATCAAAATTATAATGATAACTGCGGTCTCTGCGCCCCTCTGCGGTCTCTGCGGTCTTTAACTATTCCCATTTACGGATCGCATGCAGAGAAAAAGGGACTAAGACTCGATGAGCCCGTCCCTGACTTTGATGATGCGGTCAGTCCGGGCCGCCAGCTCCGGGTTGTGGGTGACCATGACGACGGTGATGCCCTGCTCGTGCAGCTTCCGGAACACGTCCATGATCAGGTTCCCGGTCTTCGTGTCCAGATTCCCTGTCGGCTCGTCGGCCAGGATGATCGCCGGACTCTTCACCAGCGCCCGGGCGATGGCCACCCGCTGCTGCTCGCCGCCGGACATCTCCTTCGGGAGGTGGTTCATCCGCTCGCCCAGCCCGACCAGCCGCAGCGCTTCCGCAGCCTTCTTCTTCCCGTCCGGCAGCCCGGCGAGCCGCGCCTGTAGCTCTACGTTCTCCAGGGCGGTGAGGAACGGCAGGAGGTAGAACTTCTGGAACACGTAGCCGATCTTCCGGCACCTGACGTCCGTGAGCTTCCCGTCGCTCATCTGCGACACGTCGACGCCGTCGATCAGCACCCGGCCGCCGGTCGGCCTGTCCAGGCACCCGATGAGGTTCAGCAGCGTCGACTTGCCCGAGCCCGAGGGGCCGATGATCGACACAAACTCGCCCTGCCGGACGCTGATGTCCACGCCTTTCAGCGCTTCGACCGTCACGTTGCCCATTTTGTACGACTTCTTCAGGCCTGCCGTCTCAAGGACGACCGCGGCTTTCGCCGCCCGGCTGATCTCGATAGCCTTCACGGTCTCACTCATAGCGAATCGCCTCCAGCGGCTGGATCTTAGCGGATCTGTAGGCCGGTATCAGGCCTGCGAACACGCCGATCCCCGTCATGAATATCACGGCCTTCGCCGTGGTCTCCAGGGAGAACAGCGTTCCCCCGAACATGAACTGCATCATCAGGAACGACAGCAGGATGCCGAGCACGCTGCCGACGATACACACGATGACCGCTTCTTCCAGCACCAGCACCAGTATGCGGGAGCGCCTTGCCCCTATCGCACGTAGCATGCCGAACTCCTTCGTGCGCTCCGACACCGACATAAACATGACCATGAGCGTGACAACGCCGGCCACGACGAGCATGGTCAGGTTGATCATCCCCATGAACGTATGCGTCATCGAGGCCATGCTGTCTAAAGTGCTGTCCATGTCGCCCTGGGTCATGACCTGCAGTTCGGGGAACTGGTCCCTGACGGCCGCCGCCACCGCTTCCGCCTTATCCTCCGACGGCGCGGTCAGCAGCACCGTGGAGACGCCGGGCCGGTTGAATATCTCCTGCGCTACCGACAGCGGGATCAGGACCATGCCGTTCGTGATGATCGAGCCCGTCTCGTCCGCGATCCCGACCACGGTGAAGTCCCGGTTCTGGATGGTGATCCTGTCGCCGACGTTCACCTTATAGTGCGAGTACGCCGCATAAGCCCCGAGCACGACCTGGTCCTTTCCGGACAGGATGCCCGTGCCGTTGCCGAAGGTCGCGTCGCCGTAGAACGCCTTCTCCTTCCCTTCCGGGATGCCGGCCGCGATGACCTGCGGCGGCCCGTTCTGGAACAGCGACGGCGCCTGCGGCACCAGCAGCAGCGGCGCGCTCCGTGCAGGATCGATGCCGCTGACGTTCATCAGGGCGTTCGCCTTCTCCATCGTCAGGCTGGAGGAGACCGGCGGGAACTCCAGCGCGGCCCCGGCCTGCGCCGAGGGCGTCTTCACGAACATCTGCCCGGCGAACTGCCCGCTCGACGCGGCGAACATCTCGTCCATCGTGCCCGTCGCCGTGGACAGCACCAGGAACAGCATGATACAGACCGCGATCGCGACCACCGTCAGGCCCGTCCGCGTCTTGCGCTGCCACATGTTTTTCAACGCGATATCAATCATCGTCATCACTCCAGATCCATCAGTGTCTCGAACAGGCCGATCGTCCGCTCCAGCTGCCCGATGCCCCAGTCGAGCACCGCCAGAGAGTACTTGTCCATAACAGGGCCGTATTGCTCTCTTTTCTTCCGCGCCCCGGCCAGCTCTTCAAGCTTGTCCTTATACATTGGCTCGATCAGCCGGCGCCGCTCCTCCGGCGCGATGAGCCCGAAAAAGGCGGCCCGGGACATGAAGTCGAACATGTCGTCCCGCGGGTCGATCGGCGCGGCGACCAGCTCCTTCAGCCTCACGAAACCGGCCGGCGTCACCTTATACACCACCCGGTCCGGGGTCTTATCCTGCGGCTCCTTATGCCCCTCGATACAGCCGTCCGATTCGAGTTTCGCCAGCCTCGGGTACAGCCTGCTGTTGCTGAGGTTCAGGTAACGCTTCCCGAAGGTTGACTCGATGTTCCGCTTGAGCTGATAGCCATGCGCGGGCATCCCGGCCAGCGAGCCCAGGATGACCATGTCCATATCGACCATTGATTTCTACTTCCTTTAGTCCTGTTTGACATATGTCAATTTGACCTATGTCTTGTTGACCTATATACGTCTCGTGTATTTATAGTTTGCTATGGCCGGAGATTGTGAAACCGGCTATTAACAATCGGCCGGTATCAGGTCATGCCAGATACTGCGCGGCGACACGGAAGATATTTAAAATCGTCTGCCAGATAACCGATCGGTGGTTGTCATACCCGAATTTTCTACACCATTCGCCGTCGTGGCTAACGACCGTAAGCTGACGAAAGACGAGCTGATCCGGGCCATCCGCTTCAACATCGCGGCGGAGTACGAGGCCATCCAGATGTACGTACAGCTGGCCGAGTCGACCGACGACAGGCTGGCGGCCGAGGTCCTGCGGGACATCGCCGAGGAAGAGGTCGTGCACGCCGGGGAGTTCCTGCGGCTGCTGAAATACCTCTCGCCGGAGGAGGAAGAGCTGTACCGGAAGGGCTATGAGGAAGTCGAGGAAGAGATTGAGAAGTTAACGAAGCCCAGGTAATTTTTAATATTTTCTAGTTCAATAATACAGTATCCCGCTCGATATTTTATTAAAAACACTTGGCGCTCTTGGCTACCTGGCGCCCTTGGCGCGCGTGACAGGGGTCGCTAACCTAATACAACAATTTCGACGTAAGCCTTGTATAGGCAATTCGACTTCTGTCACGCTCGCCAAGGGCGCCAGGTAGCCAAGAGCGCCAAGGTTATAATGATAACTAGGCAGATCCAGAGCTGGTTTTTATAGTAGTAACTTCTTTCTTGCACGCCGGGCACCCGTATTCATATGCTTTTCCTTTAACCTTTTTACCGTCGGCCATCATCACCGCCGGCGGCGTGACTTTAATGAGATGCATATGGTGCTTCTCGCAGACCTGCTTATCGAACTTCAGCGTGCCCGCCGGGACGTTGTACGTATTCCGGCAGTTGGGGAAACCGCTGCAGGCGATGAACTTGTTCCCGTCCGCCTTCCGCTCCCTGATAATCAGAGGGCTGCCGCACAGCGGACAGGGCCCGATCTTGCTGTCGGCCGCCGACCCGCTGCGGAGCATCCGCCCGATCTCGGCGCCGTGGGCCTCCAGCTGGTCGAACACCTTCTCCAGCATGTCCCGGGACTCGCGGAGCACGGCGTCCTTCGGGAGGGTGCTGCCGGCGATGCCGTCCATGTCCTTCTCCAGGCGGCTGGTCATGGCGTTGCTGGTGACCGTGGCGGCATGGGCCTTCAGCGCGTCGATCAGGCTGATGCCGAGGGCCGTGGGCTTCGGGGGATTTCCTTCGATGAAGCCGCGGCTGTATAATTTTGTTAACGCCTCGTGCCGGGTCGCTTTCGTGCCCAGGCCGAGGTCTTCCATCATCTGGATGAGCTTGCCCTGGCCGTAGCGCTTGGGGGGCTCGGTCTTCTTCTCCAGCAGGTCGGCCTTCTTCACGGGGAGCACATCGCCGACGGCCAGCGCGGGCAGTATCTCGTCTTTCGGGGTGCCGTAGGGATAGTGGAAACGCCATCCGGCGACAGCGAGGTTCTTGCCGCCGGCCACGAAAGGCTCGCCGCTGATATCGATGGCCGCCTTCGTCGCGTCCCACTCGCAGGGGCCGGACAGCGTGGCGAAAAACCGCCGGACGACCAGCTCGTACAGCTTCCAGTGGCGGTCGTCAAGCGCCGTCTTCCGGGCGCAGGCGACCGGGTAGATGGGCGGGTGGTCCTTGCTCTCCACCTTTCCTCGGGTCGGGACCAGCTGCGGCTGCGCGAGGGTGACGACGGCGTTCTTCACGAACTCGGGGCTGTCCTTGAACAGGACGACGATATCCTTCAGGTTCAGCGTGTCAGGATATACCGTGTTGTCCGTACGCGGGTACGAGATCCAGCCGTCCATGTACAGCTTTTCGGCGATCTGCATGGCGGTAGATGCCGTGAATCCCAGGGCACTCGCCGCCTTCAGGAACTCTGTCGTGTTAAATGGTATCGGGGCGGGCTCTTTCTTCCGCTCGGTCACGAGGTCCTTCACGATGGCGGTCTTTCCCAGCTTTTTATAAATGGCAGCCGCCTCTTCCTTTTTATCGAAACGGCCATGTCGATGCGACGCCGTGAACGCGACGTCGCCTTTCAGCAGCGTGGCGACGATCTCCCAGTAGGGCTTCGACTTGAAGGCGTTGATCTCCTTGTCCCGGTCGACGATCAGGGCCAGCAGCGGCGTCTGTACTCTGCCCACGGACAGGAACTCCTTTCCCCTTTTATTGCTGACGATGGAGACAAAACGAGTGAGCGAAGCACCCCAGACGAGGTCGATCTCCTGCCGGCACTCGGCGGCCGCCGACAGGTTGAAATCAATGGGCACCGGCTTCGCGAACGCTTTCGTGATCTCCTCTTTCGTAAACGAGCTATAGTGCACCCTGTCAAAAACCGGGTTAGCCGCCTTTTTGACGATCCGGTACGCCTCCACGCCGATGGCCTCGCCTTCCCGGTCGTAGTCCGTCGCAATGGTGACCCGCGTCGCAGCGGTCGAGAGCTGCAAGAGCGCCGAGGCGATGTCCTTCTTCGACGGATAGGTGATCACCTTCGCCCGGGCCAGGCCGCGCGGCGGCACGGCGCCCCAGTTCTGGTACTCTTTCGGGAAGTCCAGCTCCATGATGTGGCCGGCGAGGCCGATGACCAGCGCGTCCGCTGCTCTCGACCTGTACGCGGGCACGCCGTTGACGCGCTCCTGCGCGTGGTCGGGGAAAAGAATGGCCGCGATCTTGCTGGCGGCGTCGTGCTTCTCGGTGATGATCAGGTGCATGGGGGTAGGACCTCATTGCGGCGTTTCATGTCCGGATGCCGGTCGCGCGGCCGGCTCGCTCTCGTTATCGTACCGCAGAATGCGGCGGATTGGTATTTATCAATGTCTGTAGAGCAGATCGAAAGTGATCGACATGAGAGCTTTAATCGTGATACTGGCACTCATCGCCCTTTTCGCTTTGATGCCGGCCACCGTTGTGGCACAGGCATGGCCTGCCTGTGGGGTGGCGCCTTTGTACGGCGGAGCTTACGTACCGTTCGGGTGTCCCGGATGTCCGGGCTGTCCGGATAACCCTGTTCCGCGGAATCCCGCGGAGCCCGGCTGCTATGTGTACAGTTACGGGTGTCCCGGATGTCCGGGCTGTCCTGGCGAAAACACGACGCCGGGCGGGCCGGGGTGCCTTTCCCCGGGCTATTGCTGATCCCGGGCCGCCTGCCCCCGGCTTTTTTCCACGCGCTCCAGGCCTTCGATGATGTAGTCCACCGCCAGCGCGGCATACGTCTTGTCTTTCCGCAACGCTTCGGCCTTGAGCTGCTCCAGGCGGCTGTCAGACAGCGCGACCAGGAACCGCGTCTTGTGGACGCCGGGCCTGCGGCCGGCATGCCGGTACGGTGTAGCGGGAGCCGTAAATAAAGCGGGGGCGGCGGCAGGCGTCACGATCAGCTCCCTGTCCGGGGAGGGATGGGAGGTCGCCCGAACTTCGGGCAGGGAGCCGTCGAACTCTGCAGCGTACGTTTTCCAGGTCTTGAAGTCAAGGTCGAAGACCTTGCCGTCGTAATCGATATTCGCCCGGGCGGCCCGGCCACTCATCCCCTGCGCGAGGCGGGCCTTCACGATTTCGTAAATCTCTTTTCGCTGCCCGGGCGTACGCATGAATACTGATATCGATATGATAATATTTATAGTTAGCTATTACTAAAGTATTAATCAAAATGCTATCATAAAGTATAATAAAAATATCAAATTGATATCATTAATATGGCGTGACAACCTTTTTATCCGTTAGTCTCGCATTTTTTAACGTGGACAGCCTGACGCACGCCCTTGCCATCAGCGCCGTGTGCGCCGTCGCCGGCCTTCCAGAGCTGATACCGTTCGCCGTGCTGGGCGCCGTAGCGCCGGACATCGACGTCACGTTCCAGCGCTTCTCAGACCGGGACCCGCGGCTATACATCCTGACGCACGGCGGCTTCACCCACAGCTTCGCCGGCGCTCTCATAGTAGCGCTATCGGCCGCGCTCGTCGCCCTGCCCGTTATGGCCTTGGCCGGCTACGGCACGCCGCTGCTGCCTGCCATGGCCGCCACACTGGCCGGAGCGCTCTCGCATCTCCTTCTCGACTTCCTCGCGTTCCCCGGCATCCCGCTGCTTTATCCCGTGACCGACCGGAAGTTCACCCTGGGGATCGCGGCGGGCCCGACACCCTATCTCCTCTTCGCCAGTCTCGTGTTTGGCGTTTTCATCGTGGCCGGGAGGGCCAGCATCGCGGAACCCTGGGTTTACGGGGGCTTCTTTACGCTGGTGGTCCTCCTGAGCGGAGCGTTGAAACTGTACGTTTCCGCCCGGTCCGGCGGCCGGGCTATACCCGGGTTCGACCTGGTGCGCTGGCTCATTATTGCAGAGAGTGCCGACGCCTACCGCGTCTACGGCTACCACCTGCTGAACGGCAGGCAGCCCGCGACCGAGTTCCCGAAGCTCGCCGGCGTCTCCCGCGAAGAGATCAGCCTGCAGATGGCCCGTCCCGAGGCGAAGCGGATGCGATATCATTCTTACATAGTGACCGCGGCCCGGAATGGTGATGGCATCGAGCTGATCGACCCGCTCCGGCTGCATGGATACCTCTGGTATCCGCCTTGTTATAAGCGTCTCCTGCTCCCCGTCGTTAAACGATGACTTACGGGAATACTGGCGTTATCCCGCATGATCGGCAGGGACATTTTTTATGGCCGTTGAATCAATGAAGTGCCGGTGATCGTATTGACCTATCGTAAAAAAATGCCGTACTGGCCGGGCACGTTCCTCGGCAACCTGGTCCAGGTGACCCGGCCGCAGCCGCCCGGCAAGTTCGGGGAGGAACTGCCGTCCATCTCTCCGACTGAGATACTGTCCCGGGAGCACGCGATCATGGAGCGGCTGATGATCGTCCTCGAGAGCGGAGTCGCCAGTATCGTCGACGGCGGGGACACGGACCTTCTCCCGGTCAACCACGCGGCCATCACGATCAAGGAGTTCGGCGCGGACCACCACATGGTCGACGAGGAGCAGTTCATCTTCCCGAAGCTCCGGGAGGCCGGGACGATGGACAGGCTGGTCGACACGCTCGAGATCCAGCACGATAAGGGGCGCGAGATCATCGGCCGGATCATCGACCTGACGCGGTCGGGCCACGTCGACGATCCCGGACGGCTGAACGAGCTGGCAGGCCACTGCATGTCGTTCGTCATCATGTACCGGCCGCACGCGGCCTGGGAGGAGACGGTAGTGTTTCCTGCGCTCTACGATATCGCTTCGGAGAACTACATCGACAACATCAACCTGCGCATGCACGACGAAGAGCGCTCGCTAATGAGCGACCCCGGGCTGCGCAAGCTCATGGACAACCTGCGGAAGATCGAGAGGGCGGCGGGGACCGCGGACCTGGGAAGCTTTACGCCCCGATAAGCCCGGGACGACGAACACCATCAGCTACGGGTAGATTTTTTTCAGCGCCAGTATGGCAAGGCTCAGGCTGAGGCTGATCGAGTTCCATATGACGATGACCGGGTCAGCCCTTAATATCCCGTAGACGAGCCAGAGCAGCATCCCGCCGGACATGAACAGAAAGAACATCGTCGATATGTCCCGGGAGGTCTTGCTCCGGATGATCTTGAGTACCTGTGGAATGATGCTCCCGGTAGTCATGGCCCCGGCGACGAGGCCCAGCATGATCACGCAGTCCATTGCTGTTGCTACAGCGGCTAAAAGTAAAAATAGTTTGCTCTACTTGCTCTGTTTCAGCGGCATGTACCGGGCCAGCGTCGCCTCGAACTCGAACGACAACACAAATGACATCAGCTCTCTTACCGTGCAGAACGAGTACTCTTTGGACATCTGCAGCTCTTTCCACGTACAGGTCGGGCTCAGCGCGTACGCGTGAACGGTGGCGCAGGCGTCCTGTAAGATTACGTTCTGCTCGCCGTCGATGGTCCGCTTCCAGAGCTTGAACTCCTTATCGGTCTTAAAGAGTTCCCTGGCTTTCTGGCCTTTGTACTCCTTGCCATCCTTTTTAATGGCGAATTGATCACCGTCTACCGTGACCTTCACCAGGCGTTTCGTGCCCACCTGGTACTCGAGCAGGTCACCGTCGTAAAAGAATGTAAAGTTCCGGTTGAGCAGGTCGTCCTCGGTGAGCCCGAAGATGACGCTCGTGTGACCCTTGATGTCCGTCAACTCGTCAAGAAATTGGCGTACTGTCATGTTGCTGGTTTTTAGGTCTTCGATCATGCCGCCATGTCTCCAGTATATTTACAGATAGTGTTTCTCTTTTCCATTAATAACGATTGCCCTTGCAGGGCTGGTTCTGCGGACTTAACAGGGTTAATTTTCACGGCCGGGCAACGCGTTGCACAGTCGATAACCCTATATATGTTAACGGCGTATCGCGTGTTTTACTGATATTGTGAGAAACGATGAGCATTGATATTGAAGACATGAACCGAGAAAAGACCGGTATTGCGCGCCTTTCTATCGCGTCCAACTCCTTGCTGGTCGTAACCAAGCTTGTCGTCGGCTTCATGATCGGGTCGGTCAGCGTCATCTCGGAGGCAATCCATTCGGGCATCGACCTGATGGCGGCGGTCATCGCCTACTATTCTGTCCGCAAATCGAGCGAGCCGCCTGACTCCGAGCACACTTTCGGCCACGGCAAGTACGAGAACATCTCGGGCACTATCGAAGCCCTGCTGATCTTCGCCGCCGCGCTGCTGATCATTTACGAAGCATACCAGAAGCTGACCCACGGCGTCACCCTCGAGGACGTGAACCTGGGCATCGCCGTCATGGCCCTCTCGGCGATCGTCAACTTCTACGTCTCGTCGCGGCTCATGAAGACGGCCCGGCGCACCGAGAGCATCGCGCTGGAGGCCGACGCGTGGCACCTCCGGACGGACGTGCTGACGTCGCTTGGTATCTTCGCAGGACTGATCGCGATCAAGCTGACGGGGTGGACGATCCTGGACCCGCTGTTCGCCATCCTGGTGGCGCTCTTTATCCTGAAGGCGGCCTTCGAGCTGACGATTAAGTCGGTCAAAGACCTCATGGACGTCCAGCTGCCCGATGCCGAGGTCGCCGAGATCGAGCGCATCATTAAAGACCACTCCGGCAAGTTCGCTGGCTTTCATGAGCTCCGGACCCGCCGCTCCGGGTCGGACCGGTTCGTCGACCTGCACCTCGTTGTCTCCCGGGACATGAGCGTCGAGCAGGCCCACGGCCTGGCCGACCACATCGAGCACGACATTACCGTCCGGTTCCCCCGGACCAGCGTGATCACCCACGTCGAGCCCTGCGATAACGGCCAGACGTGCAAGGGGTGCCAGGCCGTCGAGTGCAGCAAATACGTAGCCATGCCGGAAGAGGCCTGAATCATTTTTTATTGTAACGGTACGTAAAAGCCCGACTATGTCTGATTGATAAAAGCGGGTGTTGCATGCGGTTCGCGCGCGAGGGCGGCCGGGGCAGGAGGTGTTTTTATAAGGCTTGGTGTACAGGGATAACTTTTCCTAAAAGTCCCCCCCTTGCCTTCAAAACGTTCCTATAAATGGTGCCTTCGGCACGTGAGTTTAGTGTCGCGACCCTGGGGGCTTTTGAAAAAGCCCCCGGGAGCCCCTCAAGACTTTTATGGGCCCGAAGGGATTCGAACCCCTGACCTCCGCCGTGTGAAGGCGACGTCATAACCAGCTAGACCACAGGCCCGATTCTGGTGCAATGATATTGCACTTGCAGCAATAGAGTGCCGTTCATTTCTTATAAAATTAACGGTGGACGACGTCCGCTGGCAGGCTCACAGTGGTATGCCCTTTTCTTTCTGGAGGTAGTCGATGCCTGCGGCGGTGATATGCGCCTCGAGGTCTTGCGCTTTTCCGCCCGACATGTGGCGTTTCTCGATGTCGAGCAGGCCCGTCTGGTCCAGTTTCTCGCAGGCGTCGAGCACATCCTGCAGCGGCGTGTCGATGTTGTTCGCGGCCTCGCTGGCCTTCACGCCTTCCGGCCGGTTGTGGTTAAGCGCTTCCCGGAAGTACATGAGCACTTCCTTCTGGCGTCCGGTCAATGTTTCCGTAGCGATCACTCCGTCGAAAAATGGGCGGCGGAGGATAAATACATTATACGGTGATCAGGCGGCGTGAATAGCGGTGGCCGGAGGTCTTTGTAAAAGTCTGTGTGATAATCCTCATTTTTATCGTGGTCAGGCCGTAACAGATTTCCGCCAGTCTTCAGTCCCAGATATCGTAGTTCAGGTTCTCGAATAAAACGCTCGCGCCCTCGCTGAGGATATGCATCTCGATATCCGTGACCTTATTATTCTCGCGATAAAGATGATCGATGCGCAGCAGGTCTATCTCGTTGAGGCTCTCGCAGGCCGCGATGATGTCGGCCACGGGCTCGCCGAGGTTCTCCGCCATCCGGCGGGCTCTTATTCCCCCGGGACGGCTGTCCAGCGCGGAGTCCAGGTACATCAGAACAGTGATCTCCTTCTCATTTAATATCACCATATTTATACCATGGTTAAATATTACTGACTTCACTATCGATAAACGTATGTCAGAAACAGCTTTCCGGTAAGGCGATTGTGGTTGCCATGCCAGACCTGTGTATCCGGTTTCGATTGCTGCCCGGGAACGAGGTGCCTGCCGGCATCGCGGACAGCGTTTTTTCGGGCTTTGCGCCCGTGTTTCGCCGCCGACGATAAAGAGGATTTATATATCCAGAGGCGCTTCTAACAGTAATATATCCGGTTGCCACGCGGTCCGTACCGGCGCCATGCGCCTGCCACGATAAAATATATATGGCATCGGGCCGGGAGTTGCCTGATAGAATCATTTAAAACAAGGTCATTATCATGAGCGTCGAGTGTCAGTCGTGCCAGGGCAAAGGGTACGTGGTGAAGGGCGAGCAGACCTGCCCGACCTGCAACGGCTCTGGAAAAGTGAAGAGCATGAACCTGATGGGCATGTCCGAGAAGGACCTGAAGGGACTGCTGGGCGGGTTCTGCCCGAAGTGCAAGGGCTCAGGCAAGCTGCAGACCCGGGAGAAGTGCCAGGGCTGCGGGGGTACGGGCAAGCTGAACGACTGCGAGATCTGCGGCCAGCCGGCGCTGCCCGGGAAGGATGTCTGCGAGAAGTGCCAGAGCATCTATCCGGTATACAGGCTGAGCCCGGCGTGCGACGTCTCCGACCTCGACGTCGGCAAGACTTACCTGGGGAAGGTCGCCAACACGGCTGACTTCGGCGTGTTCGTGAACCTGAACGCCCAGACCAAGGGCCTTATCCACTCGAGCAATGTTCACAGGACCTATGTCTCGGGCGAAGATGTGATGGTAAAGATCAACTCCATCAAGCCCAACGGCAACTTCGACCTCATCCCGCACAACGTCAAAGAGTTCAAATTCATCGAGGTGGAGAAGAACCTCCCCCGTACCAAATCGGGTGACATTAACAAGTTCGTGAACAAGCTGGTGAGCATCAGCGGCGAGGTCGTGCAGATCAAGCAGACCAGCGGGCCGACGATTTTCGCGGTCACGGACGAGGAAGGCTCCGTCTCCTGTGCCGCGTTCGTGGAAGCGGGCATGCGGGCGTTCCCGGAGGTGCAGCTGGAGGACGTGGTGCGGGTCATCGGCGAGATCACCATGCGCAACAACGGCCTGCAGCTGGAAGTCCTCGACATGAGGAAGCTCGCGGGCGAGGACGCCGCCGTGATCAAAGGCGCCATCGAGGCCGCCATCGACAGCCGGGCGAAGCCCGCGCATGTGGACTTCCTGGTCAGGAGTGAGGTGCTGGAGCGGCTCCGCCCGCGGATGGAGCAGGTCGCCAGACACATCCGCCGCGCTATCCTCAAGTCGGTCCCGATCATCATCCGCCACCACGCGGACGCCGACGGCATCTGCGCCGGGGTCGCGGTGGAGCGGGCGTGCCTGCCGCTGATCCGGCAGGAGGGCGATTCCGAGGCCGAGTATCACTTCTTCGGCCGGTCCCCGTCCAAGGCGCCTTTCTACGAGCTGGAAGACGTTAACAAGGACCTGGTCATGGCGCTGGAGGACAGCGAGCGCCACGGGCAGCGCATGCCGCTCATCATTCTCATGGACAACGGCTCTACCGAGGAAGACATCGAGGCGTACCGGTACACGCAGGTGTACGGCCTCGACCTGCTCGTAGTGGACCACCACCACCCGGACGCCACGGTCGACCCGTTCCTGAAAGGCCACGTCAACCCGTACCACGCGGGCGGCGACTTCGGGATTACGGCAGGCATGCTCGGCGTGGAGCTGGCGCGGATGATCAACCCGGACGTGACGGACGAGATCAAGCATATGGCTGCCGTGGCGGCGGTCGGCGACCGGTCGGAGGCGCCGGAGCGGGCGCAGTACCTCGCGCTGGTGAAGGACAAATACTCCGAGGACGACCTGAAGAAGATCGCGCTGGCCCTGGACTACGAGCAGTTCTGGCTGCGCTACAACGACGGCCGGGGCATCATCAACGACATCCTCAACCTGGGCGGCTCGACGCGGCACGGGGCGATCGTCAGCCTGCTCTGCGACCAGGCGAACAAGATGATCGCTGACCAGCTCGACGCGTCCATGCCGCACGTGAAGAATGTGACGCTGTCGAACGGCGCGATGCTGTTCACCATCGACGTGGAGAACTTCGCCCACAAGTTCACCTTCCCGGCGCCGGGCAAGACGACGGGCGAGATCCACGACCTGCTGTGCCGGAAGCACGCGGGCCAGCCGGTGGTCACGCTGGGCTACGGCCCGGACTTCGCGGTGCTGCGCTCCCGGGGCGTGCAGATGAACATCCCGCGCATGGTGCGGGAGCTGCGGGACGAGATCCGGGGCGGCGGCGTCAGCGGCGGAGGCCACCTCGTGGTCGGCTCGATCAAGTTCGTCGAGGGCATGCGCAAGGAAGTGCTGGAAAAGCTGTCCATCAAGATCGGCCAGTACCCTGCCGATATGAAGCCGGTCGTGGAAAAGCCGATCGAGACGAAGGTGCCCTGAGCGGCGTCCGACGACGTCCTGTGAGGCACCGGCCGGCGCCACTCAGGCCGTTTATCATTTCATTTTTGCCCTGCTCCGGCCGACGGTTGCGACCAGCCCGACCGCCGCCAGCGGCAGGACAAGCCCGACGATGCACTGCACCATGGGGGTCGGGCGCGGGCTGGAATCGACAGCCTTCGCCGGGGCGGATGCCAGCGAGTCTGCCATGCCGTATCCCGAAAAAAGCGTGGCTAACGCAGCAAGGGAGATGGCGATTGCGAACCATTGCCAGTATCGTCTTAGTAAGCCCGTGATAAGCATGTGTCCCGACCTTTTTGTTTATAATCCGCTTTGCTATCGTTGGCCGGGTAACATAAACGTTCTCTCGCGATCGTTGAATCGGTCGCTGTGGCAGGCAACCTGGATATTTTCGTATTATCGTCATGATGAGACGGGACGGTATGTCGCCAGGAACGAAGTAATCTGGCCGCCGGGTAGGGAGGCTCGGATGAAATCGCCGCCCTGGCCCACGTTGATTGGATCCGCGGAAGTCGGTCTGTGGCCATCGTGCCGGATAGCGAGGGTACAGGGGTCATTTTACCGGACGGCGGCAGCGTTCTATCGACTGTCGGCAGGCTTACCCCCGTCATCGGCCGCTGCCTGATTGCCGCCGGTCGCAGGGGCCGGCCCCGTCTTGAGCTTTGCCCGGCGGAACATGGCCTTACGGTAGTAGCTCAGCGGGTGAGTGACCCAGTCGCAATAAGGGTTTTTACCGATACAGTTCCCGTACGTCATCATGGTCTTGCAGGACGGCGCCGTGTACTCGGTACCGCTGCCCCCGGTGATATGCTCTACCTGATACCGCGTTAAATCCTCCCGGAAGTCCGGGGCCATCCGGTAGAGCTCCATGATCTGCTCCTTGTCCAGCCCGATGTTGGCCAGAAACGACGTGAGGGCGAAACGGGCCGTATGGGGCAGGTTTACGCCTTTCTGCAGGTCGGCCAGCAGCGCTTTCATGCACGGGGGGAACGCGTCCTCGCTCACTTCGCCGTCCGCGGCGATGTTGCGCTCGGCCTTCAGCACGTCCAGCGCCGCCCTGATCTCGGCCATGTACGGCTCGAGCGCCATGGCAACGGTCTCCGGGACTTTCCCTGTCAGGCCCGACTGGACCTTCTCGCGCACCGCCTCCTCGAGGAGCCGGGCGAACTTCTCTTTTGGCACGTAGACCATGCCGCTGATGATCTTCCGGTTGATCAGCTTCCACTCGGTATCCCTGAGCCCTGCCGCATACTTCAGGTAGTCTGTAAAGTGCAGCACGAACTCGCGGTCTTTGATGCGGGCGTTGATGCCGAAGTCGCTCCCTACGGCTATGAGCCCGGACTCGGGCTCCGCGAGCAGCAGCGAGTAAGCGCGCTTGGACTCCCACACCGCAAAACGTTTGATCAGGTACTGGTCGCCGGTCGAGGCCACCATGATGCGCGCCACCGGGTACGAGAGCAGCTCGCGCTCCGGGTCCGGGAGCCGGTCTCCCGGACGGGCGTTGCCCCCGATCGCGTCGAGGATTCGCCGCTTCGCCCTGGTGCGGACCTGCTCGTAGGCCGGCCTGACGATCACGTCCTCGATCGAGTACTGCCGGTCCTTGACGTACAGGGATGCCTCCAGGGTAAACGGGTACTTGGCATAGGCGATCGTGTCCATGGCGGGCTCCCGGGCGCAGGCCCTTTGAGGGACTGGCCGTCTCTTTTATAATGGTCGCACCCCCTGTAAAAACTTTATCCAGTGCAATGGCTGCGGGAGCTATAGAGAGCCGTGACATATATTGCATGTTGCCGTTCCGGGCGGAAAATGGCCTCTCCACCGTCTCGCCCGTACCCTTTTTGACATCCCTGTCCCCCGTGTCCGCCGTGCCCTTTGTGGTCTCCGTGGCCTCCGTGTTTGCTCTTTCTAAGGGTCATGTTAATTTTGATATACGGCTGATGAGATGTCTGGTGATGATATGGCCAGGAGGATGGAAACGACAGCAAAAGGCGGCATGAGCGTCAGGGAAGCAGGCCGTAAGGGCGGGGAGGCGACGTCGAAATCGCACGACCACCGGTTCTACGAGGAGATCGGTCACAAGGGTGGCGTGAAGGGCGGCAGCAGGGTACGCGAGCTCATCCAGAAGGGCAAAGAGGCCGAACGGCGATAAAATAGTAAATCGGCCGGGTTTTCCCCGGCGATCTTATTCTGACTCGATGCGGGGCGCCAGCAGGTAGACGACGGTGCCGTTGCCGCCGGCGATGCCGAACGTGAACTTGACCGGGTAGTCCGAGCCCAGGTCGATGGAGACCTGCTCCGCCTTGCCCAGCGACTTCACGATGTCGTTCAGGTAGTCGAGCGAGAACAGCGACCGGACGTTGCCCGTGCTTTTCAGCGAGACCAGGCTGGACTCCGGTATCTCGAGGCGCACCTTGTCCAGGTCGCCCTCGGCTTCCACGTAAAAGGTCTTGTCCTGGACGCCCAGCGCCATATGGTCCGAGACCTTCTCGGCCGCCTTGACCGCGCGCCGGAGCTCTGTCCCGTTGAGGACGATCTTCGCCGGCAGCTCCAGGCTCGGCACCTTGGGCTCCTTCCTGATGGAGCTCGGGTCCAGCAGCGACAGCGTGTAGGCCAGCCCGCCCGTGCGTATCTCCAGCTTGCGGGTCTCCTCGTTGAGGTTCAGCTGCAGCTTGTCGTCTTTAGAGGCCATTCCGAGAATGTCCATGAACCGCACCAGGTCGATGCCTATCTCGCCTTCGGTCGCCTCGAACGTGTCGAACGCCTTCGCGTTCACGTCGAACGCGACCATGGCCACGTTGGCCGGGTCCACGGCCCGCGCCGACATGCCGTCCTTTGTGAGCCGGAACTTGGCCTCGTCGACCAGCGTCGAGACTGCCTCGATCGCGTCCTTGAAGACCTCCGCGTTAATTACCGCCTTGAACATGAATACCGTACTCCTTGCCCTTGCTAGCTAACTACTTAGGGCGCTATGTATAAAAAAACTGCGACTTGCGGCCCGAACATTGCGGCCTAGTTATACTCTCTCCATGTCTTGCCGCACTCGGTACACCGGAAAAAGCGCACCTCGCTCTCATCGGCGCTGCGCAGCTGCCGCATCCACCAGTAGGCTTTCTGGTTGCCGCAGTCCGGGCACTTGACCTCTTCCGTGGTCGGAAGGCCCGCGTCCTGTTTGTCGTCGAGGACAGTCATCTCGCGCTGCGGCTTCTGGCTGCCGCTCACGATCATGTTTCCAGCGCTCGCCTTCATCTCATGGCCGCACTTGCGGCACTTCACCATGCCGCCGGTGCCAGGTCGCATGATGCTCTTACACTTCGGACAAAATTCCATGAAATTGATCCCTCGCACGGTTCACCGGTCCGCGCCCCCGGTGCGCTGTCGTCCTCCCGGGCATCAGCGTGGACTTGAATGGATGCCCTGAAGCTTAAGGATTGTGGCGCCGGGCCCGCCCGGCATCGACGGCGCGTTTTTTATTGTTCACGGCCTCTTCATATAAAACTATTTGTGATCATCATCCCCTCGCCGCAACCCATTCAGGAACTCTTCGACAACCCTGTTATACTCTGCCGGGGATTCCATGCTGGACGTATGGCCGCCCCCGGGCACGCTCACCATCCGGGCGTCCGGAATGAGCCGGCACATGATCCCGGCCTGGCCGGTAACGTTGGCCGACTCGAATTCGCCGCAGGTGATCAGCGTCGGCACCCGGACCGAAGCCAGGTCCTGCATCCGGAATTTCAGTATCGCCCCGTAGATCTTGACCATCTCATCCTTATTGATCGACAGCATCTCTTTCCGGACGTAGTCGCGCACGCCGGGGTTCAGGCCCAGCCATTTATCGCCGCGCGTGAGCTTTGCCATCCAGAACGCGTAGGCCACGAAGTTTTTCACGCCCATGATCCGGATGGCCGGGAGCAGGCTCCATCCGAGCGTATACGTCTGAAGCTTATCCGCAGGGGTCATCACGGTCGAGATGGCCGTATCGGAAAGCACCAGCGCCTTTAAACGATCCGGGTGCCGGGTGGCAAAGGCCTGGGCGATCATACCGCCGAGCGATAACCCGCAAATGACCGGGCGGTCCAGCGACAACGCGTCCAGCAGCGCCCGCATGTCTTCCGCAAAGAGCTCGACCGTATAGTCTTTTCGCCCCGAGCCCCCGGTCAGCCCATGGCCCCGGATATCGTAGGTGATCGTCCGGTATCTGCAGGAAAAGTGCTCCACCTGGGGCTTCCACATCAGGTGGCTGACGAGTCCGCCGTGAATAAATACGATCGGCTCACCGCTCCCGTTTTCCTCGTAATACTGCTCGATATCTCCGGTCTTGATCACTGGCATAAATAATCCTCATCGAATTTCCACCGTCAGCCGGGCGTCCCCGACCATCCGGTCGTGATCGAACGCGAGCGCGGGCACCTCGTCCGGCCGGACCAGCTCGACAGCGGCCGCATCGGAAGCCGCCCCGGGCCGGCCGCCCGTCGCCTTTACGAGGTAGCAGACGGACACGATCGGCCCCCTCGGGTCCCGGCCGGGGTCCGAGTAGACCCCGACCAGCCGGACGATCTCCGTGTCGAGGCCGGTCTCCTCTCGCGCCTCCCGGACCACGGCCTGTTCCACGGTCTCGTCACGCTCCACGAAACCTCCCGGAAGGGCGAGCATACCTTGATACGGCTCATTCTTTCTCCTGATCAGCACGATCCGGCCCTCGCAGAGCACGATGGCATCGACGGTCAGCGGCCGCAGGCATTTCATGCGCACCCCTCGTGTGATTTCCCCAGCTCGTCCAGTACTTTTTCGACATCCTCCCGCCGGACGCAGGGGTCGTGGCCGGCGAGACATACCGCAAAATCATAACCCAGGTACTTCCGCAGCGACATTGCCAGGTTCTTCGCGCTGTCATAGATGCCCGGCATCGGCGTCTCGACGTTATCGCCTACGTAAAGGACCCGGTCGGCGTGATCGTATACGCTCAACGAGTCGGCGGTATGGCCCGGCGAATGGAAAATCTCCAGGCCGTCTTCCCGCAGCCACAGCGTATCATCCACGGGCGTGTCTGGCAGGACCATCTTTATGTGTCCTTCCTTCCACCGGCCATGCTTCACTTCGCTTTCGTCCCACGTTTGCCTGATCTTTTCTCCGGCGGTCCGGTGAGCGATGATCCGGCATCCCTCGAACCCTCCGTTGCCCCAGACGTGGTCCCAGTGGTGATGGGTGTTGATCACCGTCACGTCGTTGGGACAATGCGCTCCGATGTACTCTTTGACGAACGCGGCCGTGCCCGAACCGAGCCCCGTGTCGATCAGGTAGTTGCTCCTGTCACCTTTGATAAGGTACATGTTCGTCACGCACCCTGTGATCGTGTCGGTGCTGAACAATACGCCCCTGTTGCCGATATCGCGGACCCGGTACATACTCTACCCGCCTGCAGGTTCCTCGCTGATACTCTGTCAGCGTATCTTATTTAATATATCGCGATAGATATAAACGTCGACAGGGGGGATGTTGTCATCGTAAGCGTATCGACCGTCATGTGGCTGCTGCCGATTGCTTTCATGATCCACGACTTCGAGGAGATCATCATGATGCGGCCCTGGTACCTGAAAAACGGGGCATACCTTAAAGCCCGTTTCCCCCGCTTCTTCAACCGGATGTCGTCGACCGCAGGCCTCTCGACGCCGGCGTTCTCGCTCGCCGTCCTGGGCGAATTCGTCATCCTGTCCGCGGCAACGCTGGCCTGCGTCGAGCTGGGCGCTTACCCGGCCTGGGCCGCGGTCGCCGTCATATTCCTCGTCCATAACGTCGTCCACATCGGGAGCTTCTTCATCGTTGGCCGGTACGTGCCCTTCGTCATCACTGGTGTTATCACCAGTGCCTACCCGATCTATGCGCTGGCGACGCTCTACGGCGGCGGCTACCTCGTCCCGCAGGATGTCATGGTCTGGCTGGCCGTCGCGCTGGTGCCGGCCGGAATCGGATTCTTTATCATAATCAGGGCGGCGGCCAGGTTCGACCGGTGGCTGGAACGCTGGTCCGTGCCCGGATAGCCTTTACCCGGCTTATCGGGCGGCCTCGCGCCCTCGTGCGTGACCGACCCGCAGGGGTCTCTTAGATCGGCCCGCAGGGGTCTCTTAGATCGGCCCGCAGGGGTCTCTTAGATCGGCCCGCAGGGGTCTCTTAGATCGGCCCGCA
>MVRA01000059.1 GCA_002067315.1 Methanocella sp. PtaU1.Bin125 | reverse complement strand
TGACCTGATCTGCCCCGCGCAGGCCGTGACGCCCGACAAGGTCAACTTCATGCTCCGCTACGGGCGCGGCACGCTCTGCGTCGCGCTGACCCAGGCGCGCTGCAAGCGGCTGCAACTCGCCCCGCAGGTCTCCGACAACACCACCCGCTTCGGCACCAACTTCACGGTGACCGTCGACGCCGGCCCACACCTGGGTACAACGACCGGCGTGTCGGCCTTCGACCGCGCCACGACCATCCGCCACCTGATCGCCGAGGAAGCGGTCCCCGAGGACTTCGTGCGCCCCGGGCACGTCAATCCGCTGATCGCCCGCGACGGCGGCGTGCTGGTGCGCGGCGGACAGACGGAGGGCTCCGTTGACCTGTGCCGGCTGGCGGGGCTGCTGCCCGGCGCGGCGCTCATCGAGGTCCTCAACGACGACGGGACAATGGCACGCGTGCCGCAGCTCGTCGAGTTCTGCCGCCGGCACAAACTGAAGATGTGCACGAATGCCGCGCTGATCGAGTACAATGGCCGCCGTGCGGGGCTGATGACGGCCTTCGACATCACCGAGCGCAAGCACGTGGAAGCAGCGCTCATCGACGCCAAGCAGCAGGCGGAACTGTACCTGGACCTGATGGGCCACGACATCAACAATATGAACCAGATCGCGCTGGGCTACCTCGAGCTGGCGGAAGAGACCCGGGACGAGAAGACGGCGTCGGTGATCTCGAAGGCGCTGGAAATGCTGAAGAGCAGCACTGCGCTGATCAGCAACCTGAGAAAGATACAGCGGGTCAAGGGCGGAGCCGTCGAGCTGGAGAGAATAGACCTCGGGGAGCTGCTGGCGGAAGTCCGGGACGAATATTCCGCGATGCCCGGCCGGGAAATGGACATAACGTTTCATCGGCCTGCCGGTTGTGCGGTGATGGCGAACGCCCTCCTGAAAGACGTGTTCTCTAACATCGTGGGCAACGCGATCAAGCACTCCGCCGGCAGACTGGAGATTATCATAAAGGTAGAGCGGGCCGGCCCCGGGGACGACCGTTGTTATAAGGTTTCCGTGGAAGATAATGGCCCCGGCATACCCGACGATATCAAAGAAAACATTTTCAGCCGCTTCGTGCGCGGAAAGACCGAGACGCGGGGCCACGGGCTGGGACTCTACCTGGTCCGGACACTCGTGGAAGGGTTCGGGGGCAACGTCCGGGTGGAGGACCGCGTAACTGGCGACTACAGCCAGGGCTGCCGGTTCGTCGTCCTCCTGCCGGCCGCGCCGGGCTGACCGCAGATCAGTAGAAACTCTCGGCCGGGCTACTGCCCGACGGACCGGTATCGAAAGGTCCCGGGCCCTCGATAGTGACCAGGACCAGAGGCTCCGCGTTCGTGTTCCGGAAGCTGTGGGCCTGGCCGGGTGGCGTTACGGCCATCATTTCCTTCGCGATCTCGCGGGACTGATCGCCCCGCATGTAGTTGCCCCGGCCCGCCAGCACGATCACGATACACTCCGAGTTCTCATGCATGTGGGGCGACACCGTCTGGCCCGCCTGTATCGTCCAGAGGTCTACTTTGTGGTGGGGCGTGATCGTGATCTGCGTGTCGTTGGGGCGGTTTCGCAGCCCGTGCCGGTAGTCGTCCAGATCGTAGACGACCGGCGGCTTCTCTTTAATAATCCTTGTCTCCATCATCTCCATCACAATATAGACTTTTACTGTACGTTAATAATCCACACCCGCCGCGCGGGCGGTTAAAACTTTCAGTCACCTAGGGAAAAGGTGATTTACTATGTCCGCGTCACTTCCCCCATATGAAGATCGCCGGGCTTGACATACCTGAGGCTTTAAGGGATTTCTACCTGCAGTCGGGGCTTGAGGAACTGTACCCGCCCCAGGCGGCGGCCGTAGAGAACGGCCTGCTCGACGGGAAGAGCCTGCTGGCGGCCATACCCACGGCCAGCGGCAAGACCCTCCTCGCGGAGATGGCCATGCTCAAGTCCATAGCCGCGGGCGGCAAGGCGATCTACATCGTCCCGCTGAAGGCGCTGGCCTCGGAGAAATACGACAGGTTCTCCCAGTTTGAGAAGCTCCCGATCAAAGATGGAGGGATTAAGGTCGGTATAGCCACCGGCGACTTCGACGCGAAGGACGAGTACCTGGGCCAGAAGGACATCATCGTGGCCACCTCGGAGAAGACGGACTCGCTCCTGCGCAACGGTGTCTCGTGGATGACCAGCCTGACGGTCGTCGTGGCGGACGAGGTGCACCTCATCGACTCGGCCAACCGCGGGCCGACGCTCGAGGTCACGCTCGCCAAGCTGATGAAGGTTAACCCGGGCCTGCAGGTGCTTGCACTCAGTGCCACCATCGGCAACGCGAAGGCCCTCGCAAAATGGCTGAAGGCCGGGCTCGTCGTCAGCGACTGGCGGCCGACCGTGCTGAAAGAGGGCGTGTTTTTCGGCCGGGCGATCAACTTCCGCACCGAAAAGCGGGTCCTGAACGCCGCCGGACCCGACGAGGTGCTGTCGCTGGTCACTGACACGCTGGAAGAGGGCGGCCAGTGCCTGGTCTTCGCCAACACGCGGAAGAGCAGCGAGAGCATCGCCCAGAAAGTCTCCCGGCACCTGGCCCGGAAGCTCTCTGATGCGGACAAGGCGCGCTACGGCCTCGTCCGGCAGCAGATCGCGAAGCACGCGGAGACCGATACGGACAGTAAGCTGGCCGAATGCGTCGCCCACGGCGTCGCGTTCCACCACGCGGGGCTGCGGAGCGAGCACCGGCGGATCGTCGAGGACGCGTTCCGCCAGACCGACATCAAGGTGATCGCCTGCACGCCCACGCTGGCGGCCGGGCTGAACCTCCCGGCGCGCCGCGTCATTATCAGAGACTACAAGCGGTTCGACGCGAACTACGGCAGCGTGCCGATACCGGTGCTCGAGTACAAGCAGATGGCGGGCCGGGCGGGCCGGCCGCGGCTCGACCCGTACGGCGAGGCGGTGCTGATCGCGAAGAACTACGACGAGTACCAGGAGCTGCTGGAGAACTACGTGATGGCCGACCCGGAGCACATCACTTCCAAGCTGGGCACCGAGCCGGCGATGCGCGCCCACGTGCTCTCGGCGATCGCGACAGAGTTCTGCCGGAACCGCAAGGACCTGAAAGAGTTCATGGACAGCACCTTCTTCGCCTACCAGCGGGGCGACCTGTCCTCCATCATCGACCACGTGCTGGACTTCCTGCTGGAAGAGGGCATGATCGAGGAAAACAAAGGCGGCAGCTTTAAGGCCACTGAGCTCGGGTCGCTGACCTCGAGGCTGTACATCGATCCGCTGTCCGCGGCGATCATCATGAAAGGGCTCCGCCGCACGATGAAGACCCCCGAAGCGGGCGAGTTCGGGCTGCTGCACCTGATCTGCGGCACGCCGGACGTGAAGTCGCTGTACCTCCGGAGGACGGACTACTCGTGGATCATCCGCTTTGCCGACGAGCACGTCGAGGAGTTCCTCGCCGACGTGCCCGACAGCTACGGCGACGAGGTGGAGTTCGAGCAGTTCCTTTCTGCAGTCAAGACCGCGGCCCTGGCCGAGATGTGGATCAACGAGAAGTCCGAGGAAGCGATCACCGACTTCTTCAACATCGGCCCCGGCGACGTGCGCAACCTCATGGAGACCTGCACCTGGCTCATGCATGGCGTCGCGGAGATCTCCCGGCTTGCCCGGGCGCCCGCCACGCGGATGGCCCGGGAGCTGGCGGTCCGCCTCGAGAACGGCGCGAGCCGCGAGCTGCTGGACCTGATCGAGCTTTCCGGCGTCGGCCGTGTCCGCGCGCGGAGGCTGTACGACGCGGGCTACACCAGCCGGGATAAGCTCAAGGGCGCCGACCTGGCGACGCTGGCGGCCGTGCCGGGCATCGGCGACAGGCTCGCGGCCAGCATCCTCAACCAGCTCGGCCGGAAGATCGATGGCTATGCCCTGCCGGAGCCCGAGGCTGCCGGTGCCGGGCAGAGCACGCTCCTCAGCTTCGATGATTAATTGATTTTTAATAATCTTGGCGCTCTTGGCTTCCTGGCGCTCCTGGCGAGCGTGACCGGGGCGCATTGCATTGGCAGAGAATGCGTCGCTATTGTAGTATAGGCATGCGACTCCTGTCACGAGCGCCAGGAGCGCCAGGTAGCCAAGAGCGCCAAGATTATTAATATTTGCCTTCGACATTAATTCCGATGGGGGGAAATACCTTTATTAATTTTCAATGCCAACTCGTAGCGATGACCGGGCTCGTGATCACAGGCGGCAGAAAGCGGATTGATGACGTGAAGCAGTTTCTGAAGGCCGTCGCGGCCGTGTCGGCGGACTGCGGCGTCACGTTACAGGCGGCGAACGCCGACGCCATCGCGGGGAGAGGCCACATCGAGTTCGCGGTCGAGAAAGCTATCGAGTCGTTCTGCCAGAATCGGAACCTGGCCAGGGACCTGGGCATGGAGATCATGCTGTATCTCCGCGGCCGGAGGCAGATCGAGAAGGCGCTGGAGCTGGGCGTGAGGCCGGGCGAAAACAGGATCGCGCTTATTATTGCAGGTGAAAATGCAGAGAAGGCATTGCCTGCGGCCGAATCGCTGCTGGACGAGGTCGATCCTGCAGTCGTGGACTATTCGCATGCCAAAGACGACCTGATCAGGAGGCTGTACGAGATCACGCCGGCCGAAGTGGCGATCGTCGGCCCGGAGCGCATACCGCAGCTCGTGCGCGAGCGATCGGCGCTCCTTGAGTTTGAGAAATGAGCGTCGGGTATGATGGCCGCGTAAGGGTTGTCATCATGCTCCTGCACGGGCATGCGTAGCACTGTGTACTCGCAGAGAACTCGTATATGAAAATGGTTAGTTTCATGTGAAGGCTGATGAACATTGGCCTTGTTCAGGCTATGCGACTCCTGTCACGCTCGTCAGGAGCGCCAAGGATTTTCAGTACAGCGATTTTCTCATAAAAACCGACCAAAATTTTCATGGGAGTCGGTCAATGACAGGGATTTTGGTCCGGTTGAGATGATGAAAAAAGAACAACCCCCCGCCCCATATCATATCGTCAATCCGTACAGCGCTGCGCGCCTTGACCGACGCGGAGGCGTCCCTTGTAAGCGGGAGGGCGGGTAGTACGAATGATCAGCTGAAGGCGGCAAACGATATATCCCGGCGCGCAAATTCGACGAGTTTTCATAGAACCGGCAGATGACCGGGATTTTGGTCAGATATCAACGATAAAAACCGGACAGGGCTGCCGTCGCATGTCCGGCCATGGCCTGCGCACGTGCGCGCGTGACCGCAACCCAGGTTGCCCGTGTGTACAACCCAGGTTGCCCGTGTGTACAACCCAGGTTGCCCGTGTGTACAACCCAGGTTGCCCTTCTCCCCGGTTGCCAATGGAACTCGCCCGCCCCGATAAAACTATTTGTTACATTGCCGTACATATTTCCCTGAGGCGGATCATGCAGGCGGCAGCTATCCATTACTTTTCCGGCACCGGCAACACATACCGGGCGGTCACTATCGTCGGGGAAACGCTGAAGAGGGCCGGCTATGCGGTCGACATGCACCGGGTCTCGGAATTCGCCGCGCCCCCTGTGAAGAAGTATCAGCTACACGTGTTCGCCTACCCGGTCTACGCGCTGGACGTGCCCCACATCATGCTGCAGTACATGCGGAAGATGCCGCGGGACAGCGCCCGGGCGGCTGTGATCGCGATCTTCGGCGACTTCAAGCCGGAGCACGTCGCCAACGGCTACGAAGGGAACGCCCTGGCGCGGGCGAGGAAGGCCCTGCGCAAGAAAGGGTACGACGTCTTCTTCACGGACGCGACCGGCTACCCGCATAGCATCACCATCGGGCTGAACCCGCCGATGAAGGAAGACCAGATCGCCATCCGGGCGATCTCGGATAAAAAGGTCGAGGCGATGGCCGACAGCATCGTCCGGCTCCGCAGCAGCCGTCGGCGCGAGAGCCCGCTCAACCCGGTCTACGGGATTTTCGGCGGCCTGTTCCGGACCATTGGCCGGCGGTCGCTGGGGAAACTGTACGTGGCGGACGCGCAGTGCAACGGCTGCGGCAAATGCGTGCGCTCCTGCCCGGCCGGGGCCATCGCGCTGTCCCGGGGCCGGCCACGCTGGAGCCTGGACTGCGAAGGCTGTCAGCGCTGTATCAACAGCTGCCCGAGCCGGGCTATCCAGACCTCGCTCGTCAGGCTGACCGGGATGCTCGGGCTCCAGGTGCTTTCCCTGATCACTTTCATCGGGCTCTTCTTCCTGCCGTATGCGAGCATTTTCATGGACGGCACGTTCGGGCCGTTCACCGTCAGCGGCTGGTGGTCGGGCTTCATCCTGGCGCTGGCCGTCTGGGCGGTGGCCGTCTTCCTGCTGAACCGGTACGTGCTGGACGGGCTCATCTGGCTGGGGGAACGGTCCGGGGCGCTGCGGCCCATCTTCCACGCGACGTTCACCCGGGGCTACCGGCGGTACCTCGACCCGGGGTTCAACCCGGTAGAGCCGCTGCCACAGGCCCCGGGCAGCAAGAGACAGTGATTACTTTCTCCGCGCGGAGCGCCATTTTAAATACCGGGAAAGCGATCTACTTTTGGGTGAGCGAGGGGGATTATGTCACCTGGAGCTACCAGCGCGGACCTGGAGTCCGTTCCGGGGATCGGCCCCAGCATGGCCGCCGATCTCCGGTCGGTTGGCGTTTTTAAAGTAACTGACCTCGTGGGCAGAGACCCGGAGCAGCTTTATCGTGCTCTCGAGGACAGGGCCGGCCGTCACGTCGACCGGTGTGTATTATACGCTTTTCGCTGCGCGGTCTACTACGCCTCGCACCGGAGGCACGACCCGGAGAAGCTGAAGTGGTGGAACTGGAAGGACCCGTGAGAGGCGATGGCGATGGAGTTCAATCACGTGGCAGCCGGCGTATGCGGGCTCTCCTGCCGGCTGTGCCCCCGTTTCCACACCGACGGCGGCAGCCGGTGCGGCGGCTGCAAGAGCCCGTTCCGGATGGGCGCAGGCTGTCCGTTCGTGACCTGTGCCGTGAAGAAGAAGGGGATCGAGCTCTGTACTGATTGCGCTGAAGGCGAATCGTGCGAGCGGTGGAAGCGCCATCGGGAAGCGTCGAAGAAGGCCGACTCGTTCGTCTGCTACCAGAAACTGGAGGATAATATTCAGCTTATCAGGTCTCATGGCATCCGGGCTTTCGAAGAAGACGCAGAAAAGAGGAACCGGCTGCTGGAAGCGATGCTGGCCGGGTACGACGACAAACGGTCGAAGAGCTTTTATTGCATTGCGGCTACGGTGCTGGAAATCGAGGAGCTGGAGCGGGCCATGGCACAAGCGGAGGCGGCTTCGGCAGGCAAGCCCGTTAAAGAGAAAGCCGGGGAAATGCGAAGGATACTCGAGGAGATTGCCCGGGAGAAACACTATAACCTGACCCTGCGAAAGTAGAGCGGATAACGGGTCGAGCGTCTCTTGCCGGGATATGGTATGCGCATAAGCTTTTGTTAATAATAATTATACGATGATTCTCTCCGGCGCCGAGAACACCTTGATTTTATCCTTATCCGCAAAACAGCACAGCGTCGCGTTCGCCCGGCGGGCGCTTTCGATGCCGCTGCTGATGGGCGCGGCCTTGGACACGATCACCGGTATCTTCGCCCGGACGGCTTTCATCACCATGCCCGCGGGCTGGCGGCCCGAGGAGATCAGGAAGAGCTGCGACAGGTCCTCTCCGGCGAGCGTCGCCGCCCCGACGACCTTGTCGACAGCGTTGTGCCGCCCGATGTCCAGCGCCTTATACTTCAGCGTCCCGTCCGCGGCCACCAGGCACGCGGTGTGGGCCCCGCGGGTGCGGTCCTGGGTCTCGGAGAACAGGTACTTGAGGCTGTCGAGCAGGACGCCGACACGGAACTTCCGGCCAACGGGCAGGCCGACGTTGTCGTCCCGGTGTTCCCAGTTGACGCCGATGCACCCGGACGACCGGAGCTCGTACCAGAGGTCGAAGTGCTCGAAGGACCGGACTTTCAGGTATACGCGGCCGTCCTCTTCCCTGCAGTCCTCGATGTCCTCGCGGCCCTGTACCGCGCCCTCGGTGATCATGTAGCCGACGGCCAGCTCGACGTGGTTTTCCGGCGTGGTCACGATCGACGACAGCTTCGTACCGTTGATGATCAGCTCGATGGTCTGCTCCATCATCACCGGATCGACAGCCGGTTCCATGCCCTGCCGGGTCACTTTCACGCAGGAATAATCCCTGACGGGTCCCATTTGCCTCACACCCAAAGGTTTAAACTTTTATAAGCATATGCATTCTTGATGGCTTATAAATCATTCCTCACGAAAAGGCAGCTCGCCGTCCTGCGGTTGCGCCAGGCGGGCATGACCCAGGAAGAGATAGCCAGGCGGATAAAGACCACCCGCGCCAACATCAGCCTCATCGAGAAGCGGGCCCGCGAGAACGTGGAGCGCTCGAAGGAGACCATCCGCGAGTGGAACAGCGTCATATCGCCGGTCCGGATTACGGTCAAAAAGGGCACCGACGTGATGACCATCCCGGAGCTCGTCTTCGCCGAGGCCGACAAGGCCTCGATCCATGTCAAGTGCGACTCCATCGGCCTGATCACGCTGATCAAGAAGGAAAAGGGCAACTCGATCACCAACCGCATAGTGGACGAGCCGTTCGAGATCGACATCGCCAACTCGGGAGATGTGGCCGTACTGTGACGGCCGTATTCGCCGTGGACGTAGGCTCGGGCACCCAGGACGTTCTTATTGCCGATGAACAGCTGCGCCGGCCGGACTTCAAGATCGTCATGCCTGCACCGACGCAGCTTTTCGCCGCAAAGATACGCAGGCTCCGCAGGGACCTTTTTTGCGACGGCTACACCATGGGAGGAGGCGCTATCTCCGGCGCGCTGCGGAGGCACGCGGAGAAGTACCACGTGGTTATGACACCGGCAGCCGCCCGTACTGTCCGGGACAATCTCGACGAGGTGCGGGAACGGGGCATCGAGATCGGTAAAGAGCGCGATCTTCCGCCGGGTTACGCCAAGCTAACGTTGATCGACGTGGACATGGGCGCCTTCGATGCGGCCCTGGCCATGCTGAACTACAGCCTGCCAAAAGACATCGCGGTCGCGGTCGCGGTACAGGACCACGGCGTCGCGCCGAAGGGCGTCAGCGACCGGCAGTTCCGGTTCCGGCAGATCGAGAAGAAGATTAAGAATGGCGCTACATTCAGGGATTTTATCATTACGGAAAGGACGAAAACGTTCTCCCGTGCCAGCGCCGTCATCCAGAGCCTGAACGACCAGGGCTACGAGGACGTCCTCGTCATGGACACCAAGATCGCCGGCATCTACGGCGGGCTCTATGGCGTGAAGCTCCCGGCCATCGCCGTCGACGCGGGCAACGGGCACACGACCGCCGCCTCGGTGGCGGAGGACGGCACCATCGTCGGGGTGTTCGAGCACCACACCATGCAGCTGACACCCGGTACGATGCGCGGCTATATCGAAAAGCTGGCCGATGGCACGATCACCAACGAGGAAGTCTTCGACGACGGCGGCCACGGGGCTCACGTCCGCGAGGCGATCACGCCGCGGGCGATCGTGGCGACAGGCCCGCGCCGGCAGCTGGCGATCAAGACGGGCCTTGACGTGAGGCTCGCCTCGCCGCTGGACGACGTGTACATGGTCGGGCCGGTGGGCATGATTCGGGCGTACAGGGCACTAAAAGAAGTAAAATGACAGGGCCGGGCTTTTGACTGATGGCCGGGCAGACGCCTCGCGCGCACGTGACTGACCGACTGACCGCTGGCATCAGGCCTTTATCTTTACCGGTACCTCTAACGTATCCTTTTTCTCGTCCCGGATGGTGAACGCCAGCAGGAACGATAGCACGGTAAACACGGTGCAGATCAGGAACGCGAACTGCAGCCCGCCCATGTCGCCCAGGAAGCCCACCAGGACAGGACCGCCGCCGTCGCCGACCTCCTTGAACGTGCCGGACAGGCCCATGACGGTGCCCATGATGGCCGCGGGGGCGGCATACGCCAGGTACGAGTTAGAAACTACCCAGAGTGCTGAGACACCGATGCCTGACAGCACGACGGCGAAAGCCCAGACGGGGACCGACGGGAACACCGCGATCAGCAGCAGCGCCGCAGTCAGCAGGACGGCGCCGGCCATCAGGGGGAGCCGGGCGCCATAGCGGTCGGCCAGCTTGCCGCAATAGTACTGGGCCAGCACGTAGACGACCGCCTGCAGGCCCAGGATGAGGCCGGTGGTGCCGGTATCGATCCGGTTTTCCGTCCCGTACAGCGGCAAAAACGAGATGATCGCGTAAAAGACCAGCATGCCGCTCATGCCGATGAAGTAACTGCCCAAGAGGTCCCGCCGGAAGCCTTCCCTGAGCATCGAAGATGCCGCTTTCCGCCGGTGCTCATTCGGGTCGAAGTGCTCCCGGACGAACGCGAGTGATAACAGCAGGCAGGCCAGCGCCACCACGGCACAGAGCCAGAACATCAGGCTGAAGTCGCCCAGGTACTGGATGATCAGGCCACCGGCTACGGGGCCGAGCGCGTAGCCGGCGCCTTTGATCGAGTTATAGATGCCCATCGCCTCGCCCTTGCGGTCCTGGAACAGGTCGGCGACGATCGCCACGGAAGTCGTGGAGAACGCGCCGATTGCCACGCCCTGCACAAACCGGATGCCGAACAGAATAGTGGTGTCCCGGAACAGCGGGTAGGCGATCGAGACGACGATCAGCGCGACGAAGCCGAAGAGCATGAACTTCAGCCGGCCGTACCGGTCCGACAGGATGCCGAACGGTGTCTTAAATATCACCTCAGCGATGGCCAGCGACCCGATGACAAGGCCGATCTGCATGTTCGTCGACCCGAACGACCCCATATAAGTCCCCAGATTGGAGGCGATCAGGTGGCCGGTAAACGACGCCGCGAAGCCGGCGAACGATAGTGTCAGCAGCGCCAGTATCCTGCTCCGGTTACCGCTGTCGAACAGTGCCATAGTCTCACGTTGCCTGCCAGCGTTCCCGCGCCGGGTGGCAAAATATGCTGTACAGTTATATTTTTTATACTGATTATGCATTTCATCCTTAATCCCCATATAGATTGTGGATAGCCGGACCGGTGACGGCCGGCGGCGCAAAATTTGATTAATTATTTATCGTCATTGCCGCAAATTGCTCATAATGGCGGAGTTGTACGACTTCCCGCTCGGCGTCTCGAAACACGACCCGAACTTCAAGAAGATACTGCAGATGATCGCGAGCTTCAGGGGCTACGAGACGCTGGAGAGCCTAAAGGTGGCCGACGACCAGGTGAGGAAGATGCTGGCACGGCAGCTCCAGACGACCCTCGGTGAGGCGACCGTTGCCCGGAAAAAGCTGGAAGGAGATATGCATCTTCGCATCCTGCCGGACTTCGACAGGATGATAGAACGCATACGGGCGGTCGGGGGAATGTTCGATGACTTCAACCGTAGCAGGATCATCGCATGCCGCCGGTACCGGCCCGAGCTGGACCTGGTCGGCGAGCTGTATTCACTGGACTTCAGTATCCTTTCTGCCACAGAGAACGTCTATAACCTGATGCAGGAGTTTCAGCGTATGACTGAGGAGGACCTGATGCTTGTCAACATCCATAAAATCGATGTTTCCCTGGACCAGATCGTCGACGGTATGGAGAAAAAAGCCCACATCATCGGCTGCATGATCGAGTGAAAAATCCCCGTTTTTTAAAAAGATGATTATGCCAGCGCGCCTTTGGCGATCTGGCCGATGTCGTCTTTGATGACCTGCTTCAGGTCGACCAGGATCAGCAGCCGCCCTTCGAGCTTGCCGACGCCCTGGATGTATTGCGAGCTGACCGTCGTGGACAGCGCGTCGGGCAGGCCTTCGATCTGTGCCGCGGACAGGTTCTTGACCTCGGTGACCGAGTCGACGATGACACCGACCACGTTCTTGTCCACCTCGAGGATCATGATGCGGGCGTTCCCGTCCATCGCCTTGCCGTCGAGGCCCAGCCGGTTGCGCAGGTTGACCACCGTCGTGACCTGGCCCCGCAGGTTGATCACGCCGTCGACGTAGGCAGGCGAGCCCGGTATACGGGTGATGTCGCCCACACGGATGATCTCCCTGACCTGCGAGATGTCGACGCCGAATTCCTCGGTACCCAGCCTGAAGACGACGAGCTGCGTCTCGTTGTTGATGCCACCATTATCGACCATAAATAAGCCCTCTTTATAGTAACGATTAGAATTTTGGGGCTAAATGATAAATAAATATCGTATTTAATCTGTAATTACAGAATGGGCAGAATACAAGTCTTTAAATGCAACCCAAAAAGTAATCACTGTGTCTATAGTGTCCATACCGATTCGGCCTGCTGGATCACCGCTGAACGGATTAGTGCCTTCAGGTTTTACAGCCTCGAAAATAAAAATATAAAAGGCAAGCTACCAGTCACTTTCACTTCGATTTACGCCATGAGGTCATCGCACTGTCCGCTAACGGTGCGGCCGCGCGGGCGTTATCGATAAAAAAAGATACAGGGATTAAAGAGGCATGGTTGCCGACGCTGCCCGACTTATTGGCAGCCGAAGAGCCAGCGATACGGCCCCCGGCAATAGCCCATGCCTGCCTTCCCATTCGTTATATACCCCCCAAATCATCGGGCTCACTACGGCGTATGCCGGAATGACCCCTGCTGCTAAATAATCGCCACCTGAAATGGCGGTTATGTGTTAATTACTATTTCACTTCTGTAATATATAGTTATCTTTGGCTTATTATCTTAAATAATCATTAAATTTGGTAAAGTGTATAGCGACTCGAGTTACGAATATGGCGTATGTCACAGGCATAGTGATTAAAAGAAGAAACGGAGATCGATAGCGGCAGTTGCCGCCCATCGATGTTTACACGCCCTTAACAACTTCGTAATAGTACATGACGAAGCCGGTCAGCGGCACGAGTATCAGCAGCAGCAGCCATGACCAGTTCGGGCCGGTCTCTTCGGTGACCGGGGCGGGAGCGGTGGTTGTCGTCTCCGCTACGTTCCCGCTGTCGTTGTTCGATGCCATGCCTACGATGAATAACATAGTTAACATTGACAGTAAGGCTATGGCAGCTACTATCGTGAAGTTGAGGCTACCCCTCGATTGCATATTTTTTACCCCCCAATCGCCGGCCGACAGCCTGTTAGCTTGCCAGCCAGATGCTATCAATCCAAATGTATCATTGAATTGATTGATTTGGTGTAGTAATTACTGGAATATAAGCTTTGCTCTAGAAGCGATCGGATACAACATATAATAAAAATAAAATATAATTTATTATTCCTGCGCCCTGTAACCAAGTTTCTTCAACATGCCCCGGAGCTCGCTGCTCCGCAGCACCTCCAGGAACGCTTTGATGGCCGGCTTATCGAGCCGCGACTTCTGTACGACGAAGTCGTATTCCTCGTCCCGGAGCGGCACGAAGTCCAGCCCGTTCTGGTCGGCCACCGTGCGGATGCCCAGGCCCGCGTCGGCCTTCCCGGAGAGGATCGCGGAGGCGACAGCGCTGTGTGTCTTCGCCTCTACATCGTAACCTTCGATCGACTCGATCAGCTCTCCCACGGGCACGTGTTTTGCCGCCGCCAGCCGGTTCAGCTCCATGTCGAACAGCGTCCGCGTCCCGGACCCGCGCGTGCGGTTGACAATCCTGCGGCCGGGCAGGTCGGCGATGCCGCTGATGCCCTGCGGGTTGCCCTTCGGGAGGATCAGGCCCTGCTCGCGCACGTAGCCTTTGACGAGCAGCCCGTCGATGCCCTGCAGGAACGGCTCGTTGTAGACGCCGGACTCGTCCAGCAGGTGCACGCCGGCCACGTCGGCGATGCCCTTGCGGATGGCCCGGAGCCCGCCCATGGACCCGACGTTGATCGACCGGACGCTGTAGCCTCTCCGGGCCATCAGCTCCGTGATCGCGTCGATGCCCAGGCAGTGGCTCCCGATGATCAGCAGGTCCGGGAAGTCGATCTTTTCGGAGAACAGGGTGACCTCCACGGGCTCGCCCTCTTCGAGGACGTGGGTGTGCTCCCCGATCTCCACGTAGCCGTCCGCGTCCAGCAGCGAGGTCACCGCGCCCGAGCCCTTCTCGATCGGGTAAGCCGCCAGGCCGCCGTCGGACGTCCGGATGAGGCCGACCGGCTGCAGCACTTCCCGGCCGCCCTCGGACTGCGTGCGCACGGCCATATGCGCCTTCACCCGGTACTGCTCCGCCCCGCGGATGCCGGCCATGTGCCGGATCAGCGGTGCAGCGACCTCGTTGAAGATGGTCAGCGCGGAGGACGGGTACCCGGGCAGGCCGATGAAGGGCCTGCCGTTCGCCTCTCCGATGATCGTCGGCTTGCCGGGCTTGATCTTGATGCCATGGACCAGCACCCGGCCCATGCCCTCGACGGTGCCGAACATCATGTCCGACGCCCCGGCCGAGGTGCTGCCCGACGTCAGGACGACGTCCACCTCTTTCGAGGCGTTCAGCAGCGCGTCCCGGAACGCCTCCGGACGGTCCCGGACGATGCCCAGGTAGACCGGGACGCCGCCGTTCTCCTCCACGCCGGCGCCGACCGCGTAGGCGTTCACGTCGTAGATCTGGCCGGGGCTCAGCTTCGCGCCCGGGGGGGCGATCTCGTTGCCCGTCGAGATGATGCCAACCCGGGGCCGGCGGCAGACGTCGACGACGCTCAGGCCGACGGCGGCCAGCACGCTGATCTCCCGCGACGTGATCCGGGTGCCCTCCCTGAGCACCAGCTCGCCCATCATGACGTCGGCGCCGGTGTGCATGACGTTCTCGCCCGGGGACACGGGCTTCCGCACGTTGACCACGTCGCCCGCCGGGTCCGTCTGCTCGACCATGACCACCGCGCTGGCGCCCCGGGGCATGACCGCGCCGGTGGCGATCTCGACAGCGGTGCCCGGTTCCACGGCGACCGCTGGCGTCTCGCCGGCGTGGATGATGCCTTTGACCTTCAGGGCTTTCGGCGTCTCCTCGTCGGCGCCCCAGGTGTCCTTCGCCTTGACGGCAAAGCCGTCCATCGACGCGCGGTCGAACCCGGGCACGTCGACCTTCGAGTAGACGTCGCGCGCCAGGACGCGGCCGTAGCAGGCGGACAGCGGCACCTGCTCGGCCTCGCGCCGGTAGAACGGCAGCAGCGCTTTCCGTGCGTCTTCCAGCGATACCAGGGTCCGGAACTCCTTCCTACTCAAGATAGACCACCTCTACCATCTCGCCAGCCTCCCGGCCCTCCACGTCCTCCGGTATGATCACGTAGCCGTCGGCGAGGGACACCGAGCTGAGGATGCCGGCGCCTTTGGTGCGCAGCGGGGTGGCCGTCCCGGCCTCGACCGAGACACGGGTGTACGTGCGGTACCCGGCCTCCGAGGCGATCTTACGGGACAGCACGGCTCGCTCTGTCCGATATCTGGCCGGGGGCAGGTGGCCGAGCTTCTTTACGGCAGGGTCCGCGAAGACCATCGAGTCTATAGCGCAGGCTGCCGGGTAGCCGGGCAGGCAGACGATCGGCGTACGTTTATCGGGGATTTCCACGAAGCCCATGGCCACCGGGCGGCCGGGCTTGATGGCCACACCGTGGACAAGTACCTTGCCCATGGCCGAGACCACTTCCGGGAGCAGGTCGCGTCTTCCCACGGAGCTGCCGCCGGTCGTAATGATCAGGTCGAACGACGCCGCCTCCCGGAGGGCTGCGGCCAGCTTTTCCCGGTCGTCGACGACGATCCCGTGGACGGACGGCTGGCCGCCGTACCGCTTCACGTAGAGGTAGTTCATCACGCCGTTACTCTCGTTCATCTGCCCCGCCTGCGGCTCGACGCCCCGGGGCACGATCTCCTCGCCGGTCGGGATGATCATGACGCGAGGCTTCCGATAGACCTTGATCTCAGTCAGGCCCATGGAGGCCAGCAGCCCGACGTCCGAGGGCTTGAGCTGCCGCCCGGCGGCGAAGACCGCCTGCCCCTTCGCCACGTCCTCCCCCCTCATGCCTACGTTCTGGCCGGGGGTCACCTGCCCGAGCACCTCGACCATGCCGCCGGACGCCTCGGTATTCTCTATCATGACCACCGCGTCGGCGCCTTCAGGTATCGGGCTCCCGGTGTGCACCGGCTTACACTCGCCGCGCCGGACCCGGTCGGCCGTCGCGACGCGCAGGAAAAGGCCCGCGTCACGGCTGCTGCCGAAGGTGTCCTCCGCCCGGACCGCGTAGCCGTCCATGGCGCTCCTGTCGTAGTGGGGCACGTCCCGGGGAGCGGTCACATCCTCGCAGAGCACCCGCCCGTCCGCCTCTTCGAGCGGGACTGTTTCCACCGCGTCGAGCGGGCTGAACGAGCCGAGAAAAATGTCCAGGGCCTCCCGTATGCTTGTCTTCGTGCGGAAACCCGATTTCATAGGCATAAGTTTGTAAAGGGGTTTGATAACGGATAAATCTTAGCATCGGATACACAGGCAGCCGCGTTCTCGCGCGCGCGTGCGCCTGCCAATGCATTGTGTAACCAATAAATATATACTTGATACACGTAGGATAATACATCCGATTGATTCAGGAGACATTACTATGAAGGTAGAATTGAGCCTCGATGGCAAAAAAATCCCCATGAACAAGTTCGTGCAGAAGATCATCGGTGCGGGTATCAAGGGCATGGTCGACACGCTCGACGGCGTGGGCGCGTGGAAGAAGCTGGAGATCAAGATCGAGCCGGAAGAGTGACGGCCGCGCAGTCCCCGGCAGAACGTTTTAGCCGCGGCGGCAGACCTGTTACCTGATGCCGCGGCAAGTGCGCTTTTTCATCGTAGCGGTCGTAGCAGCCTGCCTGCCCGCGATTGTGTTCGTCCATCTTTCCTGTGACACGGCGCTGCAGACATATGCCCTGGACATCGACGGCGTCCACGGCATACCGCTCGAGCGATTGCTCTGGAGGCAGGGCGTCTACCCGATCACGGGCGTCTTTGCCGGAGGAGCATACTATGACTGGGCAGATGAGGCCTACAGGTCGCAATGGTACATACCTGCCCTCATCACGTCCGGGGGACGCCTCATCGTATCCGGAAGATCGTCTGACGATGGGGTTGCCGCAGTGATCACTGTGCCCCGGCCGGAGCTGTCGATCCTCGACGTGGCCCCCACGGCGGGCGGGGCGCTGGGCCTGAAGGGCGACTTCGACGGCAGGTGCGTATATCCGGCGAACGCCACGCAGGTCGTCGTCATCTACGTCGACGCGCTCGGCTGGCAGCGATATGAATGGGGCCGGCCGGCGATGAGCAACCTGTCGGCTCTCGGGCCTGCTCCGGCCATCGACGTCTACCCGTCGATCTCGGTGGTCAACGCCGCGGCCCTGGTCACGGGAGTGATGCCGGAGCGCAGCGGCGTCGACCGGTGGGAGCGCCGTACGATGAGGACGGGGGTCGACAACGTGATCGACCTGGCGGCCCGGCACGGGGTCAGCGCCGCTTGGATCGACGGGCCCAGGCCGCCGGTAACGACGGCGACGGGCATCATCAGCCTGGAGGATGCCGACGGCGACGGGACCACGGACGACGAGGTGACGGCCCGGGCGATGGCCGAGTACGAGGCCGGCACCCGCCTGCTCTACGTGCACCTCCGCGGCCCGGACCGGGCGCTGCACGCGTCCGGACCCTACTCGAATCGATCACTTGCCGCCTTAGCTCAAGCCGACGCGCAGATCGGCACCATGGTGAGAAGCCTGAAGCCCGGGACGCTGCTCATTATCACCGCTGACCACGGCGGGCACGACATCGCGGGCGGCAAAGGCGAGCACGGGACGTTGCTGCCGGAGGACATGATCATTCCGTTCATCGCCAGGGCGTGTTAACCAATTATGATAACGAAACATATATATGTTAACCACGTATAGTTACTATCGAGGCATATTGAGTTAGTCATACGTCCTCCATTGATAAACCTACCAAAGAGTGAGACCGCAACTGTCGCCTGGCGATATAAGTGGCATGTATCGCCGGGCAGTCACTCTAAACCACAAGATGATTTCTTAAGTTTTCCAGCTGTCTCCGGTGCGCCTGGCAATAATCGTCGGGCGTGGGCGTCAGGCCCATCAGCACGGAGCGATTTCTCACCATCGTCCCCACCATGGCACATTCCGGGTCGTCGTCATGTTCCAGGCCCAGCAGGTGGCCGGCCTCGTGCATCAGCACCGTACGCTCGGTCACCTCGTCGTAGACGTAGTTATCAAATACGAAGAACGCGTCGGCGCGATATGACATCCCGGCGACCACGCCGGAGCCGTTATGAGGGACGTCGCGGCCCTTGAGATCGACGTACAGGATATAGATCGTCGCGTTGCCGCCCAGCCAGCCGGTGTGGCATCGGGCGTTCTGTTCTATGATATCATAGCCGAAGGAGGAGAGGTTGTTACTGTCGGCCACCTCCGGTACCGCCCCGGGGCCGATGTCTCCGAACGTGTACAGGTCCACGGGCCTCCCCGTGTAATAGTGCAGCCTGGACCGGAGATGCTCCAGCGCATAGGTGGACGGCGTAGCATTACCCTGGTAATGGACTTCGATCACTATGCGGTCGCAGGGAGCGTATTCGTTGAGGAAGAGCGACGCGTAGCTGCCCGGATACTTCACGGACTCCTCGTGAATGTACAGCGGCGCCATGACCAGCGCGACGAAGAGCATGAAGAGGACCGCGACGAACGCCGGGACTGTCAGTAATAAGATCGCTACGCGCTCTGCTGGCTGCATTAATCTTGAAATGTGGCAGCGAGTATATATAGCCTGTACTGGCCGGGGGTGCGGATCGATTCCCGAGAATCATATAAGCAGGGTAAGTAATCGCTGCAGGTATAATAGTGTAATTACATTTTTGTAATTTATTATTAGCAAATAAACCTCCTTTTTACCATCAGAAAGCTTTAAGAGCTATTAATGTGTAAGTGATAGTAGCGATTCTCAAATTCGGGGGTAATTAACATAATGGGGGCTTTTCAACCGCCTGTAGAGCAGGCCTTTTATGGCACTGCAGGCGTTTCGACGGAAGATGACGCGGCGTTCCTGGATACCAGCGTAAGACAGCAGGCGATCGACACTGAGTTTCTTGACGCGGTCTGTAACGGCGTCCTGCTGGTCGGCAGGGACTTCAGGATCAATTCGCAGAACTACATCTCGCGTGTCCACATGGGCGATCTGGTCGGCCGGTGCTGCTACGAGGCGCTGGAGAACCGGACCGCACCCTGCGACAACTGTCCCCGACAGGGCCTGACCGGGAACGAGTACGAGACCGCCATGCGCTGTGCCGGAAAGGCCTGTTCGCTATACGAAGTGCGGCTCTACCCGTCGGAGAAGGGACCGGAGGTCGTGGAGGTCTATCCCAACATGATCGACAGGGAAATCGTGGTCAAGAACCTTCACCTTTACCGGGAAGAGCTGGACCTGCTGAACAGCGTGGTCGAGAACATCCGGAACGCCATTGCGGACGATACCTGCCGGGTATAAGTCGTCTGCATAATCCTTTTTTAGAGAACTATTGTTGAAACAGGAGCTATTTTCAGATCCCGTTCGCCGTCGGTCCCGATCCCGATCGGAAATTGACGTTGACGGGTGGGCATTGATACGAGCAGCCAGCACTGCACACACGAGCAGCCAGCACTGCACACACGAGCAGCCAGCACTGCACACACGAGCAGCCAGCACTGCACACACGAGCAGCCTGCGCTGCACACACGAGCAGCCTGCGCTGCGGTCACGCGCGCGCGTGAGTGGGCAGGCAGTAGGACACAGATCCGCCAGGAGACGGCATGCGACACAGGCCTGCGCGCATGATTATACACCGCCGATTCG
>MVRA01000058.1 GCA_002067315.1 Methanocella sp. PtaU1.Bin125 | reverse complement strand
CCCGCCCCTGGCGCGCAAGCGCGCGACCGGCCACTGGCGATTGACCGGTCCTGTTTTTCATCATTAATACCTGACCAAAACCCCTGGTCATCGACTCGACTCTCTCATGAAAAACTTATTCAAAGCCTGGCTCGATCGGCGATTGTGAAGCCTGCGCGCTGGCATGTGTCGCAAGCCGCCTTCAGCGGACCTTTCGTACTGCCCGCCCTCCCGCTAATACGGGACGCCTGCGCGTCGGTCGCGCGCGCGAGCGCTCGCCCGCCGACGATGATAGCCCTTCCTGGTTTTCATTATTCCATACCTGACCAAAACCCCGGTCATCGACCGACTCCTGTGAAAAACTCGTCCGGCGGGCGCGCTGGCGCCTGTCGCATGCCGCCTCCGGCGGGCCATTCGTAATACCCGCCCTCCCTCCCCTGGCGCGCAGCGCTGTACGGATTGACGATACGATGGGAGGTGGAGTCCTCCTTTTTTCATCATCTCTACCTGACCATGGCCCCGGTCATCGACCGACTCTCTGCGGCCTTTAACCATTCCTTGTTTTAAAAGTGTGGCGCAACATATCACATGTCAAATCGATGCAGCCCCGGGCGGAGGGCGTATCGGCCAGCGCTTCGAGCATCATGAAGTCGTGGATGGCCCCGATGAACCGGACGGCCACGGTCTCGACGCCCGCTTCCGCGAGCCTCCGGGCAAACGCCTCGCCCTCGTCCCGGAGGATGTCGAGCTCGCCGGTGACGACCAGCGTCGGCGGGAAACCTTTCAATTGATCGACGGTCGCCAGCAACGGCGACGCCAGCGGCTGTCTTCTCACCGCTTTATCCGGGATGCACTGGTCCCAGAACCACATCATGGCCTCCCGGGTCAGCCAGTAGCCGCGAGCGAACTGGCGATAGGACGGCGTGTCGAAGCCAGCGTCCGTCACCGGGTTCAGCAGCACCTGGCAGCCGATGCGCGGGCCGTCCCTCTGCCGGGCCAGCAGCGACAGGGCCGGGCCCATGTTGCCGCCGACGCTGTCCCCGACGACCGCCAGCCGCGAGCCGTCCACGTTAAAGTCGCGGCCGTGCCGGGCGATGTACTCCATCGCGGCGTATGACTCCTCGAGGGCGACCGGGTACTTCGCCTCCGGGGCCCGGGAGTAATCGACGAAAGCCACCACGACGTCTGCCCTGTTCGCGATCTCCCGGATGATCCGGCTGTGCGTATCCCGGTCGCCGATCACCCAGCCGCCGCCGTGCAGGTACAGGGCCACGGGAAGCGTTTCGGCGCTGTGCTCCGGCCGGACAAACCGGACCGTGACATGGCCGGCCGGGCCGCCCGGGACGTCCCGGTCCTCTATATCGGCGGGTATGATCGGGGTGCTGGCGCGCTGCAGTTTTCGCAGGAGCACGCGGCCTTTCTCCGCCGGCATCTCGTTAATGCCCGGCCCGTGCATGCCGTTGATCCGGTCCAGGAAGGCCCGGGTGGCCGGGTCCATCCCGGATACTGACGCGGTCACTGTTTCTGCCGTTTCAGATCACCGGTGATACTCTACGCGTGATGGCCATAACGGTGAATCCGGAAAATAGCGCATGATAGCGCCGGATGCTTCAGAATACGCATCGGACACAGAGGGCACTAAGGGTACGGAGGGCCACGATGGCCGTACATCAACGACAGGATATTGTCCGCACTCCGTATCCTTAGTGTCCTTCTTGTCTCTGGATTAGTGGTTGCTTTGTGGCTTGGGCAGCAGCGGGTACAGCCACCCCACGAAGGTGCCCGGCGACCGGGTCTGGATGTAGACTCTGCCCGGGCCCCGGAGCCGGAGCACCAGCCCTTCGCCGCTCAGGAACGTGGACTTGATCCCTCCCACCTTCTCCACCGAGTAGTTGATGCCGCGCTGGAAGGCGACGAGGTTGCCCGTGTCGACGCGCACGTCCTCGCCCTGCTTCAGGTCGATCGCGTGGATGGCGCCGAAGGACGAGATGAACAGGTCGCCCTGGCCGTACACGCGGAGGAAGAACAGGTGCTCCCCGGAGAACAGGCCCTTCAGCCCCTGGAACTGGGTGTCGATGCCGAGGTTCGGTGTCGACGCGAGGTATGAGCCGCTCTGCACGAACCACTCGCCGTTCATCGGTATCTGCTCCACGTCGCCCATATACGACGGGCCGAAGGTGACGAGGCCCGCGCCCTGTCGGCACGTGTAGGTGTTCTGGAAGAACGATTCGCCGCCCAGCACGGACCGCTTCAGCGAGGAGAGGATCCCGCCCCTCGCGGTGGTCTGTATCTCGATCGATGGCGACATGGTGACCATGGCGCCCGCCTCGGCGCTGATCGACTCGCCCTGCTGCATCTCGACTTCCAGCAGCGAGTAGACCGGCCTGTATAGGATGTTGTACTTCATGTGCGAAGCCCCATGATATATCCCTGCGACGGTAAAAATACTCATCGCTTTGTCACGCGCCGGACCATAGCGGCGAGGGCAAGCAACAGGATGGCCATGACCCCGCCGATGATCGCCAGGCTTCCCGCGTCCGTCACGGATGCCCCGGTTTCCTCGCTGCCGGGCGGCCGGGCCGCGACGAGTGCGAACTGTCCCGTGCCTGAAACGATCGCCTGGCACATGGTGCCGTTTTTCGCCCTGATGACCTGCGGCTTGAAAGCAGAGAGCCTGCTGTCTTTATAGCGATACAGTGTAGTGTTGCTCGCGTCATACGTCCCGGGCTCGTCGTCCGTCGCCAGGATGGTGACGATGAGATAGCCGGCGGCGTCTTCGCTGGCCGGGGTGGTGCCTTCGATCGAGAAGACAGGGGATATGGCCGCTATTGCCCGGCCCCGGGCTTCGAGTTCAGAGGTGATCGCTTCCTCGACGGTGCCATCGTCTGCGAACGAGACACGGTATCCGCCTCCTCCCGTCAGGTCCCGTAGCAATATGATGGCGCCGGCGGTATAGTTCGTGCCACCGGCCATGGCCTGTCCCCCGGTCAGGCGGAGCTCGAGCCCGGTGACCTGCCCGGCATAGCCGTCGCTCTCCGCGGAGAGGTTGCCGGTGGTGACTACGAGGCTCCCGGCCTGCTCGCCGCTGCCGGGTGGCAGCAGCATCGTGTTGTTGCGGAAGACGATGCCGGTCTCCCGGTCCTCGAGGGATATCAGCCGCGTGCCGTTGCAGGCAGGCGCAGGCACCCGGACGTACAGCGCCTCGCCGTGCCGGGAGAACGTGATCGGGCCGGGGCCGGGTGAGTACATGTTCGAGCCGTCGTCCGTCGCTTTCGCCGATCCCGAGAGCATGTACGTTGACGGGACCGGTACAGTCACGGCCGGGCCGCCGGCTGCCACCACGCCGGGTGCCATTAATAGTAACAGGAAGATAACCATCGTGTAAATATAATATCTCATGGATAATATCGAGTCGGACGGCAACTACTTAAGGATTTTTTAGCATTAACACGAACGCCCGGCCAGAGTCAGGTGGAAAATGTGCGCGCAGGGCCGGTCTTATACGGCCTTCGGCCGGAAACCTGTGGCCCCACCCCCCACCCCTGGCGCGCACGCGTGCGCGCGAGCGGGCAACGGCGATGAGATAGATAGCCCGGGCTGTTCAGATTATGCAGTATCAGCGTTAGAAAGAAAATAGAAAAGAAAAGGGAGCTCAGACACCCATCTTCGTGTCTTCGCACCCTTCGTGCCTTTGTGATTTTACATTCCCATGTCCATCTCGCCCATGCCGCCGGGGCCCATGCCCGGGGCACCGCCCTTGCCGCCGCTGAGCTTGCTGGCCGCAATGACGTCGTCGATCCGCAGGATCATGACGGCAGCCTCGCTGGCGCCGCTGACGGCCTGGGTCTTGACGCGGAGGGGCTCGACGACCTTCTCCTTCTTCATGTCCACGGCGTCGCCGGTGAAGACGTTGATGCCCGCGGTCTTCATCGGGTTCTTGCCCTCGTGCTTGCTGCGCAGGCTGACGAGCGTGTCGATCGGGTCCAGGCCGGCGTTCTCGGCGAGGGTCCTCGGGATGACCTCCATGGCCTCCGCGAATGCCTCGATAGCGAGCTGCTCTCTGCCGCCGACGGTCGACGCGAACTCCTTCAGCCGGAGCGCGAGCTCGACCTCGCAGGCGCCGCCGCCCACGACGTACTTCTTGTCTTCGACGACTACGCCCACGACGCGGAGCGCATCGTGCACGGCGCGTTCCAGCTCGTCGACCACGTGCTCGGTGCCGCCGCGGAGGATCATGCTGACTGCCTTCGGGTCCTTGCACTTCTCGACGAAGATCATGTTCTCGTCGCCGATCTTGCGCTCTTCCACGAGGCCGGCGTCGCCGAGGTCGCTCTTCGACAGCTCGTCCACGCTGGTGCTCACGCGGGCGCCGGTGCTCTTGGCCAGCTTCTTGAGGTCAGACTCCTTCACCCGGCGGGCGGCCAGGATGCCGGCCTTCGCCAGGTAGTGCTGCACGAGGTCGTCCACGCCCTTCTGGCAGAAGACGACGGTGGCGCCGGTCTTCTTGATCTTGTCGACCATGTCCTTGAGCATCTTCTCTTCCTGGTCCAGGAAGCTCTGGAGCTGGTCGGGGCTGGTGATCTCGATCTTGGCGTCGATCTCGGTCTTCTCGATCTCCAGCGGGCAGTCGAGCAGCGCGATCTTCGCGTTCTTCACGGTCTTCGGCATGTTCGGGTGAATCCTTTCCTTGTCGACCACGATGCCCTCGATGAGCTCGCTGTCCCCGATCGTGCCGCCGACCTTCTTCTCGACCTTGACGTCGTCGACGTCGACCTTGCCGTTCTCGTCTACGACAGCCTTGACCGCCTTGACGATCAGGTCGGCCAGCTTATTGCCCACGGCCTCGGCGCCCTTGCCCGTCATCGCGGTGATCGCGAACTCCTTGAGCAGGGTCTCATCCTTGACCGAGACGTCGAACGCGAGGTTGTTGAGGATTTCCCTTGCCTTGGCCGCCGCCTGCCTGTAGCCGGACGCGATCACGGTGGGGTGGACGTCCTGGTCCAGGAGGGCCTCGGACTTCTTGAGCAGCTCGCCCGCGAGCACGACCGCCGTCGTCGTCCCGTCGCCGACCTCGTCGTCCTGGGTCTTGGCGATCTCCACGATCATCTTCGCAGCGGGGTGCTCGATGTCCATTTCCTTGAGGATTGTCACGCCGTCGTTGGTGATCACGACGTCCCCGAGGGAGTCCACGAGCATCTTGTCCATGCCCTTCGGCCCGAGCGTCGTCCTGACGGCCTCGGCCACGGCCCTCGCGGCCATGAGGTTCATACCCTGAGCGTCGCGGCCCCTCGTCCGGGTGGAGCCTTCCCTTAAGATAATCACTGGTTGACCAGTCTGTTGCTGTGCCAAATCTGTAACCTCCTTAAATGTGAAGTAACCTGTGTAGCAGGCATTTATGTGCTTGTAATTCTATATATAATTTACGACCGCCCTGCTTGCCCTCAAGCCCCATAAGGCCGTTAGCATACAGGGATTTTCAGTCACGCCGGTCGGAAATCGATCATTGTGCACATGTCAACGCCCGCCTGGATAACTGTATCCGCCGTGCGGGCATTGCGGTGAAATATGAGAATACACTTCTATAAATAACTTTCCATTTTCTCTGCACGGCCGGCATGGCAGCGTCATCATGACCGACGACTTTTAGCATTGGCCCGGCTGCCGATCGAATCATCAATGTCCGAAGGCCGGGATTTTCCCGGCTTTACCTGTCGATACCACGCATATCCATGCATCGCTGTGGCCGGAAGGGCTACCAGGCGATGACGCTTCCGGTCAGGGCGTCGACCTTGACCGGGATTTGCCTGTCGTCTTTATGAAACGTCATCTTCCAGTACATGCTCCGGACGTTCGTTTTGCCGTCTTTGCTGTTAAGCAGTGCGTAAGTGACCAGCCCTTCGGGATCGCTGCCGGTCAAATCCCTGTATTGTGCGCTCGCCGTCCTGATGGCCTGCGGGCAATCGATCTTGCGCTCGTCGAACCCGTAGAGGCCCGCGTATTGATTGATCATGCTGTTGCTGGGCGTGACGTTATCCCACAGGTCAGACGTGCTGTTCGAAACGATCTTCCCGTCCTTGAGCCCGACCGTGTAAATCTGCGCGGCGGCCGGCGATACGAAGCGATAGGTCCACTGCCATGACCGCCCGTCGATCGGGAGCGCAGTGCCGTTAGGGGCCATGTTATTACCCGTCGCCAGGATAAACGCGGCGTCGCTCTGCCAGGCTTTAGCGGCCGCTTCCGCGGCCGGGTACCACGCCGTCTCCTCTTCCATCGGCGGGAGGGCGGCCGTCACGGGGGAGGCTGATGCGTTCGTCCCCTGCGTCGGCGTTGCCGTCGGAACCCCCGGAGTGCTCTGCCCTCCGCTCACGCAGCCGGCGGCCGCCATCGCCAGAGCGGCCAGCGCGAAAGCGATCACCAATCGTCTGTTTCCCGATGTCACCCGTTACCCTCCGGAGTATTCGCAATAATATTAACCGCTATTAAAATGCGAACTATAAATAAGCTGCCCTGCCGCGATCGCTTCGATGGGGGGGGCGGGTCGTTAGCGGACGTCGGCTTCGACGCTGAACTCCAGCGAGGGCGCGGACCAGGGCCGCACCAGGTAAAAATTGAGTATGCACCGGCCGGTAGCCACGGCCGCGAAATGCCAGGACCGCTCCCCCAGGCCGTTGAACCTGGCCGGGCCCCGCTCGGCGTAGTCCGAGTCGTCCAGCCGCAGGACCGGGCAGCCTTCTTTGTATTCCCAGACGTAGCCCGAGACCTGGCTCTCCGGCAGGCGGACCTCCAGCTTTTCGCGCAGCTTCAGCCGCACGGACGCGCCATTGTCGCTCATCCTGACGATCATCAGTTTCCCGGAACGCGTTGCTATCACATATATGTTACAGAGATGTTACGGAAAAAACGTCTTCATTTCGCCGCGCTCTTCTCCCGCGCCAGGCCCACGAAGTACAGAGACGCCAACAGTATCCCGAGAAGGGCCAGGACCGCCAGGACCGCCGTACCCAGGAACATGTACATGATCGCCGGTCCCACGTTGACCGTCACCCCCAGCGCGATGGAGGCCAGGCCCGACAGGATGAACAGCGCGGCGACTGCCATCGACGCGATCGCCGTCGGCTTGCCCAGTCGGTCTTTCTCCTCGTCGGTGAGCCTGTATAGCTGTACGGGCCGGTAGCTGTACTCCGAAGCCCGCACGTCGCCCCGGGCCAGCGGTATACAGACCAGCATCAGCACAGTGCCGATCCAGATCATGAGGATGCCGAAGATTAGACTGGCGCCCAGCCAGATGTTCGCCGAGCTCATACGGTTCCTCTGTAAAAGATAAACCACAAGATAATTAAATTGTTGTCATGATCAGTGAATGAGGAGTGCATGAACCGGATAGTACTGATTCTTGCCGAGGTCGTCGCCGGCGCTGTCATAGGGCTCGTCCTCTATGGCCTGTACGCGGGCGTCATCGGCTCGCTCGTGCCGCTCTCGGAGGCGACGGGCGTCTACCTGGTCCTGTTTTTCATCCTGCTGGGGATCATCGACCTTTTTTTGTTCGTGTACACGCTGGCCGGCTGGGAGCACGAGTGATCGGCCGTTCGAACATGCGCGCGTGAGCGCACTCCCGGCCGGACCTCGCGCCCTTCGGGACAGGTCTGGCAATTACCCTGCCTGAAATGTAAAAGTTCATATATATTGTCTACTTCATCTCACCGCGATGAGCCACGTTTATCTCGGCAAGCTGACGCTGTTCTGGTGTGACGCGTGCAATGTGCCCCTGCTGGGCAAAAAGTGCGCGAAGTGCGGCGGCGAGGCCCGGAAGGTCGAGGTCACCCCGCCCGGCGACATCCGCCCGGCATTCTCGTTCGACGTCGCCCTGGTCGAGCGTACGATAACCGAAGGATTCGGCCATTCCGGTCACCTGCTGGACGGTAAGCTGGTCGTGCTTAACAAGGCCCCCTATGAGGACCGGCTGGACGAGATCTATGTGGACGGGCAGATGTTCGGCGCGGTGCGCTTCGACCCGGTGCGGCTCAAGTGGATGTTTATGCCCCGGGCCTATGCCGCGAAGCAGATGAAGATCACGAAGGGCTACGTGATCGCCGACCCCGGCGCCGAAAAGCCGCTGCTCGGCAGCTCCAACATGCTCGGCCCGGGCGTCGTCGACTGCGATGCGAACATCCAGATCGACGACGAGGTCGTCGTGCTGCTGGACGGCCGGCCGATCGCCGTCGGCCGGGCCAAGATGACCGGCGCGGACATGCGGCAGAGGAAACGCGGCGTGGCGGTCAAGGTCCGGTGGAACGGGTACGATGATCACCCGGTGCCGGCCGGCGGCCAGACGTGGGACGACGCCATCGCAGCAAACCGGAACTACCTCGACGGCTACGAGCACGAGGCGGTCAGCTTTGTCAGGAAAACGGTCGAGCAGCAGAAGCTGCCGGTCACCGTCTCCTACTCCGGCGGCAAGGACAGCCTGGCGACGCTGCTGCTGGTGAAGAAGGCGCTGCCAGCGTTCGACGTCATGTACATCAATACCGGGCTGGAGTTCCCCGAGACGACCGCCAACGTGCATGAGGTCGCGGAAAAGTACGGCCTCTCCGTCAGCATCGTGGACGCGGAACCGTTCTGGGACGCGGCGCCCCGCTTCGGCCCGCCCTCGGTGGAGGCGCGGTGGTGCTGCAAGGTGTGCAAGCTCGGCCCGATCACCAACTTCATCGAGAACCGCTACCCGCACGGCGTGCTCACCTTCATCGGCCAGCGCCGTTACGAGTCCGAGGTCCGCGCGAAGAGCCAGCGGGTCTGGCAGAACCCTTGGGTAGGCAACCAGACCGGCGCGTCGCCCATCCAGGGGTGGACTGCCCTGCACATCTGGCTGTTCCTCATGCGTGAGAAGGCGCCGCACAACGTGCTATACGAACGTGGCTTCGACCGTATCGGCTGCTGGCTGTGCCCCAGCGCCAGCCTGGCCGACTATGAGTACGTGAAGCAGCAGCACCCGGAGATGTGGCAGCGGTGGGAAGCGTTCCTGCTGGAATACTGCCGTCGGGTCGGGCTATCGCCGGGTTACGTGACCTACGGGCTGTGGCGGTGGCGCCGCCTCCCCAGACAGTGGGAAGAGCTGCGGCAGTCGCTGGGCATCGAGAAGACGGCACCCGAGGGCAAGGTCGGGGAGCTTAACTTCGCCCTGGCGTCGGGATACCGGCCCTGCAAGGACGGCTCGGTAAGTGCCGAGGGCAGCTTCGACGCGCCGCTGGACATGGAGCGCCTCGAGGTCATGCTGCGGCCGCTGGGCGAGGTGAAGTCCATGGACGGGGTGATCTTTATACCGGTGGACGGCGGTAGCATCCAGGTCTACGCGACCGGGGCCGTGGTGGTCCGCGCGCGCGACGAGGCCACCGCCGTCGCACTGGCCCGCCGGACCGAGCGGGCCGTACGGCGCGGGATGCTATGCATCGGCTGTGGTGTCTGCGTCGGCACGTGCCCCACAAATGCTATTACTAAAGAAAATCACAAAGCTATCATCAGCGAGGCCTGTACCGCGTGTAGCGAGTGCATCGACATCTGCCCGCTGGTGAAGTTCCGGAGAGAGGAATCTTGAAGATCGCGATTGTGGACTATGGCGCGGGGAACATCCGCAGCGTGGAGCGGGGGCTGGCCTTCGTAGGCACACCGGGCGCGATGACCTGCGACCCCGGGGAGATCGAGGCCGCGGACGCGATCGTGCTCCCGGGCGTGGGCGCGTTCGAGTCCTGCATGCGCCAGGTCGCTCCGCTGCAGCAGGTCATCTGCCGGCGGATCGAGGCCGGTGTCCCGTTCCTGGGCATCTGTCTCGGCATGCAGATGCTCTACCAGGAAAGCGAGGAAGGCGGGCTGATCAAGGGCCTCGGCGTCGTGCCGGGCCGGGTCACGCGCTTCAGCGGCAACCTCAAGGTCCCCCACATGGGCTGGAATTCGCTCTCCGTCCGGAAAGAGCACCCGCTGCTCACGGGCATCGCGGACGGCTCTTACGTTTATTTCGTCCACTCCTACCGCGCCGGGGTCGACGCCGGCACGGTCGCGGCTGCCGAATATGGCGGCGACTTTACCGCCATCGTGGCAAATGAGGCCGGTAACGCCGTCGGGGCCCAGTTCCACCCGGAAAAGAGCGGCGCCGTCGGCCTGAGAATGCTGAAAAATTTCACAGCTATGATATAAACATTGAAAAATACATGCAGGTGTGTCATTGATCGAAGTGATAAAAAAGGCGGACACCGCGTTTGTCGGGGTCTACAGGGACTATAAGAAGCTGGTCAAGGCCCTGATGGTCGGCGTGCTCGCCACGCTGGTCGACATGGCATTCCTCTACATCTTCAAAAACTATCTCGACGTCTTCTACCTGACCGCACAGGCTATGAGCTACCTGATCGGCATGAGCGTCAGCTTCTACTTCAACAAGACCTTCACGTTCCGGAACAGGTCGAACCAGGTACATTTCCAGTTCGCCTCGTTCTCCATCATCGCGTTCACCCAGTACCTGCTGACCCTGGGCCTGATGTTCGTCTTCGTGGACATGGTCTTCAACAACCCGGACTCCAACGTCATCGTCATGGTCTCCAAGGTCATAGTCGCTTTCATCGGCTTTGTCTACGCGTTTACGCTGAACAAGTCGCTGACATTCAAGATTTTCAAGTGATATACGATTATCACTGTGATTAGAAGTGATACTACCCGGCCGGTCTCACGCGCGCGAACCCACAGGCCCGCAGGCGATTCGTATGCCGGCGCCCGGCGTTTTACCGGGATCAGGTGCTGTCCACGCCTTTGAGGAGCGAGGAGATCGTCTCGAACGTAGACTTTACGATGAGGTACGCGCCGCCGATGAAGACGATGCTCTCCGGCGATACCTGGACTACGACGATGGACAGGAACGCGGCCGCGAGCAGGGCGGTGTCTCCCCGGGTGAGGAACCCGGCGACCTTCTCCATGACGTTGGGGTTGACTTCCGACGCGTCCATCTCGAGGACGATGTCGCCGGCCTGGAACAGCTTGATCCAGCTCGACTCCTCAGAGATGAGTACGGCGGTCGCAGACGGGATGCTCTCGGTGATGCCGCTGGCCGCAGCGTGCCGGGTGCCGAAGCCCGGCAGCGTGGTCGATCGCAGCAGGCGGGCGCCGTAAGCGACCAGCTCGCCCCGCGGGGTGATGATCATCGAGCCGTCGATGGTCGCCAGCTTCTCGAGGACCACGTTCATGCCCTTCTCGGTGATCGGCGAGGCCGAGGTGAACTGGGGGTAGTGGGTCTCGTAGAGCCCCTCGACGTCGGCCCGCTCCGCTATCACGATCAGGCCGCCTTCGCCGCTCTTCGAGATGCTCTTGGCGACGCCCAGGATCACGTCCATCACGCGCTCTTCCTGATCGACTTCCACCGCCGCCTGTATCATTCAGCATCCCCACTTGAAGGACATGTCATATGTACTCTTAGTGCTCCTCGGAATATTTGTATGTTATCATTACTACGGCATGGTCACCGTGCCGGACTGGCCGGGCTTTCCGCCCAACAGGCCGGGCCTCTCGTCGAACGGGCAGGGCCCCCTGCCGGACGGGCAGGGCCAGCTATACGGATATTACCGTGTTCCTATAAAGTAATTAGCCTGTTTCGCATGCGCTCATCGAGTATCCTTAAATAGAAGCAGGGGTGAATATAGGCTTAAAGTCTTAGGGTCTGTACATGAAAAAACAGATATTGTTTGCCTTAATGATCCTGACACTCCTGGCCCTGGGCATCCTGGCCGGGATGGTCGTCTATACGGCCCTTTTCGGCGGCCCGTCCATCACAGACAGACAATTCTGGATAAACCTGTTCTGGGTCCTGACCTCCGTTATTACCGGCATAATCGCGCTGATCGCGCTGTTCTTCGCCGTCGGCCTGGCCATCCAGTCCCGCCGGGTGAGAGCGCCGGTCGTCGACGACGCCGATCTGCTGCCCGTGACCATCATCATACCCGTGCTCAACGAGGAGCGGGTGCTCGAGGCCTGCGTGGGCAGCATCCTCGCCTCGAACTTCCCGATGAATAAGCTGGAGATCATCATCGCCTACGAGAAGCCGCCCAAGTGCTCCGACTCCACGCCGCAGATCGCGCAGCGGCTGGCCGGGAAATACCCGAACGTCCGTGCTATCGCCAACGAGGGGGCGCACGTGGGCACCAAGGCGGGGGCGTGCAACATCTGCCTCCCGGACGCAAAAGGCAACGTCATCGGCCTCTACGACGCGGACCACGTCGTCCACCCGGACGCCATCCGCCGGGCTTCGGCCCAGTTCACCATGGACTCGAAGCTGGGCTGCATCGGCGGCAAGCTCCTGGTCCGGAACATGGACTACAACCTCTTCACGTTCATCATCGGCAACGAGTACACGGTCATCAACAATTTTTCCCGGTTCTTCTCCGAGATGATCACCGGGGCCCACCTGATCTACGGGTCCAACGTCTTCATCAGCAAGAGCGCGCTCGACGCGATCGGGGGCTTCGACGAGAAGAGCCTCACCGAGGACAGCGACCTGGGCATGAAGCTGATCAACAAGAGTTACCGCATGATCGTCGACTACACCATCGAGAGCTACGAGCAGCCGGCCGTCAACTGGCACGACTGGTGGAGCCAGCGGGTGCGCTGGACCCGGGGCAGTGTGGACACGCTCAAGAAGTACATGAGCAAGTCGAAGGACGAGATCAACGCCAAGGTGCTGCAGACCGCCTTCGTCTATTCGCTGGGCACCATCGGCCTGTTCCTGACCGTCATCCTGATGGGCTTCGTCGGCTATCTGCTGTTAATGGGCGTGGTGCCGCCCTACGCGATCGTCGCCTTCGGGGCGCCTTTCGCGATCCTGTTCGCCGCCGAGTCGCTGCTCCAGATGACGCTGGGCCGGGGCAGCATCGCGGACCTGCTGATGTCCATCTTCGTCCGGCCGTGGTTCATCTTTCCCTACACGCTGGTCGGCGTATACGCCGTGGTCCTCGACCTGATCAATGCGCCGCGGACATGGGAAGTAAATCAACGGATAGGCTGAAACTCCCCGGCATACAAATTTATCCGCGCAGTCCAGAATAGCAGACATGTATCGCATGCGCGGGAAAGTGGACGTCGGCGACGAGGCGCCGGGTTTCCGGGCGAAGGACGTCACGTACCACGACATCGACCTGGCGGGCTACCGGGGCCGGTACAACATCGTCCTCTTCTTTTACCGGAACAGCCAGTGCCAGACCTGCCGGGAAGAGCTGACGATCCTCGGCAGGCAGTTCGATCGCATCGTCGGGGAGGACGGCGATACGGTCGCGATCAGCACGGACGGGTTCGACGTGGCCAAAAACCTGGCACTCGACCTGCACCTGCCCTTCCACGTCGTCAGCGATCCCGAAGGCGATATCATACGGGAATATGGCGTCTACGACAAAGATACCGATACCGCATATCCGGCCGTGTTCCTGATCGACAAGAACGGCGTCGTCCGCTACCGGAAAATCCTCCGTGGGCTCGACGATCTGGCGCCCGGGGAAGAGATCGTGGACCGGCTGCGGGGTATGGGCACGCCCCACGGCCAGATACCGTTCCGGTCGTTCGAGCCCGATTAGTGCCGGCCGGCGATTGAGGCAGCTGACGTGGGCCGGCAGCTGCCCGCAGGAACAGAGAATCCCGATAATCCAGAATATACATTTTTATAAATACATCAGCATACAATTACATATTATCCAAAAGCTACAAAGGATAATCTCTCGCCGGAATTTCGGGATTTAATCGGATAATTATCGTGATCGGAAAAGTGATGGCAATGGACCAGGCGGTGCTGGCAGGCAATAGTAAATACCGGAAATATTACCCGGTCATTCTGGGATTGACCCTTGCCATCGTCATATTCCTGGCCGTTTACGTGAACGTGATTCTCGGGATTGAGGTCGTCTACACGCACCTGTTCTATATTCCCATTATTCTCGCCGGGATCTTTTACCACCGGAAAGCCGTCTACGTTGCGCTGGCGCTCGGCGTCCTCCACATTTTCCTCAGCTTTGCGGCCGATGGCATGATGCCGTATGAATCGTTCCTCCGCGCCATCATTTTCGTAGCCACCGCGTACCTGGTAGGTACGATTTCCGCCCGGAAGGACCTCCTGTACGACCGCTTAAGGGCTTCGGAGGACAGCCTGCGGCGGATGCGCGATACCCTGGAGCTGCAGGTCAGGGAACGTACGCGGCAGCTCAGCAGCGTCAACGAGTCCCTGCAGAACGAGATCGCCGAGCGTAACCGGGCAGAGAAATCGCTGATGCTGGCACGGTTCTCGATCGACCGGGCCGCCGACTTCATCGCGTGGATAAAATCTGACGGGAGCCTGAATTACGTCAACGACGCGCTCTGCCGGGCGACAGGCTACACGCGGGACGAGATGCTCGTGATGAAGGCATGGGACATCGAGCCGGAGACACTGAAGGAGAAGTGGCCGGAGATATGGCAATCCCTGAAAGAGTCGGGCTCCTGCCACGCCGAGTCGACGCTCCGGACCAGAGACGGCCGGCTCATCCCGGTCGCGATCATGAACAATTACCTCCAGTTCCGGGGGGAGGAATACAACTGTGCGTACATCCGCGACATCACCAAGCGCAAGCTCGCCGAGAACGCGCTGAAGAAAAGCCGGACCATCCTCGCCCGGGCCCAGAAAATTGCCCACGTCGGCAACCTGGCGTGGGACCTGAAGACCGACGGGATGCAGTGGTCGGACGAAGTCTACCGGATCTTCGGCTACGAGCCGGGAGCGCTCCTGCCGACCAAAGACATGGTCCTGTCGAGCGTATTTGCCGAAGACCACGAACTGGTCTCCCGGGCCTTCGATGCCGCGGTCCGCGAGAACCGCCTGTTCGACATCGATTTTCGCATCGTCGCCCGGGACGGCAGCCTAAGATACGTGAACTGTGTGGCCGACCGTCTTGCCCGGGACCCCGCGGGCAACCCCGCGTGGATCTATGGCATTATCCAGGACATTACCAAGCGCAAGCTCGCGGAGACCGAACTGCAGGACGCAAAGGCTCAGGCGGAACTGTACCTGGACCTGATGAGCCACGACATTAACAACATGAACCAGATCGGCATCGGGTACCTGGAACTCGTCCTGAGCCGGGGGGACCTGAGCGACGAGACGAGGGCGCTCCTGAACAAGCCGCTCGAAGCGCTGGAGAGCAGCTCCCGGCTCATCCGGAACGTCACGAGCCTTCAGCGCGCCCGGGAGGGAGGCTTCTGTGCCGCCCGGATGAACGTCCGCGGCGTCATCGGCGACGTCCTGCCCCGATACGCCGGCGTGTCAGGGCGGGACATCCGCTTCGAATTCAATGGCTGCGACTGTTTCGTCATGGCCAACGACCTGCTGTTCGACGTGTTCTCGAACATCATCGGCAACGCGATCAAGCACTCCTCCGGGCCCCTGGCCATCAACATAAACGTAGAAAGAGTCCTGGAGGACGGCAAAGCGTACTGTCTCATCAGCGTGGCGGACAACGGCCCCGGCATACCCGACCGTATCAAGGGGCAGCTGTTCGTGCGGTTCCAGCGCGGGGCCACCCAGGCCACCGGCAGGGGCCTCGGCCTGTATCTGGTCAAGACACTCGTGGACGACTATCACGGCACGGTGTGGGCCGAGGACCGCGTCCCCGGGGACCACACGCAGGGCGCGAAGTTCGTGATCATGCTGCCGGCCGTCGAGTAGCTCAATTGATGTTCTCGTTCATGTAGCGGCCGGCATAGCCCTGGCTCACCGCGTTCTCGAGCCGCATGAAGACGAGCTGGATCACCCGGGCGTCCTTCTTGACATAGAAACCCGCCGGGTTGTGGACGATCAGCAGCGCCTCGCTCCGGCCCCGGTATCCCGCGTCCCAGACGGCCGTCTCGACCGTGGCCCCCATCCGCAGCAGGCTCGACCGGGGCCGCGCGACGGCGCACATGTCCTTCGGAATGGCGACGATCTCGTTGAAGACGATCTTGTAGCAGCCTTCCCGGAGGTACAGCCACCCGTCCCGGCCCCACTCGAGCTCTTTGTACAGCGGCAGCGCACGGTCGGCATTGTCGAATCCGATGCGCCCCGGGCCGTAGAACGCCTCGACTCTCGCGACTGTCAGCTCCAGGCCGTTCACCTGTGTCTGCGAGGCCGCGTCGACCGCGCCTTCTACCAGCCCGCCCTTAACGAGGCTTTCTAACCCGGTTTTTCCCTGGATCATCGATCTCCTTCCCTTCGTCGAACGTGAGGACGTGCGGCTTGATGTCCAGTACGGGCGTCCCGTCCAGCGCATCGAGGCCCTCGACCACCAGCGTATTGCCCTTCCGGGCCATAAGCTTTACCACCGTGACGCCGATCGGGCTGGGCCGGAACTGGCTTCGTGTATTAAAGAGGCCGGTGATCGGCCGGGCCTCGTCGCCCCGGGGGTGTAGCCGCAGCCGGTACTCGCCGTCGTTGCGGTTAAAATAGAATACGATCGTCAGGAACTCGTTCTCCTCGATGTCCATGAGACCGTCGGCGTACTCCGGCTTGATCACGATGTCCGAGACGAGGTGCCGGAACTCCTCCGAGTGGATGTCCGGCGTGGCGCTGTTATGCACATAGCCGATGGCGGTGACCGCGAGCTGTTCCATCATATATCTGTTAGGAACTCTTAATATTTATAAGAAGGGCGTACGTCAGTACCTCGCGGGACCCGGGGCCCGCATGGGGCGATTCAACAATCATTAGAATAAATTAATAATTGATTACGTTCACTATACACAGGATTTAAATGGTTAGCGATGAGAATCCCGGGGATATCTTAGTCAATGCGCTGAAATTCAGCGTCTCAAACGTGACCGGCCTTGCCGTCTGGGGCATAGCCTTTGCGCTGTCGATTATCGTGATGATGGTCATCATGTTTTCCGGGATGATCCTGTTCTACGACAATACTCTCGCCGTCATTGCCCTGGTGCTCCTGTCTTACCTCCCTGCCCTGGCGGTGAGTTTCCTGTTGCTGGGGTTCGTCATCCAGTGTATGAAAACCGTGATCGGCGGCGGCATCGTGATGCCCACGGGGCTCGAGTCGCCCGCCGGCCTGGTGAAAGACGGGGCCCTGACCACCGTCATCCTGCTCGAGGCCGTCATCGTGGAGATGATCTGTTTCGCGCCGGGCTTCCTGCTCATGTTCCTGGCTGCCGGGTCCGAAAGCACTATCCTGATCTTCTTAGCCATGGCGCTGATGCTGCTGGCGATCCCCTTCGTCATGGTCCTCTTCTTCCTGAACATGATCCAGTGGGCGGTATACGCCGACACGGGCAGCCTGCTCCAGGGCCTGAACCCGCTACGGGCCGTCGGCCTGATCAGGTCGAACCCGGGCGGCGCCGTGATCATGGTAGTGCTTCTCATTGCATCGAACATAGTTTTCAGCGTTGTGTTGCTGATCTGCGAGCTGCTGATCATCACGATATTGCTGTTGCCTTTCCTGATGATCGCCATGTACGCTGCCATGGCGTACATCGTCGCGACGTTCTACCGGCAGAGCGTCGGGGACCGGCCGGAAGTCACCAGGGATACGGCTTCGGCCGGGTACCACATCACCTGACCGATCCCTCATTTTTTCGCGGCATCGCACTAAGAAGTTTATAATCTATAAGCGCGTAACGTTAGCCCGTATGCCGGAAAAAGACAGTGCTTCTGGGGGCAAGGGCTACGGCGTCGTCGGCGCCCTGACATACCGGGCGGTCAGCGCGGGACTGAAGCTGTCACGGCTGCCGCTGGTCGGCACGCTGATCGACCGCATGGCCGCGCAGAAGCGGCTCCGGGTGCTTACGATTCCCGCCGATGGGTCGGCAGGGACCGTCACCATCCCGGTGGGCGCGGCCATCAAGAGCAACCCGGCGGTGGTGCCTTTTGACGCGGCCCGGCGCCTCGTGGACGGTGCCTCGTACATCGCCGCCACCGACGTCTGCTTCTGCCGGGAAAGCCACAGCTGCCGGGACTACCCGATCGGCCTGGGCTGCCTGTTCCTCGGCCAGGGCGCGCGCAAGATCGGGCTGCACGGCCGGGTGCACCCGATAACGAAAGAGGACGCGCTGGCGCACCTCGAACGGGCCCGCACTCTGGGGCTGATCACGAACGTGATCTGGTCCACCACCGAGTTCCACGCCATCGGCGCCGACCCCCGCAGCACCGTGGAGCTGTGCTCGTGCTGCCCCTGCTGCTGCCTCGCCTTCAAGACCCGGAAGGCTTCCCGCGCGTTCATCGACGGCATCGCCGGCTTCGGCATCTCGAAGGTCGTGACGCCCGTCGAAGACTGCACGCGCTGTACCAACTGCGTGCACGTCTGCCCGTTCGGCGCGATCACCGTCGACATCCACCGCGGGCCGTCCGTCGACCCGGCGCGATGCAAGGGCTGCGGCCGGTGCGAGACCGTCTGCAGGCCGGGGGTGCTGAAAATATTCCCCATCGAGCCCGCCGCGCGCGCGACCCCGCTGCCGGGGACCATGTACCTGGAAGAGTTCCTCGAAATGGTCAAATAGGTGCCGCCAGATGTCGTCTGATGTTAGGTGCACTTGTCAGGTATGATATGATGAAAATTGGGTCGTTGTCCTGCTATGCGTGAAGGAACGGCCACATGGTTAAAGGCCGCAGAGACCGCAGAGGAGCGCAGAGACCGCAGTTTTTCTTATAGATAGGCATTGTGAAAAACTAAAAGGAAAGCTGCGGTCTCTGCGGTCTTTAACCGCGCCCTGAGTTCCGTCACACATGACATCAGGGCTACAGCGACCCCCGGATAGGAGATATTTTTCTTTCCTTTCACACGAAAACACCCGTTTGCCATCAACAAATCCTGGCGTCTTTGACCGTGATCTAACCTGCATGTTCCGAAAATACTAAAAACAGGCCTGCAGAAGCTATTTATCATCAAAGAAACAATACTTTCACTGCGCATTCCCGTTAGTATATTAAGGGGACAAGCACATACTAAAGCAAATTGAAAGTATTATTGCCGGGAGGCAGCGCCCGACCTTATGCTCACTGCTGCCGTGCCCGGGCATCGGAGGCCGCTTATGAACAAGGACCTGTTATTGTGGGACCAGACCATCTTCAGGGAGGAGCAGTACTTCGAGCTCGACTTCCTGCCGGAGAACCTCCTGCACCGGGAGTCGCAGATGCGGTCGCTCCAGTTCAGCATCGGCCCGGCCCTCCGCGGCGCCACGCCGCTCAACGCCTACTGCCGGGGCGCGCCCGGCACGGGCAAGACGTCCGCAGTGCTTAAAGTCTTCGAAGAGGTGGAGAACGCCACCCAGAAGGTCCTGCCCGTCTACATCAACTGCCAGGTGGACTCGACGCGGTACGCGATCTTCGCGCAGGTGTTCAAGAAGCTGTTCGGCTACCCGCCCCCGTCCTCCGGCATCTCGTTCAAGAAGCTGTTCTCCCAGATCGCCAAGCACCTGGTCGAGAAGAAGAAGGTCCTCATCGTCGCGCTGGACGATATCAACTACCTGATGATGAGCAAGGAGATCGATGATGTACTCTACTCGCTGCTGCGCATGCACGAGGTGCAGCCCGGCGCCAAAGTGGGCGTGATCTCGATTTTAAGCGATATGACGCTGGACATGGCGAAAGACCTCTCCCCCCAGGTGCAGTCCGTGTTCCTGCCCGAGGAGATCGTGTTTCCGCAGTACACCCGCGAGGAGATCAAGGACATCCTGCGGTACCGCATCCGCTACGGCTTCTTCCCCAACGTCATCTCCGACGAGCTCCTGGACGTCGTCACCGGCTACACGGCGGAGACCGGCGACCTGCGGGTGGGCATCAACATGCTCAAGCGCGCCGGGCTGAACGCCGAGCGCCGGGCGAGCCGTACCATCTCCGCCGAGGACGTGGCGAAGGCCTACGAGGGCTCGCGGTACGTGCACCTGAACTACGTGGTCCGGAGCCTGAAGAAGGAGGAGAAGGTCATCCTGAAGTGCATGATCGACGTCGGCAAGCAGGAGCTCATGTCCGGCGAGCTGTACGACTGCTTCAAGGAAAAGACCGGCCTGGGCTACACGTCGTTCTACGAGATGGTGAACCGCCTCGAGACCCTCAAGCTGGTCACGCTGAGCAGCACCGGCAAGGGCACCCGCGGCCAGAGCCGGCTGGTGTCGCTGAAGTACGACCCGAAAGAAGTCGAACGACGCATCGACCTCTGAAGCCGCCAAGTTTCCACGAAGAGTCGCCAAGGCGCCACTGTAGAAACTAAGAGGCGCCAAGAGGCCAAGTGATTTTTTTGTTTCAAGGCGCCAAGTAGCTAAGAATAAATATAATATCAGTTTAGACAACTTCATTTATACTTGACAACGTAAATAAAAATTAGACTCAGCATCCCTGTATCTTCTTAGTACCTTGGAATCTTGAATTTAAAAAGATCTTGGCGCCCTGGCGACTCTTAGTTTCTACAGTGGCGCCCTGGCGACTCTTCTTGGAAACTTGGCGGCTTAGTCTTTGGGGTGTTGGGCCCCGCACTTGTTCTCGCCGGCGCAGCTCATTTTCTTGCTCGCAAGCTCGCCTTTCATGAACCGTTCCAGCACGGTGTCCACCATGCCCATCGCGCCCGAGTAGACCTCGATGCCCTGCTCGTTCAGCAGCGCGACGGCCGGGTTGCCGATGCCGGCGGCGATCACGTGGGTCACGCCGAGCCCGGCGACGAAGACCGGGACCTTGACCGTTTCCCGGCCCGGGTTCGGGACGACCTCTCCCTTTACGAACTTGCCGTCCTCGATCGTGACGATCGCGAACTCGGTCGCTTTGCCGAAGTGGCGTGAAACTTTTCGATCGTTGTTGGGTATGCACACTCTCATGTTTGTCCCTCTCCGTACTCGCGCCGCAGGATGTGATCGGAGTACCACTCGTCCACCGGCTCGTATTCCCCGGTGGCGGCGGCGATGCGGACGGCCAGCGAGTGGTAGCACAGCCCGCCGTTCTTCGACAGCCGGTACAGGTAGTCCCGGCAGGTGCAGAAGTCGCCTTCCACGACGTACAGGTCGCCCTTGCCTTCCACGACGAAGAAGTCCCGGTACTTCTTCACCCGCCCCGCGCGGACCAGGTCGATGGCTTTCCGGCCCCTGATGCCGTGCTCCCGGGCGATCTTTTGCTCAAGCTCGGCCGTGAGGTGTCCGGCGGTCATCAGCTCTTCCAGCACGCTCACGCCCGGATCACCCTGATCGCCGGCGGGTCGTCGATGAACTCGGCCGGGAGCGCATCGTTGAGCCGGTCGGCCAGCTTTTTCATCGCCGGGGCCTCGGTGAAGTAGTGCGGCGCGCTGATCAGGGCGACGTCGCCCCGGTCCCGGATCACGTCGTGCTTCAGTTCCGAGGAGAGCAGCACGTCGGCGTTGAGCCGCTTTGCGACGGGCAGCGCCTCCCGGAAGCCGCTCCCGGCCGAGGTGACCACGGTGCAGATCTTCTTATCCATGTCGCCGACCACCCCGACGTCCGTGCGCAGCGCCTTCGCCGCGGCGGCCGCGAACGTCGCGAGGCTCTGCTTTTCGATCAAGCCGGCACAGGCCAGGTCGATGGACACGACGCTCGTCAGCCCGAGCAGGGCGGCCAGCGTGTCGTTCACGCCCCCGGGGGCGCGGTCGTAGTTCGTGTGCATCGCGTACAGCGACATGCGATGATCGAGCAGCGTCTTGAGCGAGCGGGCCAGGCCGTAGTCGATGGACGTCAGCGGGTTCCAGATGAGCGTGTGGTGGACGATCAGTGCGTTCGCTCCGGCGTCAGCCGCTTTCCTGATGACCGCGGGCGTCGGGTCCAGCGCTATGGCTATCTTTTTCACGTCCCTCGTCCCGGGCACGATCAGGCCGATCCGGCCCTCGTCCGTCTCTTCCGCCAGCTCCGGGGGCGCGATCTCCTCCAGCGTGCGGACCAGCTCAGAAAGCTCCATACATACTCCGATTTACGATTATTATACATATGCCGCGATGGTTAAAATAGTTTGTACGAGGCGGACATAGCGCCGTGAAACGATACTCCCGGCCCCCGGGCGAAGGGGGTGAAAACAATAGTCACTTATATCTACAGTCCTAATCTCACCATTGTTGACAGGGCGAGCATGACTGACTGTGAGGAACTGCTGCTATCATGCGGAAAAGGTATCATATTGTATCGAGTGCGGCCGGTTCCCCTGTACCATCTACCGGAAGAAGCTGCTCGACCCGCACGTCGGAGAGCCGGAGTTCCGGTACCGGCACGAGATCCCGGGGATCTTCGGAAAGATGAAAGAGATGGGGCCGGAAGAGTACATCGCCTGGCAGAGGCGCCGGTCCACGTGCCCGTACTGCGGCGGCACCGTCAGGTTCTACCACTACCGGTGCGACCGTTGCGGCAGGCCGGCGGGAGGAGTGAGCGTGAATAAGCTGAAGACTTATGAAGGCAGAGTGCCCGCCTGCGGCTGCTTCTGCGGCGGCTGTCCCGTCTACACCCGGGAACGGAAGCCCTGCCCCGGCGCTGCCCGCACGGACCGGTGCGAGCGCTGCAAGACTTTCCATCTCTGTTGCAAGGAAAAAGGCATCGTACACTGTCACCAGTGCCCGGAATATCCCTGTAAAAAGTTCAAGGCCTTTGCGAAACGGTGGCTAAAGTATGGCCAAAATTTTCTGGACAACCAGGAGCAATTGCAGTCTGTCGGGGAAGAAGAGTTCCTGCGGTCCTGGAACGCGAAGGTCACATAGACGTCAGGTGCAATAGCTTTGAAAAAACGGGCCTGCAATCACGCCGTGTGACGGGACGCTGCCATTATTCCGGCATCTTTGCCTTGCCCTTGCCCGGGATATGGGAGCTCAGGCTCTTGAAGAACGGTTCCCTGATACTGACCGTGTGCCGCAAGGCTCTCTCGAGCTCTTCATCCGTCATGCCGCGTACGCTGACCAGGTTGTCGTTACGCAGCAGGCACGGCTTTAATTTGCAGTCGGACGTGACGCGGAGCCGGTTACAGTTCATGCAGAACTCGGAGTTATCGATCGGCCGGACGATCTCGACCTCGGCGCCGTCCAGGTAGTACTTCGTCCGCCGGTGCATCTCGCGGCAGACGAATTTGTCCGCTTTCGCCTTGATCTTCTGCTCCAGCGCGGCCACGTCGGCGTGGTAGCTGAACGCGCCCTTGAAGTTCATCAGCTCGATCACCTGCAGGACCAGCGGCTTGCCCCGGATGAAGTCGATCATCTTCTCGACCTCGTCCTCGTTGACGTCCTTGAGGTAGACCATGTTGATCTTCACCGGCGTCAGGCCGACGTCGAGGGCGACGCTGATGCCGTCGAGCACCCGCTCGATATAGCCGGCAGGGCACTTCGTGATAAAGTCGAACCGGTCGGGGCTCAGCGAGTCCAGGCTCACGTTGACCCGGTCCAGCCCGCTGTCCTTCAGGCTCTGCGCCCGCGGCGCCAGCAGGGTGCCGTTGGTGGTCACCGACACGTCCCGCAGGTCCGGTAATGCCCGCAGGATGTCCTCGAAGTCCGTGCGCAGCAGCGGCTCGCCGCCCGAGAACTTGATCTTGTCGACGCCGTGCCTCGCCGCTATCCGGGCGATCTGCGCCACCTCGTCGACGGTGATCTCTTTTCCGCTGTTGTTCTCGCCCTCGTTGTGGCAGTAGATACACCGGAGGTTACAGCGGTTGGTCAGCGAGACCCGGAGGCTGCTGATCTTCCGCCCGTACGTGTCAACGAGAAAGTCCTGCATCGATAAGTCATAACATTCTCCATAATTATTAACTTTATGTACTAGCGAAATTTATAAAAAAGGCGTGATGTAAACGGCAGCATGGAGGCAAATGGATGGCATGGCTACCTGTTGCACTACCCTCGTAATGCCTGCGGTCGCCCGGGCAGGTATCGCGTCCGCGCGCGAGGCAGGCGGTGCGGCCAACGGTTTGCCTCTGGTAGAAAATATATAGCGTCAGCCGCACATATGCGGCAGTAGATTTAAAGAAACGGTATCGTTTTATTACCTGATAAGGGGCATTTGAATGCGAAGCGACGAGGTCAAGAAGGGCATCGCGAGGACGCCTCACCGGGCGCTCCTCAAGGCCGTGGGCGTGACGGACGAGGACATGGGCAAGCCGTTCATCGGCATCGCGAACGCGTGGAACGACATCGTGCCGGGGCACAAGCATCTGCGAGATCTGGCCGAAAAGGTCCGCCAGGGCATACGCGGGGCGGGCGGCGTCCCGTTCGAGTTCGGCGTCATCGGCATCTGCGACGGCGTCGCCATGGGCCACGAGGGGATGCAGTACTCGCTGCCCTCCCGGGAGATCATCGCCGACTCCATCGAGGTCATGGCGGAAGCGCACCGGTTCGACGGCATCGTTATGCTCGGGACGTGCGACAAGATCGTCCCCGGCATGCTCATGGCCGCGCTGCGGATGAACCTGCCGTGCATCGTCCTCACCGGCGGCCCGATGCTGCCCGGCCGGCTGGACGGCAGGGACATCACGCTGATCACGTCCTTCGAGGGCGTCGGCAGCCTGCAGGCGGGGAAGATCACCCCGGAAGAGCTGAAGCGCATCGAGGATGCCTGCTGCCCCGGGTGCGGCAGCTGCCAGGGCCTGTACACGGCCAACACTATGGCCTGCATGACCGAGGCGCTGGGCCTTTCGCTGCCCGGCTGCGCGACGGCTCACGCGGTCAGCGCCGGCAAGGAGCGCCTGGCCCACGACAGCGGACGGCGCATCGTGGAACTGGTCAACGCCGACATCAAGCCCCTCGACATCGTCTCGCGCGCGTCGTTCGAGAACGCCATCCGGCTCGACATGACGATCGGCGGCTCGACCAACACCGTGCTCCACCTGACCGCGATCGCCGCGGAGGGCGGCGTCCGGCTCGGGCTCGACGACTTCGACCGCATCAGCAAGGAGACCCCGCACCTGTGCCACATGGGCCCCGGCGGCCCGTACTCGATGAAGGACCTCGACGAGGCCGGCGGCATCCCCGCGGTGCTCAGCCAGATCAAAGGCCTGGCGGATGTGCCCACGGTCGGCGGCAGTAGCATCCTGGCGATCGCGAAGGCGGCGAAAGTCCTGAACCGCGAGGTCATCCGCTCGCCCGATAACCCGGTCCACAGGACGGGCGGCATCTCCATCCTGTACGGCAACCTGGCCCCCGAGGGCGCCGTGGTCAAGAGCGGCGCCGTGACGGAGAAGATGATGAAGTTCACCGGAAAGGCGAAGGTCTTCGACTCGGAGGACGACGTGACAAAGGCGATCCTGGGCAAACAGATCGGGCCGGGCGACGTGGTCGTCGTCCGTTATTGCGGGCCCCGCGGCGGCCCGGGTATGCCGGAGATGCTCGGCCCCACGTCCGCCATCGCCGGCATGGGATTGAGCGAGTCCGTGGCCCTGATCACCGACGGCCGGTTCTCCGGCGGCACACGCGGGCCCTGCATCGGGCACGTCTCGCCCGAAGCGGTCGACGGCGGCCCCATCGGGCTGCTGCGGGACGGCGATGTCGTCGAGATCGACATCCCCGGGAAACGCGTGGACGTGAAGCTGTCGCAAGCCGAGATCGAGGCCAGGAAAAAGACGTTTGTCCCGAAGCGAAAGCAGCTGAGGGGATACCTGGCCCGGTACGCGAAGAACGTCACTTCGGCGTCGACCGGCAGCCTCATCAGATGATTGCAGCAGACATAGGGCCGGGATAGCCGGGGGCGAGGGTGCTCCGGGCGAACCGGCCTTTTCCGCCATTATGTTGCAATGACCGATCGGGCCTCTTCGTCGATGTTTTTCAGCAGGTCGCGCAGCGAGATAGGCTTCTTGAGAAAGCGTGACGCGCCTGCCATCATCGCATCTTTCTCCACGGCTTCGTCCGCGGAGACAAAAATGATCCTGGTCTTAGGGTAGGTAAAAAGGATCTCTTTCGTCGTCTCGACGCCGTTTTTCGTGGGCATGCGGTGGTCCATGATGATAATGTCCGGCTTGCCGGCGACCACGCGCTGTTTCTCCAGCGCTTCCGTGCCGTCGCTGGCGACGTAGGCTATCCGGTACCCGTTCGACGCTATCGCCAGCTTATAGAGCTTTTGCAGATCCGGCTCGTCGTCCACGATCGCTATGCTGGGCTTTCCGCCCTCCGCCACATTCATGATCAATAAACCTGCAGGGTCATATGTTCCAGAGTTAATGTAAAATACCGGTGCATGCCTCCACCTGTGCCGATTCTGTAAATACAGTTATCCGGACAATAGCCCCCCTATGCACTAATGATAGTCTATAGCTATTTATTTAATTAACGCCGGGCATATATTATAGTTCTTATTTTATATGAATTAAATGGATGCCGCGAATCCTCGGGATGCCGTGGATATGACGTTATCCCGGATTCGGGGAAACCGAAGTTAAAGGCCCACCGCCGAAGTGGCAGTGCCGATGAGCACCGGGAAAGCCTCGTGCAGGCCGCTGACGACCATCTCGATGGCGATGGTGGCCAGCACGATACCCATGACCTTGGTCAGCACCCGCGAGCCGTCCTTCCTGATGAACGAATAGACCCGCTCGGAGTTGATCAGTACGATGAATGCCGCGCCCATAGCGATCAGTATAGCCACGATAATCCACAGCTTCAGCTCGGTCTCCTGCACGCTGCCCATCTGCTTGTTCACCGCAGCCACGTGGGCTTCGTTCATCAGGACCATGACCGTGCTCATCGCCCCCGGCCCGGCGATCAGCGGCGTAGCCATGGGCGTGACCGCGACGGCTTCCCGTTCCTCGTCCTGGTCGATCTTGGAGGCCGGGCTCCGGCCCATCAGCATGTCAAAGGCGATGGCCAGCAGCAGGAAGCCCCCGGCGATCCGCAGCGAGCTAAGGGTCACGTGAAGCATCGAGAACAGTGTCTGGCCGATGAGCGCGAAGACCAGCAGGATGGCCGTGGCGATGACGACGGACTTGACGATCGCCGCCTTCCGTTCGACGGACGTCATCTTCGTGGTGAGCGATATGAACAGCGGCACGTTGCCGAACGGGTTGACAATGACAAAGACGCCTACGAGTGCCTGAATGAACAACGTATAGTCAAATGCCAGGTCCAAGGCCATTGAACTGCGAATTACTTTCTATCCATAAAATACTTTTCTAGCCTGCAGGGCAACGGCGGTAAAGACTGCGTTTCATTCCCGGAAATATCCGAAGAACGATCACACATCCGCGAGTCCGGCTTATCCCAATCTTCGATATCCGCCGGAAAATAATAAAATTACACGTTCTGAGAAAGTTTCTGATGATGTCTTTCGAGGCCGGACGGGACATGACGTCGGAACAGCTCATGCTCATCGCGCTATCGGTACACAACGTCATCGGCCGGATGCCCGTGGCGGTCAAGGCCCGCAATGACGCGGGCGTGATCATCACAGACGGCCACGCGAGAGGCCTGACCTGCGAGAGCAAAGCCCTGGATGGCGTCTTTAGCGGAGCACCGGTCCAAAAAACGCACGCCGATTGCGGGGAGTTCGCCGGCATCCCGATGTACGCGTCGGCCATTTTCGACGCGGCGGGCCGGGCGGTGGCCGCCATCGGAGTAATCGACACCTCTGGCATGCTCAGCCTGAAAGAGTTTGTCGAAATCAGTTCGTTACTCTGTCATCAGTCCGGGAACCGCGTCCGCCCTAAAGAATAATATCCCGGCGGACATAACGGTATATTATGGACAGGATTACGATTACCTTCGACTCTACCGCGGACGACCTGACGGGCATCGCCATGTGCGTGCACCAGCTCTTTGCCGGGCTGCCGGTCACCATGCGCAGCCGGAACCGGCCCGGGGTACAGGTAGAAAACGGGGCGGTCCGGTCGAGAGCATATACCGGGCCGATGCTGGAGCAGTCCCTGCGTGAGAACCGCGTCGTCAAGGGCCGGCCCGGGTCCGGCGCGTACAAAGGCATCCCTGTCATCATCGCCCCCATCATGCTGGACGGCACAGCTGTCGCCGCCATCGGCGTGGTGGACACCTCCGGCTCGCTGGACATCAAGGCGTTCATGGACCAGTACGCGGCCATCGAGAAACAGGTGAGTGGCCAGAAGTAGGCTATACTTGAGTACGCCGGTATTGTCTGCGCCCGCGAAGCATTTTGCAAGACATGGTTAAAGGCCGCAGAGACCGCAGAGGAGCGCGGAGAGCGCAGTTTCCTTTTTAGACAGGGCAAACGGAAATATAAATAGTAACTGCGTTCCATGAAAATTTTTCCTTATATAGGCTATGCGACTACTGTCACGCTCGCCAAGGGCGCCATGAAGCCATGAGCGCCAAGCTTATACAGATATTGTGATACGGCCTTAACTAATCAGTCCTTGGCGCTCCTGGCTACCTGGCGCCCTTGGCGAGCGTGACAGGGGTCGAATTGCATGGGCAAGGCCTAATTTTCATTAGCCTTAACATGAAAATATCCATTTATCATCAAACGAGTTCTCTGCGGGATTTAACCGCGCCCTGTGTACGCTACGCACTGTCATGAAACGGCTCGCGGCCTCTCTGCACCGTAACTTTTTTGCGGGCGCGACGCCTTTCTTCCCACGATGAAGAATCTATCCGGGAGCGAGCTCGAGAAGAAAAACGCGGCCGAGAAGGCCTGCGAACTGGTGAGCGAGGGGATGGTCGTGGGCCTGGGGACCGGCTCCACGACGGCGTTTGCGATCAGGTGCCTGGGACGGCGCATCGCGGAGGAAGGCCTGCATATCACCGGCGTGCCCACCTCTTATGCGTCCGAGGCGCTGGCCATCGAGTGCGGCATCCCGCTGGTCAGCCTGGACAGGTCGCCCGTCCTCGACCTCGACATCGACGGCGCCGACCAGATCGATGCGTCGCTCAACGTCATCAAGGGCGGCGGCGCGGCCCATACCCGGGAAAAGATCGTCGCCTGCTCGGCTAAAAAGTTCGTCGTCGTGGCCGACAACAAAAAGTTCACCGCCACCCTGAACCGCTCCGTGCCGATCGAGGTGCTCCCGTACGCCCGCCGGCTGGTCGAACGCGAGCTCCGGAAGCTCGGCGGCGCCTGCAAGGTACGCACCTGCCCCGGCAAGGACGGCCCGGTCATTTCGGACAACGGCAACTTTATTCTCGACTGCGAGTTCGGCGAGATTCCAAACCCGGCTGCCCTCGGGGAGAAAATGTCACTGATCCCCGGCCTGGTAGAGCACGGCATCTTCACCACAGCCGCCGAAGTCTACCTTGGCTTCGAGGACCGCGTCGAAGTGCTGCGAAGAAAAGTATAAACATTTTTCTATGCCCTGATACGGGCCATATTTCCACACGAGACCGGCCTGAAACCATAAGAATTATATCATAGAATGGTATTTAGAGTATGCAAAACGTCGAATCGTGATGTCGGAGTGGCCTAGTCTGGTTAGGGCGTCGGACTCATAGGGTTATGAATTATTTCGCCTAAAACCTGAGACATCCGGAGGTCGGGGGTTCGGATCCCCCCTCCGACACTAAAAGTTTTGAGGGGGCTCCCGGGGGCTTTTTCAAAAGCCCCCTGGGTCTCGACACCTGCTCTTGTGCCGAAGGCACCGTTTAAAGAAACGTTTTTGAAGGGGTGCAAGGGGGGACTTTTTCCAAAAAAGTCCCCCCTGTACGCTTTTATTTAACTGACTCTTCTGCATTGTTGGGATCGAAGGGCGGTGGCCGGATGTCTCTGATGGTTTGCCGTTCAGGTGTCCTGTGATAAGTACGCAAGGGCGCGGGACTGCGTACTCGCGACGATCGCGACGTTTCTCTAAGTTCTCGCGACGATCGCAACGAAACGCTACGGGCGCGACGTTTCTAAGAATGATAATATAGCGGATTATCCGTTAACCGTCGTCGCGCCCGTCGCGTTTCGTCGCGATCGTCGCGAGTACTGGTACTACAGGCCCCCGAAACAAAGCCCATTTCATTGAATCGGCAGATCCGAAAAACGCAGAAGCAGGCTGTGCAAGAACCTGTTTTAACATCTTTTGATTCCTGATTGTGAGAGGTCTGATCAAACGATTAAACCTGTCTGTCCATGTTTCTTGCCGGGCAGGTCATGCTGTTAAAGGTATTAGGTCGTTTAACACGTCGTGTATCTTTCGAATGTTATGCACTATGCTCATCATAACTAACTCGATCCTAGTTTTTGACAGTCCTCTCAAGCTGAACTCGCTAAAACCTTTGTTGTACTTGATATTACCGTTCACCGGTTCCACCGTGATTTTTCTTAGTTTGTACAATGCTTTCCCGAGGGGCGTTTTTAATCGTTCTCTCATTTCTTCGAATAAATGCTCTCGAGGATTCCTGCTAACGAACCGTTTCTTGGCCTTCGTGCATTTCGATTTCAGACCGCACCCGGCGCAATCAGAATCTTTCGCCATATACTTTTCAGTAAAGGCGCCGTCTTTCATTTTCTGCCGGTTCTGATGCGTCAGCAATTTGCCCCCTGGACACGTGTACCTGTCAAGGGAAGCATCGTAGACGAACTTGTTCCTCGAAAAATACTTGTTCTTTCCTGCCTCCTCGATCTTTAACATCTGATCAGGTATCAGGCCCAAGATTTCTCGTCCCGGCAAATACTCCAGATTATCGTAACTGGCATAGCCGCTATCTGCCGATATGCTAATGGGCAATTCGCCGAGATTCATTTCAATCTGCTCGACCATGGGTACAAGCTGATCGTAATCCACTTCGCAAGTGGTCAGATCACAGGCCACGATCACCTGACATTTCGAATCCACTGCCAGTTGGCCGTTGTAACACGGCCTGATCAACCGGCCGCTCTTCATCATCCTCGCGTCCGGATCGGTCATATTAATCGTTTTAAGGCCGGATTCATCCAGCTTTTTCTTCGCGTTCTCCAGCTCCCGAACACGTCGCAACGCCTCCTCGATCTTCTCCTCCCGAGTCCGACGATCAACCAGCTCCGGCGGGAGTATGAACGGCGAACCGTCCCCGTACAAATCATCCTCCTCACTGTCAGCCCGCTCCGCAGTCTCCATCCACCTTTTAATCTCCTTGTCAATCTGCTCTGCGTCTTTCGAGCGTTTCCTGCTCGCGTTGGCCTTGATCTTCGTGCCGTCAATACTCACATTGACCATGCCAACCATGTCCATCTCGTCACACACCTGCAATATCTGCCTGAACAACGACACAACGCAGTCCAGGTACTTGGTCCGGAACAGGCAGATCGTACGGTAATCCGGTTTTTGCATTGCCGCTAAAAACATGAACGCCGCGTCCCTTCGCAAATGGTCCTCGATCTCCCGACTACTCGTTATGCCAAGGCTGTAAGCGTAGAACAAGACTTTGATCATCAACCTTGGATCATAGGCGGGTTGTCCCTCCTCGGAGTGCCTTGATATGATGCATGAAAGATCTAACCGTTCAACAATACCATCTATCGTCCGGGCAGGATGATCTACGGGAATGAAATCGTCAAGACTGGGCGGAAACAATAATTGCTGCTTCTGATCATACTTTTTAAACAACACCACGACCAACACCACCAACAATATTACTATTAATATAATAATATTTTATTCTTTGTATAATAAGTGATTGGCATCCAAACTAGATAAAACTAACTGAGAAAACCCATAGTTCTTGCACAGCCTGGAAGAACCATTTAACTATTGTTCACTTTTATTTAACAATAACAGTACCAATATCAGGGTGAGCAAACCGCTCCCTGCCAGCCTGGCCATAATAGGGCCACCCCCCGCCCCGGCCGCCCGCGCGCGCACGTTATCTCACCGGCCGGCCGTCCTCCTCACAGCAGCCCGTGGGTGGTGTCCATCAGGTCCGGCGCCCGGGTCGCCAGCGCATTGTAGCAGAACAGGAAGATCCAGAAGAACGCCAGGTAGACCGACATCCAGAGATATACGGTAAACATGGCGGGCCTGACGTTCGCGAGGTAAAGTCCGATGAGGAAACAGTTCAGCAGGAACGACGCGAAGCCCAGCACGGGGATGACCCATAACCGGTACCTGACGTTGCGGTAGAGCGCCACGTTGACCAGGATGATCAGCACGGTAATGGCGGCGTAGACGAACTCGGAGAGATGCAGGTGGAGGCCTCCCGCGGTCTCAGGGAACAGGCCCAGCAGTACCATGCCCAGGCACAGGGCGATGCCTGCCGCTTCCGCCGCTGTGAGCATCCGTCTCGACCACTGCGGGCCGATGTGCCAGTGGGCCAGGCTCAGCATGAACGGCGCGAGCAGCAGCCCGGTCAGGATGACGCCTCCGTTGTAGATGATCGCGCCCTGCGGGTTGAAAGCCGAATTCCCGAGGTCGCCGATCCAGTTGCCCAGCGGATCGAACGGTTTCGTCATGAAGAGCGCCGATACGAGCGTGCAGATCACGTACACGGCGATCGCGGCGACGCAGAAGCGCGCTCCGCTTCTCCTTATAAAGGCTCCTTCCATATCCGCTCCCCATCATAATCGGGCATCGGCGTATATATCCTCTTTCGTATGATCGCTCAATCGATGTGCTGCAAGAGCCGGCTGCGAAAAAAAGTCTTAACGACGGCATCCGCCGGGATTGACCGGGTGCACGCCGTGGCCGACGTCCATCGAGCCCAGGACGGCCTCTTTCACGAACCGCTTCGCCTTATCGCACGCGGCCTCGATCGGCTCGCCCTTCGCGAGGTACGCGGTCAGCGCCGCCGCATAGGTGCAGCCGGTGCCGTGGGTGCCCCCTTTGACGAGCGGCCCTTCGAAGACAGTGAACTTCGTGCCGTCGTACAGGATGTCCCTGCCGCCGAAGTGGCCGCCGGTGAGCACGACGTACTTTACCCCCGGCGCGTGGATCTTTTTACAGGCTTCCCTGGCCGAGTCCATGTCGCGGATTTCGACGCCGGACAGCACGCCCGCCTCGTAGACGTTCGGCGTGATCGCCTCCGCCAGCGGCAACAGGTCGGTTCTCAGCGCTTCGACCGCGTCCGGGTTCAGCAGCCTGCCCCCGGCCTCCGCGGCCATGACCGGGTCGACGACGACCTTGAGCCCGTATTGCCGGACTTTCCCGGCCACCAGCCGGACGGTCTCCGACCGCGACAGCATGCCGGTTTTCGCGTACCGGACCGGGAAGTCGGCCATGACCGAGTCGATCTGGCTGGCGATAACGGCCGGCGGGACGTCGAAAACGGCCTGCACGCCAGTCGTGTTCTGCGAGGTGAGCGCCGTGATGGCGCAGGCCCCGTGCACCCCGAGGGCGTGGAATGTCTTGAGGTCGGCCTGCACGCCGGCGCCGCCGCCCGAATCTGACCCGGCGATGGTCAGGGTGATGATGTCCATGCTGGATAGAATGGCGCGGACGAATAATAAGGATTATCGCGGGAGCAAAAAGATTTAACCCGATCAATGCCTTGTTCATTATATGCGACAGAACGACCGTGTAGTGCTGCTCCGCGAGATCAAGGTCTCCATCGACGGAGGCTCCATACCGGAGGGCGCCGAAGGCGTGATCGTCACCAAGATCTCCGGCAGCGGATGGAACACCTTCGAAGTGGACTTCGGCGAATACGGCACGGCGATCTGCGACAAAAACGACCTGAGCATCATCCGCGACGAGTAAACCGCCAAGGCGCCAAGTTTCCAAGAGAAGAGTCCAAGGCGCCATTGTAGAAACTAAGAGGCGCCAAGGCGCCAAGTGTACTTTTTTAATATTCAAGATGCCAGGAAGCCAAGTGTTTTTTTTAGTTTCAAGGCGTCAGGGGTCCAAGAGCCTGATTCGTGCGATTCAAACTATCCTGAACAACAACTTTAACACTTGGCGCCTTGATACTAAAAAATATACTTGGCGTCCTGGCGCCTCTTAGTTTCTACAGTGGCGCCTTGGACTCTTCTCTTGGCGTCCTGGCGGCTTACTGTATGAGTCGGCGTCGCATCAGCACTGTCGAGATCACGTAGAAGACCAGCGTGAAGACGGCCATCCAGAGGATGTCACCGGCGAAGCCCGCGGAGTACTGGCCCAGTGCCGCCGGGCGTATCACGTTTACGGCGTGCGTCAGCGGCATGAACCAGGCGATCACGGGGACGAAGTCGGGCAGGTTGCTGCCGCTGAGCGGGAAGAACACGCCGGACAGGAGGAACATCGGCGAGATCACCAGCGTGAAATAGTAGTTGAACGAGTCGATGGTCGGCACGATCGAGGTGAAGAACATGCCCAGCGACGCGAACATGACCCCGACCAGCGCCACTGTCGGCACGATGATGACGGCGGACTCGGGCCGGACCAGCCCGAGCGCGTAAATTACCGCGAAGATGCAGACGCCGCTGATCACGCTCTTGGTCGCTCCCCACAGGATTTCCCCGAGCACGATGTCCTCGATGTTGACCGGGGTGCTGAGGACCGCGTCGAAGGTCTTCTGGAAGTGCATCCGGACGAACGTCGAGTACGTGCACTCGGAGGATGCCGCGAACATGGCCGAGTACGAGAGGATGCCCGGCGCCAGGAACGCCGGATAAGGGACGTCGCCGATGCTCCCCACGAAAAACCCGAGCCCGTAGCCCAGGGCGAGAATGTACAGCAGCGGCTCGGCGAAGAAGGGCAGGATGCTCGAGATGAAAAACTTCCGGAACACTTCGAGGTCCCGGCTCCAGACGTGCCGGGCCCGCAGCGACGGCCACTCGAGCCTCATTTGATCTCCTTCCCTCCCGTGAGCTTGAGAAACACGTCCTCCAGGCTGGTCCGGCGCACCACCCGGTACTCCGACCTGACGTGGTCGCATTTCATCGCCAGCTCCTCCGGGTTGTCGCCGTACACGTAGAGCCGGTTCCCCACCTGCTCCATGTTGCCCGAGATGTTCTTCCTGATCTCTCTCACCGCCGTCTCGTCCCGGGCGTATATTTCGCAGACGTGCGCGCCCACCACGCGGCTGATCATGTCTTCAGGGGTGCCGCACTCCAGGATCCGGCCGCTGAACATAACGGCGATGCGATCGCAGAGCTCCTGTGCCTCGTCCATGTAGTGGGTGGTCAGGATGATGGTCTTGCCCTCCGTCTTGAGCCGGATCACCATGTCCCATATCTGTCGCCGGGCCTGCGGGTCGAGGCCTGTCGTGGGCTCGTCGAGGATCAGGATGCTCGGGTCGTTGATCAGCGCCCGGGCGACGATCAGCTTTCGCCGCATGCCGCCGGAGAGGTCGTCCACGTTGGTGTCCCTTTTCCCCGTCAGGTCGAAACGGGCGAGCAGGTCGCCGATCCGCTGCCTGGCCACGGCACGGGGGGTGTCGAAGTAGCGGGAGTAGACCATCAGGTTCTCGAAGACCGTCAGGTCGCGGTCCAGCGTGTCGTCCTGGGTCGCCACTCCGATCATGTCCTTCACCTGCCGGGGCTCCATCCGGACACTGATGCCGCCGACCCGGACGTCGCCGTGCGTCACCGGCGTGCGGCAGTAGATCATCTTCATGACCGTCGTCTTGCCGGCGCCGTTGGGCCCGAGAAAGCCGAAGCACTCCGTCCGGTCGATGGCGAAGCTCACGTGATCGACGGCCCGCAGCCCGTCGTAGTCCTTCACCAGGTCCGTGCCCTCGACGATCGCCATACGTTCATACTATGGCAGTATTATATTAATCAGTTTCTAAAACTGCCGGCGACGGCGTGGAAAAATCGGCGCTCCCCGGGCCCCTGGTGTCCAGTATTACCGGGGTATCCGTGTATCGGAATTTTATTATATACCCTGTACAGTATCACTAATACTTGTCTATCAGACGGATTGTGATTGACGATGCGCATCGTGATGAAGTTCGGCGGCACCTCGGTGGGCGACGGCCTTAAGATCAGGAACGTGGCCGCGCTGGCGAAAAGGTACTACGACCAGGACAACGAGGTCATAGTGGTCGCTTCGGCCATGACCGGCGTGACCGATAAGCTCTTCGAGATGGCCCAGGTGGCGAGCAATACCTGCAGCGCGAAGGAGATCGAGACGCACTTCGCCGCGCTGTCCGACCGGCACGAAAAGGCCATCGTCGACGCGATCCACGACGCTGCCGTCCGGGACGAGGTCCGGGCGGAGATCCAGCAGCGCCTGTCGGAGCTGAAAAACGCCCTCGTGGGCGTCTGCTACCTGGGCGAGCTGACCAACCGCTCGCTGGCCTACATCTATTCGTTCGGCGAGCGCATGTGCGTGCCGATCCTGAGCGGCTCGCTGCGCGACTTGGGCATGAAGTCGAAGCACTTCTCCGGCGGGGAGGCCGGGGTGATCACCGACAGCCGCTACGAGAGCGCGCGGCTGGACCCGGTGACGGACGTCCGGGTCAAGGAAAGTCTCATGCCGCTGCTCAAGGCCGGGTTCATCCCCGTGGTCACGGGCTTCGTCGCGGCGGACAAGAAGGGCGTCATCACCGTGCTGGGCCGGGGCGGCTCGGACTACAGCGCCTCCATCATCGGCGCGGCGGTCGACGCGGACGAGATCTGGATCTACACGGACGTCAACGGCATCATGACGACCGACCCGCGGCTGGTGCCGCAGGCCCGGACGCTGCCGGTCGTGACCTATCTCGAGGCGATGGAGATGTCCTACTTCGGCGCCAAGGTGCTGCACCCCAAGACCATCGAGCCGGCGGTCAAGAAAGGCATCCCCGTCAAGGTGCTCAACACGTTCCAGCCCGAGCACCCGGGCACCGTCGTGCTCATGAAGGACGCCACCTCCTGCCGCAGCCCGATCAAGGCCGTGACGATGATCAAGAACATCGGCCTGATCAACATCAGCGGCGCCGGCCTGTCCGGCACCCCGGGCATCGCCGGGCGCATCTTCTCCGCGCTGGGCCGGGAGGACATCAACATCATCATGATCAGCCAGGCGTCGAGCGAGTTCAACGTCTCGCTGGCCGTCGACGGCGCGCAGGTGGACAGAGCCCTCGCCGCCCTCAAGGCCGAGTTCAACGGCGAGATCGCCCGGGATTTGACGTGCAACAACAACGTCTGCGTGGTCGCGGTCGTCGGCGCCGGCATGGCCGGAAACCCCGGCATCGCCGGGCGGGTCTTCACCGCGCTGGGCCGGGAGAAGGTCAACATCCGCATGATCAGCCAGGGCTCCTCCGAGGCCAACATCTCCTTCGTGGTCAACAAGGAGGACGCGAGCCGGGCCGTGAAGGTGCTCCACGACGAGTTCGAGCTGCACAAGCTCTAACAGAGCTGCACAAGCTCTAACAGAGCTGCACAAGCTCTAACAGAGCTGCACAAGCTCTAACTCTGCCTTCTTTTTCGAAAAGGTTATTTTTCATCGCGGTAACATACTCTGTTTCTGAGGTAGCGTTCCATGCCGACCTGCTCGCAATGTAAGTTCTACAAGCCAAAGGACGCAAAGATGGGCGAATGTACCAACGTGGGCATACCGGTGCCGCCGGACAACGATACCGCCCGCTGCCCGGCCCGGATGTTCGTGCCTAAATAACGGCGAATCCTCGCTACAGGGCCGTCCGTTTTACCAGCGTTAGCTGTTTCTATGACTCTTTCCCGAATCCCGTATCATTCAGCGTTTTTCCAGGAAACAAAGGATTATAAATGCCGCGAATGATTTCAGACGGGGGAAAAATACTTAAATGCCAGAATGTCATCAGTGCAAGTTCTTCAGGCCCATCAACATCCAGAGCGGGGAGTGCACCAACTTCCGGATCATCCTGCAGCCGAACGGTAACGCAGACCTCTGTCCCATCCGCCGTTTCGTGCCGAACCCTGTCGACATGTTCGCCGGGCCGCGGGAAGGTCACTAGACTGAGCCTGTCCCTCTCTTTTTTCGTCATTTACTATTCTTGTTTATAATAAAGTCTATTTACCAATAATACCATTTATTTGTTTAGTTATCGCTACATGTGAGAGGATTCGATGGGCAACAGGTTACGGACGTTTGCGGCAGCGATCATCATGATTGTCCTGGCGTTATGCTTATGCAGTATCGCGGCCGCGTCGGAGCAGGTCGTCGTCCACAACGACAAGCTGTACGTTACCTGTAAAGGCGATAACTCTATCCAGGTGATCAACCTCTCGGCCGGAGCCGTCGACCGGATGATCCCGGCCGGGAGCCAGCCTTATCTCATGGCCCTCAGCCCCGACGGTTCCCGGGCGCTGGTCGTCAACTATGACAGCGGTACTGTCTCCGTCGTCGACACGGTAAACGATTCTGTGATCAACACTTTTAACGTCGAGCTGGGGCCGACCGGCGTCGCCATCAGCGGCGACAACGCCCTGGCTTTTGTCTCGAACGCCTATAGCTTCTGCCTCTCGATCTACAATGTTGCCACCGGCGACCGGATCGTGACCGTGCCGGTCTCGCACCCGGCCGGCATTGCCGTCGGCAGGGACGGGCTCGCCTACGCGGTCAACCCGGGAGGTAACTCGCTGCTGATCATCGACCCGTCGACGGGACTGATTAGCGCGACCATCCCGACCGTGGACAGTAATAACGGCATCGTCTTCGTCAACGAAAGCATGGCCTTGCTGTCCAGCACCACCGATGGCAACGTGTCTTTTTTCGACACGACCACGCGCCGGGTGACGGATATGGTCCCTTCCGGCAACGGGCCTTCGGGCATCGCGGTGAGCCCGGACCGGCAGACTGCCTACGTCTCTAACATGAACGGCAACACGGTCGCCGTCCTCGACCTGGCTGCCCGTGCCATCCGGGGCACGATACCCGTGGGGAAGATGCCGGCCGGCATCGCGGTCAGCGACGATGGCCGGTACGTCTACGTGGCCAACTCCGGCGGGGAGTCGGTTTCGGTCATCGACGCGGCCACCCTGAAAGTGGACCGTACGATCGCCACGGGCAAGACCCCGTATGGCGTCGTTTACGTTACCAGTACGTCGCTGGTCGACGTGCAGCCGTCGCTCCCGTCATTGATCGGCGGCTCCGGCACGAATCTCCTGGACTTCGGGCTGATCGGCCTGGTGCTGCTAATCGTGGCGATCGCCGGACTGGTCAGCTACCGGCGTATCCGCAGGTAGCGGCCCCCGCGCATGGTCCACGCCTGCCTCACGCAAACTTTTATCTACAATACCAAGCAATTCTCGATCATGCAGGGGAAGAAGAAAAAGGCATCCGGCGACCACATGACCTACGCCGGGGCCGGCGTGGACATCGGCAAGCTCGACTACATCAAATCGGGCATCATCGCTAAGGGACTGACCTACCGTCGCCAGGGCTTCGGCGCGCCTCTGGTCGGCGAGGGGCATTACGCGGGCCTGATCGACATGGGCTATTTCGCGCTGGCGATCACGACGGACGGCGTGGGCACCAAGCTGATCATCGCGGACGCCATGGAGAAATGGGACACCGTCGGCATCGACTGTGTCGCCATGAACGTGAACGACCTCTACGTCATGGGCGTGGAGCCGCTGGCGTTCGTGGACTACATCTCGCTGGAGAAGGCGAACGATCGTTTAGTCCGCGACCTGATGATCGGGCTCAACGAGGGCGCCCGCCAGGCGAACATCACCATCGTCGGCGGCGAGACCGCGGCGCTGCCGGACATCATCAAGGGCTTCGACCTCGCGGGAACGGCGGTCGGCGTCGTCCAGAAGGACCGGATCGTGACGGGCACGGAGATCAAGCCCGGCGACGTCGTCGTGGGCCTGCCCTCGAACGGCGTCCACTCGAACGGCTACAGCCTGGTGCGCAAGGTCATCGAGAAGGCCGGCTTGAAATACACTGACAAGTTCCCCTACGACAGGAAGACGACCATCGGCGCCGAACTGCTGAAGCCGACCCGGATCTACGCCGAAGTGCCCGGCCTGTGCCGCCGGTTCAACATCCACGGCATGGCCCACATCACCGGCGGAGGCCTGTACAATCTGCAGCGGATCACCAAGTACGGCTTCGAGTTCACCGATCCCCTGCCCGTGCCGGACATCTTCCGCCTCATCCAGGAAAAGGGCAACGTCGAGGACAAAGAGATGTACCGGACCTTCAACATGGGCATGGGCTACGTGATCGTCTGCGCCAGAGAGGACGCCGGCGCCATCGTCAAGATGACCGACGGCACCATCGTGGGCAAGGTCGTGAAGAGCGGCTGCACCATCCGGGGCATCAAGCTGTGGTAGCCCGGCCGCCGGTAGCGCTACTACGCAAGCTCATTCACATCGGCGGCGGGCTGTTCGTTCCCGTCGCCCTTCTCAGCCAGTACATCGCGCTGGCGCTCGCTCTCCTGGGCCTGTTCCTTTTCATTATTCTCGAGCGGCAGAAGCGCGGAGCGGTCCCGGAGCTTTTCAGGCACCTGTACCGGGATAACGAGCGCGAGTCGGTCGCCATGGAGCCGCTGGCTTACCTGCTCGCGATCATCGCGCTGCTGGCACTATCAATCGTCTTCATGCCCGGCGCGTGCTACGTGGCCATCCTGGTGATGACCGTTGGGGATGGCGTCGCGACCCTTGCGGGGAAGGCCGTGGGCGGGCCGGGGCTGCCCGGTTCGCGCAAGACGCTCGCCGGCTCGCTGGCGGGGCTTGTCGCGGCGGCGGCTGCCGGTTACTTTGTGGCGGGACTGCCCGTGGCGATCGCCGGGGCGGCCGGGGGCATGGCCGTCGAAGCCTATGCAGGCAGGTATGATAACGCGCTCACGGCCGTCGCGGCTTTTGCCTGCGCCGCTCTCGCCGCCGCCATTATCCTACAATAAAATATCTATACTCGCGAGCGCCTATTGTATCATCGTGAATTCGCGTGTCAAGTGGCTCATCGTGATCAGCATCGCGCTGTTCCTGATCAGCCTGCCCTTCTGGTTTATCGCGCTCATGGCGCTCATCGCCGGCAGGTCCTGGTCGATCGCTGTCATACTGGTGGGGCTGGCCATCCTCGGCCTGTCCGGCGCGGCCGCGTACATGGCCTACTCGATCATTCAGTCGGAGAAGATGGCAGCAGCCCGTGATCATAACATGGAGCGGCAGGTGGTCGCCGTATCCCGGAAGAAGAACGGCATCGTGACCGTCACCGACATGGTCGCGGTCGGGTTCAGCAACGAAGACGCCGAGCGCGTCCTGGACCACCTCGCGCGTGATGGCGTATGCTTCATCAATCTGGACGCGACGAAGTACATGGGCGTCAAGACATACATGTTCCCGCAGGATGTCCGGATGCAGTGCCCGTACTGCGGCACGCCCATCGACATCAACGCCGTCCGGTGCCCGAGCTGTGGCGCGCCAGTCGAGTGGCGGAAGATGCGGCCTCCAGAGGAGCCGGAGGAAAAGAAGGGATGACAGGAATGCCAATGGCAAAAAAGACTGTGTTCGTTATTTTACTTGCCATGCTCGCGCTGATCGCCGTATCCGGTACGGCGGCCGCCCAGGAGCAGTACCGGTGGCAGATCGACTACCAGCATATCACCCTGGACGTAGGCGCGGACGGCAACGTGTACATGACCTACAACGTCAGCGCGACCATCGTGAAAGGCGTCTGGGACGAGGTCTGGATACCGGCCACCGTCAGCAGCATGCAGGTCCACAGCGTCACGGATGGCTCCGGCGCGGGCCACAGCTTCTACGTCGACGGCGGCCAGATCAAGACGCAGGGGTGGAACCTCCGGCCCGGCGATCCCGTCAGCCTGTCCATCCAGTCGACACTGCCTCGCTTGGTCTACATAGCAGACAGGCCCGGCTACGTCATCGTCTCGTTCATCCCGCCCTGGTGGGACATGACCATCGACGATACGATGGTCAAGTACCTCCTGCCGGCCGAGATCAACGTCAGCGAGGTGTTCACCGGCCAGCGCGAATACTCCGGCATCGGCACGGAGTATAACCGGACCATGGTCTTCTTCAACGGCAGCAGCCTGGCTCCCAACCAGCAGTTCGACACCGCCGTCAGCTTCCCCGACCGCTACATGAACGAGGGCGCGGTCACGTCTAAGGGCGACAACGGGGGCGTCATCGTAGGGCCCGTCGGCACGGGCGTGATAGATTCCATCTGCGGGTCTTTCGGGTGCTGTTTCCCTCTCATCTTCATCGGCTTCATCGCCCTCGTCATCATCTCGTCCTTCTTCCGCAACCCTTACGCCTCGCCGTCGGTCAGCATGGGCGGCATGGGCGTGAACCAGAACCTGGACCCGGTGGAGGCGGCCATGCTGCTGCGGGTGGACCCGCGGCGGGTCCTCACCATGATCATGTTCGGGCTCCTGAAGAAGGGCAACGCGAAGCTCCTCTCGACCGACCCGCTCCGGCTGGAGCTGGTCTCGCGGAAAGACCTGAACTACTACGAGGCACGGTTCGCCGACGCCATCAAGGGCGATAAGCTCAGCGAGGACCGGCTGCTGGACTGCTTCAAGATCCTCGCCCAGCGCGTCGTCGACAAGACCCGGCCCTACAGCCGTAAAGAGACGGAAGCCTTCTACCGGCAGAAGATCGACGAGATGTGGAAGGACGTCCAGGCCGTGGACACGCCGGAGCTGAAGCTGCAGAAGTACGACACGGACATGTTCTGGCTCATGGCCGACGAGCAGTTCACGACGAAGACACAGGACTCCCTCCGTTCGCCGGGATGGAACACGGTCGTGATTCCGCCCTACTACTGGTGGTACCCGTACTACTTCGGCCTGCCCCACCAGCAGGCCCCGCAGACGCCCACGACCGGGCAGCCGGCGCCGCAGGTGCCCTCCGGCACCGCCCCGATGCCCACCAACCGGACCACCTCGACCGTGGAGAACTTCGCCAGCAAGATCAGCAACTCCGTCGAGACCACGTCGGCCGGCATCATTGGCGGCGTGGAGTCGTTCCTCGGCGTCCGGAACCAGGCCAACGCCCCGCCGCCGGCCGCCCCGGCGCGTGGCGGGGGCCAGGGCGGATCGTCCTGCGCCTGCGTGTCCTGTGCCTGTGCCTGCGTGTCCTGTGCCTGTGCCTGCGCCTGCGCGGGCGGAGGAGGCGGATGTACATGAGGACAGCGAAGATCAACAACTCGAAGCTCCACCTGCGGGTGGAGAAGGACGGCAGCGGCCTGCTCGTCGTGAACGCGTCCCAGGTCCTGTATCTCGACAGGATCGGCGTGGACTTCGTGAAGCACTACATCGGCTACACCCAGAAAAAGCCCCTCGTCGGCAGCGTCCGGGATAACGTCGTGCTCCGCGTCATGGCCAAGTACAAGGTCGGCCGGAAGAAAGCGACGGAAGACTACGACCGCCTGATGAACGCCATCTGGGGCGTGGTCGCCGGGAACACCTGCCCGTTCACGACCTTCGATGTCAAGGTCCAGACGCCCGACCACCGCAACCTCAAGGCGCCGCTCCGCGTCGACCTCGCGCTCACTTACCGGTGCAACAGCAACTGCTGCCACTGCTACGCCAACGGCCCGCACCAGACTAAAGAGCTGTCGACGGAAGAGTGGATGCAGATCATCCGCAAGGTCCGCGACTTCGAGGTGCCCAACGTCGTCTTCACCGGCGGCGAGTCGCTCATGCGCGACGACCTGGAGACGCTGATCCTCGAGGCCGAACGGCTTGGCATCGTCACCGGCCTGATCACCAACGGCCGCCTGCTCACGAAGGAACGCGTGGCATCGCTGAACAAGGCCGGGCTCGACTACACCCAGATCACGATCGAGTCGCCCGACCCGAAGATACACAACTTCATGTGCCGGACCGACTCGTTCGACGAGACCGTCGCCGGCATCAAGAACACGGTCAAGGACATCTACACGACCACGAACACCACCCTCACGAGCTACAACAAAGACACGGCGGTCGACCTGGTGCCCTTCCTGCACGGCCTGGGCATCCGGCGCTTCGGCATGAACGCGATCATCCGCGCCGGCCGCGGCGTCGAAGCGGAAGGCGTCACCTACGAGGAGCTCAAAGAGCTGCTCCCCCGGGTGATCGAAAAGGCCGAGGAACTCGGCATGGAGTTCATCTGGTACACGCCTACCAAGTACCACAAGTTTAACCCGGTGCAGATGGGCCTGGGCGTGAAAGCCTGCTCCGCCGCCCGCATCACCCTCGCCATAGAGCCCGACGGCAACGTGATCCCCTGCCAGTCGTACTTCAAGCCCCTCGGCAACGCGCTGACCGACTCGTTCGAAAAGATCTGGGAGACCGACCTGGCGAAATGCCTGCGCAACCACGACTACGCCAGCGAAAAATGCCGCAAGTGCATCCAGTTCCCCATGTGCGGCGGCGGGTGCCCCCTCGAGCTGGCCTGCGGGTTCTAAGGGCGCCAGTTTACTTTTTTAGCAACCTCGTAGCATGCCGTTTCTATTCAATTCGACTCCTGTCACGCTCGCCAAGAGCGCCAGGTAGCCAAGAGCGCCAAGGACTAATAACAATAGGCACACGTTGCATTCATTTAAAACCGTCTTGGCGCCCTTGCAGGTTGTCTCATAATTGTTTTTGTGAGCGGTAAGTATTTGTCTAGGTAGCGCGTGTATTAATATGCTGTAAAAAGTATAATATTATTAGTATATTATTATATTAGTGGTGGTTGTGGTGGCGTTTAAGAAGTATGATCAGCATCAGACATTTATTGTACCGTTTAGTCTGGACGATTTTGTGCCTGCTGACAGTCCTGCCAGGACGATCGACGAGGTGGTGGAAAGTCTGGACTTGTCGGTTTTTCTTGAAAAATACAATCGCAGAGGTCCCAGTCCCTACGATCCCCGGATGATGCTCAAAGTATTGTTCTTTGCGTATTACAATGGAGTGTACAGTAGTCGTGTTATTGCTAGCAGAGTTGAGACTGACACGGTGTACATGTACCTGGCGGGGATGCAGAAACCGGATTATCATACGTTATGCAGGTTCCGTACGATGCACCGGGAAGGAGTTGAGCGGGCGTTCCTGGATATTGTACGCTTGTGTCTTGGGTTGGGCATGGTGGGATTGGGTAATGTGAGTTTTGACGGTACCAGGATCAAGGCTAACGCCAGTGGTAAGAAAACGAAGGACATGGAAGCGCTGGATAAACGGATAAAAAAATTGTTGGATGAGAGTGAGAAGATCGACAGGGAGGAGGACGAGGTGTATGGTGACAGTACTCCTTTCCAGGTTCCGCCTCGTCTTCGTGATCCTAAAGAGCGTAAACGGTTGATCAAAGAAAAACTCGAAGAGCTGAAAAAGGCGAAAGAACGGTTAGAGGAGTCCGGGGAGAAGAATACGAATCTTACTGACCCGGACGCGCGGTTGATGCGGACCCGGCAGGGTGTGAGGCCTGCTTACAATGGTCAGGCCGCTGTTGACGGTAAATGTCAGGTGATCGTGGCGGCGGGTCTGGTCGAGCGAGAGAATGACACGGCACAACTGGTACCGTTGATGGAGAGTGTGGAACGGAATACGGGGAGATTGCCCTGGATCGTCTCGGCGGATAGCGGGTATAGTAGTATGGATAATCTTGAGTACTTGGAGAAGAGACGGGTCTTGGCGTTGATCCCTGATGTCTTGTATCATCTGGAAAAACTGGGTAAGTCCAAGTACTTTCCGAAGAGCGTGTTCCGGTATGATGAGGAACTGGACGTGTACGTGTGTCCGGAGGGTAAACAGCTCACGCGTAGCGGCAGCAGTCCTTACAATAGTAGTCGTCTGATAGGTTACAGGTGTAATGAGAACGAGTGCAACAAGTGTCCCAGCAAGGCTAAATGCACGAGCGGGAAAAGACGGAAAGTCTCCAGGAACGTGCGTGATTACTTGTACACTGGGATGAGGCAACGGTTAGACACAAAGCTTGGCATGGCCTGTTACAAGGAACGTATGAGTATTGTGGAACCAGTGTTCGGAGACATGAAAAAGAACCGGGGTTTCAACCAGTTCAGCCTGCGAGGCTTAGAAAAGACTGGTACCGAGTTCTTGATTGTTTGCACAGTCCATAATCTAATGAAAATTCACGGCCACCTGAAAAACACCGGAAAAACATTAAAAGGCTTGACAAACAGCGTATTAATAAAAGGCTCTACCATTAAAAACACCCATAGGCAAACATTCTAAACAACATCACCATTTTTTAGCTCCGTGCCTGGTAGCAGCAGGGAACACATTACAATCATCCAAAAAAACGAATTATGGTACAGCCTGCAAGGGCGCCAAGCCTGTACAGATATTGTGATACAGCCTTAACTAATCAGTCCTTGGCGCTCTTGGCTACCTGGCGCTCTTGGCGAGCGTGACCGGGGTCGCATTGCATTGACAAGGCCTGATTTTCATAAGCCAATACATGATAATACCCGTTTTCATCCATCGAGTTCTCTGCGAGCATCTAGTGTCCTCTGCGAGCATCTAGTGTCGTGTCAAGCCAGATCTGTCGTATAGTGTAAGCCTGGAATGGGGAGCATGGGGCGGCCGCTCGCGCGCGCATGCGTATGAGGCCGGGAAAGCGACGATGCCCCGGCACCGGACAGCCCTTCCAGTTTACTAAAAATATATATGACTTAACAGCCTTCCATATAAATCAATGAAGGCAATTGTCCCCTTTAAGGTCGCA
>MVRA01000057.1 GCA_002067315.1 Methanocella sp. PtaU1.Bin125 | reverse complement strand
CGCGTTGCCGATTGCATGTCATCATATATGATTACATGTCGGCCGCTCTGACCACCTGAGCCACGGAGGCATCGAGTACCACTATGAAGCATCGCATAATGCTACGAGGGCATCGTTATACCGGGCATCGTTACGATGCGCATCTTCACGCTACTCCACTATATGCTTACAATATAAGCATTTAAATAAAAATATTATTATGGTTATATACGGGCAGAATCATATGCGGCCGCGGTTAAAGCGATTGGCGGTCAGCGGGAGGTCCTGTACTATCCTTGTTGTCTCTTGCGATCTCAAAAAAGTGAGGCGTCCCGGCGATTGCGGTGAGTGTTGACTGGCTCTGGCGAGTGTTGACTGGCTCTGGCGAACGCCATCGCGCGCGAATATTCTGGCCGGACATGCGACGACGGTGATGCCCGTTTTTCATTGTCATTGGCTGACCCGTGTCACGATCATTTACCCCGAAATAGCCATGGTTATATACTCCTATCAACAACATACACGGCAGCAGACACCATGTTTGACATCGACAAAATCATCTCCGTCATCGCAGCGCGTAAAGCGAAAACCGTCGGCCTGCAGTTCCCCGAGGGCCTGAAGCGCCGGGGCCCGGACTTAGCCCGGGAGATCGAGGCCCGGGCGGGCGTGACTGTCATTATCTCCGGCGACCCGTGCTACGGGGCCTGTGACGTGGACGAAGGGCTGCGGGACATGGTCGACGTGCTCTTCCACTTCGGGCACTCCCGGCTGCTGGAAGATGATAGAGTAGTCTTTATGGAGTATTACCACGACGTGGACGTCGAGGCGGCGGTCCGGCAGGCGCTGCCCTTGCTCGGGACGCGGGTCGGCGTGACGACTACGGTGCAGCACATCCGGATGCTGCCGAAGATCGAGGCTATCCTGAAGGCCGCCGGTAAGGAGCCGGTCGTCCGGCCCGGCGACTCGCGCATCACCTACCCCGGCCAGCTGCTGGGGTGCAACTTCAGCGCCGCGCCGCAGGACGTGGACACGATCCTGTTCGTCGGCACCGGCAACTTCCACCCGATGGGCGTACAGATGGCCACGCGTGTGCCCGTCATCGCGGCCGACCCGTTCACCGGGGAGGCCCGGAAGGTGGACGTCGAGCGGATCATGCGGCAGCGTTACGCTGTGATGGCTAAGGCGATGGACGCCAGAAAGTGGGGTGTCATCATCGGCATGAAGCCCGGGCAGCAGCGGCTGGAGCTCGCGAAGCGGATCAAGGCGACGGCCGGCGACGCCGTGCTCGTTACGATCCGCGAGATATCGCCCGAGCGGCTGATCGCGTTCAAGGTGGACGCCTACGTGTCGACCGTCTGCCCCCGCGTGGCTATCGACGACGTGTCACGGTTTAACGTCCCGGTGCTGACGCCGGTAGAGTTCGATATCATCAAGGGCCTGCGTAAGTGGGAAGATCTGGCGTTCGACGAGATACGCGGCGACTGATTTTCCGCGGCCGGGATAATAAGCGATCGTATTCCTGTCGTTAGTGGCTTAGACGCATTTTAACCAGCAGCATATTATAATAACATGCAGGCTGCTAGATATTACCTGATGTCAGAATTCACGGTCAAACAGCCTCCATGCCTGTACGATTATAATATGGACGAGCTTTACTCGTATGCAGACAACGGCGAGGACCGGCAGAATCATGTGGGACGATACGGCCGGTATTACTCCGACGAGTCCTTCTGGAGAAAGATTAAAAAGTTCGGCCGACGGGCAGGGGCTAAGGCGGTGTATCATGCGGTCCTTTTATGGTACGTGGCCACGAAGCCCGGCACGCCGCTCCCGGTCAAGCTCCTGATCTTCGGCGGCCTCGGGTACTTCATCCTGCCAGTCGAGACGATCCCGGACTTCCTGGTCGGCATCGGCTATGCGGACGACCTGGCGGTCCTGGTCGGCATCATCACCGCCTACGGCACATACGTGGATGACGCGTCGAAGGCGAAAGCCCGGGCGAAGGTGCGGGAAATCTTCGGGCCGGACGTCGCAGTGTGAGCCGCCGCGTACGCGTGCGCGCGCGACCGACTCGGGGAGTCCATATTTCCTGCCGGGGGCATCCGGGCAGCGCCGGCTCAACCTTTTTATATCATCAATCCTATGATATGCGCAGAGGTCTGCATGAAAGGTGTTCTCCAGGGAGACCGGGTCATATTCGGCACGGACGCCATACCGGAGCTGTACGAGACGTTATACTACGGCAGGGTCAGGGGCGATAAGCTCGAGCTGGCGCTGGTCGAGGCCGCGTACCTCCTGGACCGGGAGAAGATATCGGTCACCGCGGACGGGAAGCCGCTGGGTTTCCGGGAACTGTTCATTCTCGCCTCGCAGGCGCAGGAGCTCTTCGAGCTGAAGTACATCGTATACCGTGACCTGCGGGAGCGGGGCTATTTCGTGCAGCCGGGCGTCATCGACTTTCGCGTGTTCCCGCGGGGCGGGCGGCCGAACGTCGTTCCGTCGCGGTACTTCGTCCACGTGATCAGCGAGCGCAAGCCGCTGCCGCTGGCGGACATCGTCGGCAACCTGCAGGCCGCCCTCAACGTGCGCAAGGAGATGGTGCTGGCCATCGTCGACGAGGAGAGCGACATCACCTACTACGGCGTGAAGGCGAACGTGCTGAAAGGGCAGATGGCCCCGCCGGACGTCGGGCCGGTGCCGGGCAGCGCCACGCTGCTGGAGGATCGCGTGGTCGTCTGGGACCGCAGCCTTTCGGAAGCACTCCACGCACAGGGCTTCTACGGCAACCCGCTGGACGAGCAGCGGCTCCAGCTTTCACTGGTCGAATCGGCATACCTGATCATGCGCCATAAGCTGGAAGTCGCCGACCGGTCCGGGGCCCCGGTAGCGCTCGATACTTTCACCGAGCGGGCACTGGCCTTCGAGCCAGACTTTAAAAGAAAACTCCTCGTTTATGCCGATTTGAGGGACAAGGGCCTGGTGGCCAAGACCGGGTTCAAGTTCGGCAGCAGCTTCCGCGTCTACGAGCACGTGGAGTCGATCGCGAAGATCCCGCATTCCCGTTTCCTCGTCGACGCCCACGGCTTCGATTACGTGTTCCATCTCCAGGCCCTGTCCCGGTCGGTACGGCTGGCCAACAGCGTCCGCAAGGAGATGGTCTTCGCTTGCGATAAAGACGGCGAGAGTACCGTCCGCTATTTCAGCCTGGGACGGATCAAGCTGTAACGTCCGGCCGTCTGTCCCTCATTTTCCACGAGTCTTTGCCCGGGGCGGTTACAGGCCGGTCCGGATTATCGACGGATTGTACGGCGTGTATAGCTGCTGGCTTAACGATGGCTGTGCGGATAGCGGGACGGTGTTGGGATTATACTGCGTCTGCGGGTTGTACGATGCCCCCGGCATGGCCGGAAAGAGGTTCTGGTACGTCGACCGGTCGATCCCGCCGATTTGCCCCGGCCCGGGCGGAAGCGGCTGCGGATTGAGCTGGACGTAGTCGTAGTCGGGATTGACCTGTGACGACCACGGGCTGTAGCCGGCTTTAGGCGGCAATGGCTGCGGGTTGAGCTGGACTGACGACGGGTCGTACCGCGTCAACGGCTGTTGCGCCTTCGGCGGGAGCGGCTGCGGGTTGAGCTGGACCGCCGACGGATCATACCGGGTATATAGCTGCTGGCTCTGAGGCGATAGCGGCTGCAGGTTCAACGCAACTGCGGGCGCCGCGATGCATACGATCGCCATAATGGCGACCGCTGCGATGGCAAGTCTCATAAAATCCATGGACATCCCCGGAAAAGCGTCGACGGGGGACTATTTAAATGATCGCTCCGGCAAATCCGGTATGTGCCGCTGTCGAGACAAAAACGTGTAACATGCATCATCGTCCTGACGGGCATGCCAGCCATATCGTCGACCGCTTTCCCCCCTCCCCCGGGACGGTAACAGCGATAAACGCTTATTTTTAATGGTAACATTAAAGTAAGTATAAAATCATAATGCTGCGAAGGTTCTCTCAGACAGAGGCCCCCGACAGACATGGGCGGCTGATCAAACCGGATCGGTCACATGTAAGGTGTATGACAATGAACCAGGACTTCACTGTAACGCCGTGGGACGTGAGCGGCAAGATTGACTATCGCAAGCTGATCGAGGAGTTCGGCACCGAGCCGATCGACGACGAACTGCTTGCCCGGTGGCAGCGGATCACCGGCAGCCTGCCGTTCGCCCTGCGCCGGAAAATCTTCTTCTCCCATCGCGACCTGAAGTGGGTGCTCGACCGGTACGAGGCAGGGGAGAAGTTCGTCCTCTACACCGGCCGCGGGCCTTCCGGCCACACCCACCTGGGCCACCTGATGCCCTGGATGTTCACGAAGTACCTGCAGGACACGTTCGACGCGCCGCTGTACTTCCAGATGACCGACGACGAGAAGTTCATGTACAAGCCCGAGCTGTCGCAAAAGGACGCGATGTCCTTCGCCTACGAGAACGCGCTGGACGTGATCGCGCTGGGCTTCGACCCGGAGAAGACGCGCATCTTCTCGGACTACGAGTATAGCAAGACGCTCTACCGCATCGCCACAGAGGTGGCCAAGAAGATCACCTTCTCCACTGCGAAGGCGGTGTTCGGGTTCGACAACAGCACCAACATCGGCATGATCTTCTTCACCTCGGTCCAGTCGGCCCCGGCGTTCCTGCCGTCGGTCGAGGCGGGCAGGAACGTGCCCGTGCTCATCCCGCAGGCCATCGACCAGGACCCGCACTTCCGGGTCACCCGCGACATCGCGCCGAAGCTGGGCTACTATAAGCCCGCCGCCATCCACTGCACCTTCCTGCCGGGGCTCGCCGGGTCGGACAAGATGTCGGCGTCGAAGCCGGAGATGACGATCTACACCATCGACGACCCGAAGACTGCGAGGAAGAAGGTACTGAGCGCCTTCACCGGCGGCCGGACGTCAGTCCAGGAGCAGAAGGAGCAGGGCGGCACGCCCTCGGTCTGCGCGGTCTTCCAGTATTACTATTACCTGTTCGAGGCGGACCAGGAGAAGCTCGACGATCGCGAGCGGCGCTGCGTCCGGGGCGAGATCATGTGCGGCGAGTGCAAGCAGGAGCTGGCCGACCGCGTGGTCCGCTTCCTGGAGAAGCACCAGGAGAACCGCGAGAAGGCGCGGGACAGGGTCGAGGACTTCCTGGTGAGCGACTACAGCGCCGTCTACGATAAGTTAAAGCGGCCGCAGGACAAAAAAGAGGTCGCGAAGCTGAAGAAGACCATGAAGGAGTACTGCAGCGTCAAGGAAGGCGACCGCATCTCCGTAGAGAAGTGTAAGCAGTTCAAGTGATCGGTTCAAGAGGGTAGTGTAGCCATGGATTTATCAATCAACGAGCGGCTGGTGCTCCGGGAGCTGGGCGACGCCGAGGCCACCACGAACGAGATCGCCGCGCGCACCGGCCTGAAGCCCGAGGCCGTCACCCAGGCGGCCGCCATGCTCGCGGACAAGGGGCTGGCCCTTGTCAGGGAAGAGGTCGAGATCGGGTACGCCCTGTCGGACGAGGGGAAGAAATACGCCGACCAGGGCCTGCCGGAGCGCGTCATACACGACGCGCTGCCGCAGGAAGGCACGTCGCTGGACGACCTGAAGAAAAAGTTCCCTCAGGGTACCGTCAACATCGCGACGGGCTGGCTGCGGCAGAAGGGCTGGGCGAAGTTCGAGAAACGGGACGGCCAGACGATCCTGATCCCGCAGGCCGCGCCGCGTTCGGCCGACGAGGCAACGCTCGAAGCCATCGTCCTGCACAGGCCCGCGAAGAGCCTGGACCCGAAAGCCATCAAAGACCTCACGAAGCGCAACCTCGTCCGGATGACCGAGGCAAAGGAGACGCACATCAAAATCTCTGACGCCGGCCAGCGCGTGAAAGCCGCGGGCATCGAGATCACGGAAGAGGTCGCCCAGCTCACGCCGGAGATGATCGCCTCCGGCTCATGGCAGGGCAAGGCCTTCCGCAGGTTCGACGTCGCGGCCCCGGTGCTGCAGGAATACGGCGGCAAGAAGCACATCCTGCGCATGGGCATCGACACGGTCAAGCGCACGCTGATCGAGATGGGCTTCAAGGAGATGGAGGGGCCCATGATCGACGCGGAGTTCTACGTGAACGATCTGCTCTTCATGCCGCAGGACCACCCGGCGCGCACCCACTGGGACCAGTTCAGCATCAAAACGCCGAAATACATTCAGCGGCTGCCGGAAGACCTGGTGGCCCGGGTGAGCCGGGTGCACAGGGACGGCGGCGACACCGGCTCGCTGGGCTGGAACTACGAGTGGGACGAGATGATCGCGAAAAAGCTGGTGCTCCGCGGCCACACGACCTCGCTGACGGCGCGGTACCTGGCGAAGCACAATAAGCCGCCTAACAAGTACTTCTCCGTCGAGAAAGTGTTCCGGAACGACACCATCGACCAGACCCACCTGCTCGAGTTCTGCCAGATCGAGGGCTGGGTGATGGACCACCACCTCAGCCTGCGCGACCTCATGGGAACGTTCAAAGAGTTCTACAAGCACTTCGGGATCACCACCGTGAAGTTCAAGCCGACCTACAATCCGTACACAGAGCCGAGCATGGAGATCTATGGGAGACACCCGCGGACCGGCCGCTGGATCGAGGTGGGCAACTCCGGCATGTTCCGCGACGAGATGCTGGCGCCGTTCGGCGTCGAATGCGACGTGATGGCCTGGGGCCTGTCGCTGGAGCGGCTGATGATGATCCTGTACGGCTACGAAGACATCCGGGACCTGCATGGTCCGTTATGCAACATCGATTTCCTCAGGAGCGTGCCTGCCATATGGCAACAGTAACGCTAAATTTCCCGGACCTCGTAAAGCTCATCGGCAGAGACGTCACCCTCGACCAGGTACGCACTGACCTGTTCGAGCTGGGGCTGGAGACCGAGGACGTCCAGGGCGACGAGGTCACATTCGAGGTCACCAGCGACAGGGCGGATCTGCTCTGTGAAGAGGGCATCGCCCTGATGCTCCGGGCCTTCTACGGCATCCGGACCGGGCTTACGATCCCTGCGATCAGGAAGTCCGACTACAGGCTCATCGTGAACCGCGAGGTCGAGCAGGTCCGGCCGTACGTGACCGGCGCCATCGTCAGGAACGTCCGGTTCACGGACGAGTCGATCAAGTCGCTGATGCACCTGCAGGAGAAGCTCCACGGCACCTTCGGCCGCAAGCGCAAGAAGGGCGCCATCGGCGTGCACGACCTGTCCGCGATCAAGGGCAAGACCATCCACTACCGGGCGGTTCCCGGCGACAGCGTCAGGTTCGTCCCGCTGCAGAGCGACGTCGAGATGACGCTGGCAGACGTGCTGACGAAGCACCCGAAGGGCGTGGACTACCGGTACGTGCTCGAGGACAAGAAGCTGATGCCGATCATCGTGGACGACGAGGCCATCTTCTCCTTCCCGCCGATCATCAACTCGAAGCGGACCGAGGTGTCCATCGACACGACGGATTTGCTGATCGAGCTGACCGGCGAGGACCTCCGGACTATCGACTACATGCTCAACATCGTGCTCTATTCGCTCGACATGCGGGGCGCCGAGATCTACGGCATCGACGTCGTATACCCCGACCGCACGATACGCCGGCCCGACTTCGGCGTACGCACCTTGAGCGTCGACGTGACGTACGTGAACAACATGCTCGGCCTGGAATTGACCGCGGCACAGATCAAAAGCCTGCTCGAGCGGATGGGCTTCGGTGTCAGCGAGGCCACGGGCGACTACGTGATCGCCGGGATACCGCCATACAGGTCGGACATCCTGCACCGGCGCGACGTGGTGGACGACGTGGGCCGGGCCTACGGCTATAATAACATCAATCCGACGTACCCGAACACGCCCTCGGTCGGCGCGCTCACGGCCGACAGCCGCCTGGCGGGCGCCGCGAGAGACATCATGGTCGGGCTGGGCTTACAGGACACGCTGAACTTCGTCCTGATCGGCAGAGACGAGGTCTCGACGAAGATGAACATCCCGGCGGTCGACGATCTCGTCGAGGTGGCCAACCCCTACGCCGAGCAGTACAACGTCGTCCGGCCGTCGATCCTCCCGTCGCTGCTGATCGTGCTGTCCAACAACCTGCACCGGGAGTACCCGCAAAACATCTTCGAGATCGGCAAGACGGCACGCATCGACCCGCAGGAGAACACGGGCGTTAAAGAAGAGGACCGCATCGCATGTGCGCTCTGCTACGCGAAGGCCGGCTACAATGAGGTCAAGTCGAAGCTGCAGTCGCTGTGCCTCAACTTCGGCAAGCTCGAAGGGCTCCGGACAATCGCCGCCGACCACCCGTCGTACATCCCCGGCCGGTGCGCCGAGATCCGCATCGGCGACAGGACGGTCGGTATAATCGGCGAGCTAAACCCGGTCGTGCTGAAGCGGTGGGGTATCGAGATGCCTGTCGCGGCCTTCGAGATGGAAATGTCGGCCCTGAAATGACCGGTATTTCCATTTCCTGAACGGTTCCGAATGTGATCCAGAATTATCGGGCAGCATCGCGCGCGCACGCGAGACGGGGCCCGGCTTTTAATCAATCTCTGTGTTCATGCGCAAGTGCCGGGATGGCAATAGCCCGTTATCAGAAAAATATCTCGTCCCGCGAGAACCGGACCTTCGGCGGCGGGCTGTCAGCCGCTTTTCCCAGGGCCACCAGCAGCGTGGGCACCAGGTTCTCCGGCAGTCCTAATATCCGGGCGTATTCGTTCGCGTTGAAGCCGCCCATGAGGGACGCGTCGATCCCCAGCGCCTGCGCGCCGTTGACCGCGTTGCCCACGGCGAGGAATACGTCCCATTGCGACCGGTTCAGCCGTTCCCCGGGCGGCCGGCCCATGATCATTTTAGCCACGCCACCCATGTGCCGGATCTCTTCGTCCGGCCGTCCTGCGTTTTTCATGGCCTGTTCGAGACGGGCCCAGTGGGACTCCAGGTCTTTGTCCGTGCAAAATAACAAAAGATGCGAGCACGTCTTTATCCGTTCCTGGTTGAACGGCAGCGTCGCGGGCACCAGCCGGTCCAGCGTTTCCCGGTCTCCGATCACCTTGATCTTCCAGGGCTGGAGGTTGTCGGCGGAAGGCGCATAGCGGATGATGTCCAAAAGTTCCCGTAGCCGGGCCTCGTCGGTCCTGCTGCCGTCGAACTTTTTCGCGTTATAGCGCTGCGTGACAATAGTCTTGAAATCCATCAGACCTCATCCGGCCTTCGCCTTCGAGCTCATTCACGGACGTGAAACGAATCGTATCTTCAATAATCGTCCCGATCGCAGTCGTCCAGCGGCATGAATCTGGCATCGGGGTCGATGATGGTCATCGTATCGTAATCGACCTGTATTTCCCGGGGCTTTTCGCGAAAGAGTTGCATAGACGCTACTCCATTCCGCTCCGATAATAACGTATGGCAATTTCCAGGCGGAATTCACCCGTCTGGCTCACGGGTTTGTCAGCAAGCATAAATACTTCTGTTTTTTATGACGGAGATTCGTCGGCCTATAGCGTACGCCTCGCTGTATTACTGGTTATCCCGGGGAACGGGGGGAAGAAGCGCCTAGCGCTTCTTCCGTAGTGTCAGATAGGCGACCAGGAGCACGCTCGCGACCACCGGGAGGGCCTCGAAGCCCGGCGATCTCGTCTGTGTGGGTGTCGGCGGCAGCGTCGGTACTGGAGTCGCAGTCAGTATGGGCGCCGGTGTGGCCGGTACCGGGGAGGGTGTCACCGGGACCGGCGTCGCGGTCACGGCCATTGGTGCGGGCGTCGCGGGCAGCGGCGTGGCTGGCACTGGCGTAACGGGGACGGGTGTCGGCGTGGCGGGGACTGGCGTTGGCGTGGCCGGGACCGGCGTGGGGGTAACCGTCGCATTTGGTTTTGGCGTGGGCGTGGCCGTGGCATTGGGCGCCGGTGTGGCCGTCGCGTTAGGTACCGGCGTCGCCGTGGCGTTCGGCACCGGCGTCGGAGTTGCCGTGGTGTTGATGTTGACGGTCGGTATCTGATAATATTGCTGGGCCGTGCTCAACGGGTCGATGGTGTCCGTGTATGTGTGGCCCTGGTAACTGGCGGTAAACGGCAGCGCGACCCCGTAGGGAAGGCCGCTGATCGCGTATACGCCTTTGGTGCCCTGGTAGTCTGTCGTCGTGGCAGACTGGGAGCCTGCCGTGACGGTGACGCCGTTCGTGGCCACACCGTTGACGGTGACCTGGCCTATGATCGTGGCGGTCGTGGCGTTATTCGACTGCGCGAGCGCACAGGCGGCGGACAGCCAGATTATGAGGGCCGAGGCTAAAAGCACATAGAGTAAGATGCGTTTCCGATATGGCATATTCTCACCTGATCAAGCATTCTATAAGCACGTGTTTATATAAAATATGCCAATAAAAATACCGAAAAAATTATTCTGATAGCTTTTGTTGGTTATGCTCTCGTATTACGGCTGCTCTCCGGGCTTACTCACGTAACGCTGCTGGATGTTGTAGATGTTCATCACCCGGGCAAAGGTGTTGACCTCTTCCGGGCTCAGGTCTTCCCGAACCCGCACCAGCCGGGGGAACCGCAGCGCGTAGCCGCTGTTGTATATCGGGCTGGACTGGATCTCCTCGAACTTGACCTCGACGATGACGTCCGGCGAGACGTCGGCGATACGGCCGTGTTCGCCGGTGATGAGAGGCTTGAGTCGCTCAGTCATGGCGATCAGCTCCTCGTCCGAGAACCCGCTGGCGACGCGGCCCAGCACGAGGTAGTCGCCGGAGTGCTCGTCCAGGCAGGCGACCTCGAAGGAGGTGAGCCACCCCGCCTTCCGGCCGTGGCCCCACTCGGCGGAGACGATGGCCAGGTCCAGCGTGTCCAGCACCGACTTGATCTTCACCATCTTTTTGCCCCGGACGCCCGGCGTATACGTGGCGTTCAGGTCCTTGCCCATGAGCCCCTCGTTGCCGCTGCGGATCGATGCGCCGAACATCTCCTGGGCCTGCGCCTCGTCAGCGGTGATCAGCCCTTCGGCCGGTTTGCATTCGCCGTTGAGCGGGGTGACGATCGTCTCGAGCACCCGGCGCCGCTCGCGCAACGGCAGCTCCAGGAGGCTCTGCCCGTTATGGTACAGCACGTCGAACGGCCGCAGGTTCAGCGGGAACTGCGCCCGGGCCTCCTCGACCTTGTAGATGCGCCGCAGCCGGGTCAGGATGTTCTGGAAGGGGATCGGCCGGCCCGTCGCGCGGTCGATGGCGATACACTCGCTGTCCAGGATGGCCGTGTCCGAGGTCACGCTCTGGCGGACATAGCCCACGATCTCCGGCAGCGCGTCCGTCAGGTCCTCCAGCCGGCGGGAATAGAGCCGGACCTCGTCGCCTCTCTTGTGTATCTGCAGCCGGGCGCCGTCGTACTTGACCTCGAACTCCGCGGTGCCGCCCATCTCGTCCAGGGCTTCCCTGATGCTGGCCACGTTTTGCGCCAGCATGGGCCGGACCGGCCGCATCGGCTGTATCGTGATGGCCGCCAGCCCCTCCGCACCCTGGAGCCGGGCGATCCTCGCAGTCTCGCCCAGGTCCGACGTCAGCATGTGCGCCCTCCGGACCAGTTCCGGGGGTACGGCCGAGGCCCGGGCGATGGCCTCTTCCATGACGCCTTCCTTCGCGCCCGAGAGCACGTTCTCGATGGCCAGGCTGACGATGTACCGGGCCTCCACCGGCGTCGTCGCCCGGTTCAGGATGCCGATCAGGATCTTCTGCTTCTTCGTCGCCGAGCCGGCGCCGGAGGCGCGGGCGATCTGGGCGAACGTCTCGTACAGCTCTTTGACCGTCACGTCCTCCGGCTCGAAGAACGTCTGCTGCTTCCGCTTCGCGAACATTTCCTCCGCCGTCAGGCCCAGCTGTCCGGTGTGCTTGTAGCTTTCGACCACCAGGGCCTCGCTGTTGTGGGTGATCGAGGAGATGATCTTGATCATCGACTGGCCGGCGATGCCCGTCTTCCGCTGATCCCATTCCGGGAATATCCGCCCGGTCAGGAAGGTCACGATGACCGGCAGGTCGTCCGCCGGCACCTGGCTGATAAAGCCGGCGATCAGCGCGGTCTTCTCCAGCCGGGAGGGCGTAGCCTTCAGCCTCTCGTAAACGTCGACGAGCTCTTTAAAAAGCATCATTATCACGAGACCAAAAAGTCCTGATAGATTGAGGTATCCATATAAGATAAACGTATTGGTTTATAAAATGCGCGTACGCCGGAGATGTTTTACAGGTGTCACGCGGCTGTGCCCTCCCGCGTTCGACTATCGTATCGGCCGGGTATATGCCCCTGTCCGGACAGTACAATGCTTAAATATCCAGAGAGGCGATATATTATAAGGGAAAGGATTGGAATGGATGCCCAGAAATCAATGAAGATAGCCGCGCGCAGGTTTCAGAACGGGAACTACCTGCTCTCGCTGAAGAAGTACGGCCAGGCCCGCACGGAGTTCGAGGTCGCACTGACGCTGTACGAGAAGAACCAGGCCTACAAGGAGATCGCCGAGGCGTTAAACAACATCGGCCTCACCCTGCTGAAGGACGGCCAGGCCAACGAGGCGAAAGGCTTCTTCGTGCGCTCGTACGAGACCAAGAAGTCCCACGCGAACGCGTCCCGGGAATCCATGTTCAATACGCTCTATAACCTGATGAGCATCTCCGGCTCCATGACCCCCGACGAGTTCGAGAGCTACTTCCTCGAGATGAAGATGCTCGGCGAGTCGCTGGGCGGGGAATACCTGGGCATCGTCGAGCGGGAAAAGTCGGTGTACGACTCAGTAGTGTCGCGTCGCGCGGCCGACCTGAAAAAGAAGCAGGAAGAGACGCTGGCCCGGAGCTCCCCGACGGGCGCGCTGGAGCACCTGCTGACGGCGGGGCTGCCCTTCGTCGTGACGCTGGAGTTCGCCATCGACGGCCTGGCCGTCGACCTTCCTTCCCCGGTCAGCTTCCTGGACCAGAAAAAGCTGATCCGGATCGAACAGTTCCGTCCGGCGCCCGGGCCTGCGGGCCAGACGACCGCGGGCACGGTCGAGTTCGAGACGACCCACGATATGGTTAAAGACCTGATGGAGCGCGCCCCGGCCGGGGCGGGCGCGGTCGGCGAGGAGGCCTTCCAGCATGTGAAAAGGTTCATGCTGGCCCTCGCGATCGTCCGGGAGGACCTCGGCTTCAGCCTGAGCCACCGGGAGTTCACCGTCGGGGCGGTCAGCCTGAAGAACGCCTTCGGCGAGCCGATGGAGATCTACCGGGCGGAAGCGGCGCCTCCAGCAGAGCCGGTCACCCTCTCATCCGAGGACGTCATGATGCTCAACATGATGCTGTCTTCCGAGCCTGCGGTCTACAAGCTCCTGCTGCTGAACGCCCGTCGGCTGCTGGACGAAGAAAGCTATCCGCTTTCCATCGCCGAAGCGGTCACCGGCTTCGACGCGTTCCTCAACGCGCTCCTGCGCAGTTCGCTGACCGGCGACCACATCCTCGACTACACCAGCATCCCCGACTGCTCGCTCTACGACCGCGTCCTTTACCTGAAAAAGCTGATCGCCGACGACTATAGCGGCGAGATGGAGGACTCGCTGGCGCCATACCTCGGCGAGAACGGACCTGAGCTCGACGATGCCATCGTCGCCTACGAACGGGTGATGGCAGGCCTGAAGGTGTCGGCGACCGATGCGGAGAAGGCCCTGAAGGCCGTCGAACGGGCTGTCTACGACCTCAAGTCGAAGTACGGTATCTAAAAGCCGTCTATGCGTCCCCGGCATTTGGGGCCGGGACCTTCCGGGAAAAACGTCTAAGTATCTGGCGATAGTGGCCCGAACCGGGACACGATCTGTCGTTTAACGTGTGACGTTTGCCGGATGTAACTGGAGACGTCACTGTGCAGGCTTGCCTCGATGATCGAGAGGATGTGGTCCAGGTCGCCGGTCAGGTAAAACCGTTTCGGGGCGTTCTTTTTTACCGCGACCGCCGGGTGCAGGCTGACGATGCCTCTCGCTGCAAGCTTCTTCAGGGTCATGCTGACGCTCGCCGTCGACAGCCGGGTGGCAATCCCGATCTCCCGGATGGTCGCATCGGCGCGCACGGCCAGGCATACGATGATACGGGCCGCAGCGGTGCTAAGCCCGAAGCTTTCAAGCTGATGTGCCAGCTTCGACTCTT
>MVRA01000056.1 GCA_002067315.1 Methanocella sp. PtaU1.Bin125 | reverse complement strand
CCAGGTTGCCCTCGTGCTCTACGGTCACGAGCCCGGCGGCGAAGTTCAGGTCGACGCTTTCCACGCCCGGGACGGTTTTCAGCGCCGCCGCCAGCTTCTCCGCACAGTCGGCGCAGTCCAGCCCTGCCACGCGGATGCGGTCTTTCCTGCACTCCTGCCCGGCTGCATCGGCCGGATGCAGTGCCGCGGCGCCCTGGTGACACTGGCAGCTACTGTCCGTGCATGTTTTTTCCTTGCTCATTTCCGTTCCTCAGCTGTGCCTGATGTGTTCCATGCCCTGCTCGTACAGCGCTTTGACGTGGGCGTCGTCGATGGAATAATAGATCCAGCGCCCTTCCCGGCGCGCCTTGAGCACCCGATGATCCCTGAGTGTGTGGAGCTGGTTGATCTCCCGTCTGACGCCGCCGAACAGCTGCGCGATGATCCCTGAGTGTGTGGAGCTGGTGAGAGATCGCCGACTGCGTCATGTTAAGGCGGTCAGCGATCTCCTGCACCCGCAGCTCGCCGTCCGAAAGCGCGTCTATGATGCGCAACCGCGTGGGATCGCCTAAGACTTTGAACAGTTCGGAGGCCTGTACGAAGTCCTCAATGCGATCCTGCCCGTGCTTGCCGTCCAATGCGTCAGAATGCTTTAACATATGAATGAGTGCTCATGTATTCATCAAAGTATTAATACTTTCACCCGTGCGAATAGATCACTCAAATGATCAGCGGCACGGGCGGATCATAACGAGATATTGATCGCTTTAAAATCCGCTTTAAGGTCAGCGTTGGTTTATATATAGTATTTCGTATATATCTCATGCTATCCGGCAATACACAATGTTTATATGCCATTTAGCCGGATTATAACAGGTCGGATGCAGTATACCCGTTACGTACATGCAGCCGTGTGAATACTATGGTGCTCGACAATCTTGGAAACTCCTTAAAGGACGCGGTAAAGAAGCTCGCGAACGCGGGGAAAATCGACCGCCAGGTCATCGACGAAGTGGTCAAGGACATCCAGCGCGCGATGATCCAGGCCGACGTCAACGTCCGGCTGGTCATGAAGCTCTCCAGCCAGATCAAGAACCGCGCCCTGACCGAGGCGCCTCCCGCGGGCATGGACTCCCGGGAGCACGTGCTACGGATAGTGTACACCGAGTTAGTCAACATCGTCGGCAAGACCACCCCGATCGCCCTGGAGCCCCAGACGATCATGATGGTCGGCCTGCAGGGGTCGGGCAAGACGACGACCACGTCCAAGATCGCCCGGTTCTTCTCCCGCAAAGGCTTAAAGCCCGCCGTCATCTGCGCCGACACGTACCGGCCGGGCGCTTACGACCAGTTGAGCCAGCTGTGCGAAAAGCTGGGCGTGCCCTACTACGGCGAGCCGGGTAACAAGGACGCCGTGGCCATCGTGAGGAACGGCCTCAAGGCGATGGCGAAGTACGACGTGAAGATCGTCGACACGGCCGGCCGCCATGCGCTGGAGACCGACCTCATCCAGGAAATGAAGGACATCTACGCGCTCACTCCGTTCACCCACAAGCTCCTCGTGCTGGACGCGGCCATCGGCCAGCAGGCCAGCGAGCAGGCGAAGGCGTTCAACGACGCGATCGGCATCACCGGCGTCGTGATCACCAAGCTCGACGGCACCGCCAAGGGCGGCGGCGCGCTGTCCGCGGTCTCGGACACCAATACGTCGATCGCCTTCATCGGCGTCGGCGAGACGCCCGACGACCTGGAGCGGTTCGACCCCGACGGCTTCATCTCGCGGCTGCTCGGCATGGGCGACCTGAAGGCCCTCGTCGAGCGGGCCAACGAGGTGCTCACCCGGGACAACGTGAACGTCGACAAGATGATGCAGGGCAGGTTCACGCTGAACGACATGTACGACCAGCTCGAGGCCATCAACAAGATGGGCCCGATCAAGCAGATCATGTCGATGCTGCCGCTGGGCGGCCTCGGCGGCAACATCACCGACGACATGTACCGCATGACCCAGGACAAGCTCAAGGGCTACAAGGTGATCATGGACTCGATGACGGCCGCGGAGCGGGACGACCCGAAGCTGATCGGCAGCAGCCGGATCACGCGCATCGCCCTGGGCGCCGGAAAGCCGCCCGAGGATGTCCGGGAGCTGCTCAAGTACCATAAGATGATGCAGAAGGCCATGAAAGGCATGAAGGGCGGCGCCGGCAAGCAGAGCATGCAAAAAATGATGAAGCAGATGGGGATGAAATAGTCTTTTTAACAGCCCCCGTCTGCGTTATTTTATATTTGTCACGCACAATTTGCAGCCAGGGGCCTGGCTGCACGATTCCCCGGCGGGCGCTCGCGCGCGTGCGGGACGATCACTAACCGAAAATACTTTAAACCGGACGAACAACGGTCATTTATGGCCAGTACAGCCAGTGCGCTTCTACTCATCTCTTCTGTCATCATCGTCGTTTCAATGACTGCCGGATGCTTTCAGCCATCTTCGCCTGCCGCGACCCCTTCACCGGCTCCCCTACCCGTTTCGAGGCTGTCGGCGATACCGGGCGACATCGTCAAAATGGGGCCGGAGACTGACGACTTCGTCCCTGTGCTTCATTCGGACCTGTGGGAGAAACCGGTCACGATGGCCGGGCCGGTCACCACTGCAGGGGCGGAAGACTCGCCGTTCATCACCCCGGATGGCAATACGTTCTACTTCTTCTTCACGCCGGATGTCCGGGTGCCGGTGGAGAAGCAGCTGATTGACGGCGTGACGGGCGTATACTGGACGAAGAGAGCCGGCGGTGTATGGACGGAGCCGGAGAAGCTCGTCCTGAACGATGACGTGTCCATGGACGGCTGCGTATGTGTACAGGGAGACACCATGTGGTTCGCCTCGGTCAGGGCAGGAAACATCGGCCAGATCGACGTGTACACGGCGCAGTCCAGGGACGGGAAGTGGACGGAGTGGAAGAACGCCGGCGAGCAGCTGAACAGGCAGTACGACATCGGCGAGTTCCACGTCGTCCCGGACGGCAACACGATCTACTTCGGCTGGATTAAGAACGGGACAACCGACAGCGGGAACATATGGGAAAACAACAGGGACATCTACAGGTCTGATAAGATCAACGGCTTGTGGAGCGAACCGGTCAGCCTGGGCCCGAACGTGAACAGCGCGGGCATGGAAGACCAGCCGTTCGTCTCGGCGAACGGGAAAGAGCTCTGGTTCACCGGGCAGAGCCGGCTCGGGTACACGGGCCCGGCGGTGTTCCGCAGCGTTAAGACGCCTGACGGCGAGTGGGGACCGGCGGAAGAGATCGTCTCGAACTTCGCCGGCGAGCCGACGCTCGACGCCGCGGGGAACATTTATTTCGTGCACCATTACATCAAGGATGGAAAGATCATCGAGGCCGACATATACGTGGCTTACAAGAAGTGAGGGGAGGGCATGAAAGAATGTCAGAGATGTCTGTGCATCTTCATTCTGCTGGCGGTCATGGTCTCCTTCACAGGCTGCTCGCAAAACATCGCGGGCACAGTTACACAGGAGCCGGTCAGGCCCCGGCACAGCGCCTATGACCTCGCCATCTCGGAAAGAAGCTTTTATATCGGAGTGGTCCCGACCCCGAAAACCGTCCCCTCGACGACTTTCGAGGACATTACCGCCGCCTATGAAGAGGCGGGGGATATCGGGGAAGTGGCCATGGTATGGGTCACATCTGCGGGCATCGGCCAGTACGATAAGCTCAAGCAGAGCAATATCATCACTGCGTTCAGGGTCTATGGGGTCAGGCCCGTGGTCACCCTGGGTTTCGCCACGATAAGGCAGGTCCCGGGCGAGGGGCTGAAATACGTCGTCGATGCTCCGGCAGGCGTGAACGCCGATCTGTCCGACCCTGAGTTCCGGCGGCGCTGGGTCGATGAGGCCGGGAAGATCGCGAGAGACTTCAAGCCGGAGTATTTCTCGCTGGGTAACGAGATCAACGACTATTTCTACCTGCACCCGGACGGGCTGGACGACTACGTATCCCTGTACGACGAGGCATACGCCGCCATTAAAGATGCCTCCCCGGACACGAAGGTATTTGTCGTCTTCTCTTACGACCACCTGATCGAAAACGATCAATACGACCTGCTGGCCTTGTTTGATTCGAGGGCGGACCTGATAGGGCTGACGACTTATCCATGGAACGACTATGACACGCCGCAGGTGATCCCGGACGACTATTACGGCAGGCTGGGCGACTATACCAGCAAGCCGATCGCCTTCACTGAGATCGGCTGGATTTCGTCCGCCGAAAAGGGAAGCTCCGAGAAGGAGCAGGCCGAATTCCTGGTGAGGTTCCTGCATCTCACCAGGGATTTGGATATCGAAATGGTTAACTGGCTGTTATTGCATGAGACAGGCTTTACCGGCGAGTCGGCGGCGGTATTTCAGCCCGAAGCCGGCACCATTGCCCTGAAACGGGCGGACGGCAGTCAAAAGGAAATCTACGGTGTCTGGCTCGACCTGTATGATCTGGGAAATGCGACATAAAGTGTTGAAATTGCGAGGACGTCTGGGGTAACGACGTTCATTTGTGCCGGCGACGTTCATTTGTGCCGGAGAGTAATTATTATTAAGCCAGGGCGCATTACTGCCACCATGCGCAGGTTCGTCGTCGTCGGCCATAAAGCGGTTACCACTCCGAAGTTCAGCCTGAACGATCTCCCGGGCGGCGCGGGCCGCATGGACATCGTCGCCCGCTGCGTGAACGCGTCGCTGTTCCTGTCCCACGCCCCGCCGGTGGCCATCCGGTTCAGCGGTGAGAAGGTCCGCTACCTGAGCCCGGACGAGCGGAGCCCGGCAGCGCTGATCAAGAAAGCCCTGGAGAAGGGCGTGCCCCCGGCCGGCGAGCAGGAGTGCACGCCCGGGGTCTACATCTCGAAGCAGTCCTTCGCGGACGTGATCGGCAGCCTGGATGACATCGTCTACCTGCACGAAGACGGCGAGGACATCAGAGGCGCCCGGCTGACAGGCGACGAGACGTTTGTGCTCAGCGATCACCAGAACCTGACGCCGGAAGAGGAAGAAATACTGGCCACGAAGGGGGCCCGGAAGGTCAGCCTGGGCAAAAAGCTGTACCACGCCGATCACTGCATCGTCATGGTCAACTACGAGCTGGACCGGCGATCTGATTCCTGAGCATGTTTAACGGGCAAGATTATTGTCGCAAGCTCACCCGGGACGTTAGCTCACGCGCGTGACCGACCGGGAGGCTTCCTGTATTAGCGCCCATTACCATCGTCGATATAACCGCTATCTACTATAGTAGATCTACGACCGTCTACGACCGTTGGCACGGCCAGATATGAATAGCTGAAAAAGGTCAGGCTTATCCTCAAAGACGTTGTCGCGCGTTTGCGCGCCGGGGGAGGGAGGGCGGGTAGTACGGATGGCCCGCCGAAGGCGGCATACGACAGGTGCCAGCGCGCCAGCTGGACGAATATTTTTTTATGGGATCGGCCAATGACCGGGGATTTGGTCAGGTATAAGATGATGAAGAACATGCCCGGCCGCCGTCGCACGCCTGACCGCTGCCCGTTAGAAAGGGACGCCTCCGCGTCGGTCGCGCGCGAGACCGACCAGCAGGGACCCCGTATTCCGGCGGCCACAAGTCGCCGGTTTTTTAAAACGGGAATAGTTTATTACGTTACAGGACTATCTTCCGATATGGTGAGCGCTTGGGGATCAAGATTACTTTAGTAATCATCGTGTTAGCTGTAGCATCGCTGGTCAGCGGCTGTTGCTGCTGCACCAACTACGTGCCGTCGGGGCCGGCGCCGACGTGGGACTTTGATGACGATGACAACATCGGCGGCAGCAGCCTGGTGGGCGCCTGGGGCGACATCGGCGCGACGGGTAACATCGTCGATGCCGCGGGCAACTTCGTCGGCGACGCATACGGGGCGGAAGCGTACCGGTTCAACGCCGACGGCACGTACCAGTACCGGATCGTCGAGGGGCCCCATGCGGACGTGCGGATCCAGCTCCGCGAGAAGATCTACTCGGTGCCGGAGATCTCGGCGATGATCCTGCAGGAGATGAAGATCATCGCCGAGGACTACCTGGGCGAGGAGGTGAGCAAGGCGGTCATCACCTGCCCGGCGTACTTCAACGACAACCAGCGGCAGGCGACCAAGGACGCCGGCCTGATCGCCGGGCTCGACGTGATCCGGGTGATCAACGAGCCGACCGCCGCCGCCCTGGCCTACGGCTTCGGCAAGAAGATCGACCGCCTCGTCGCCGTCTACGACCTCGGCGGCGGCACCTTCGACATCTCGCTGCTCGAGATCGGCTCGGAGGGCGTGTTCAAGGTCGTGTCCACCGCCGGCGACACGTTCCTCGGCGGCGAGGACTTCGACGCCCGCATCATGGACTGGCTGCTCGCCGACTTCCAGGCCAAGCACGGGGTCGATCTGCGCCAGGACCGGATGGCCATGCAGCGGCTCAAGGACGCCGCCGAGAAGGCCAAGTGCGAGCTGTCGGCGACGCGGCAGACGGAGATCAACCTGCCGTTCATCATCTCCACCGGCCGCAACGAGGCATTGCACCTGCAGTGCCAGCTCACCCGGGAGAAGCTCGAGGAGCTCACCGGCGACCTCATCCAGCAGACGATCGACATCTGCGCCAACACGCTGGACGAGGCCGGACTGGACATCGAAGACATCGAGGACGTCGTCCTGGTCGGCGGCATGACGCGCATGCCCAAGGTCCAGGAGCGCGTCGCCGAGCTGTTCAAGCGCGAGCCGTGCAAGGGCGTCCATCCCGACGAGGTCGTGGCGCTCGGCGCCGCCATCCAGGGCTCGATGCTCGTCGCCGAGAAGTCCGAGGTGATGCTGCTCGACGTCACCCCCCACACCCTCGGCATCATGGTCGTCGGCGGCTTCTTCGAACCGCTGATCCCCAAGGACACCACCGTCCCCACCTCCCAGACCAAGACCTTCACCACCGTCCGCGACAACCAGACCGCCGTGAAGATCCTCGTCCTGCAGGGCGAGAGCGAGAAGGCCGAGGAGAACGAACTGCTCGGCGAGTTCGTCCTCACCGGTCTCCGGCGCGCGCCCAAGGGCGAGGTCGAGATCGATGTCACCTTCGAGATCAACGCCGACGGCATCGTCGCCGTCTCCGCCCGCGACCTCGAGACCGGCCAGGAGCAATCGATCACCGTCACCGCCTCCTCCGGGCTGACCAAGGAGGAGGTCAAGGAGATGGCCCAGAGCAGCCACGAGTACCTGGTCGAGCGGCGGCGCGGCGAGGAGGCCGAGAAGGCGAATCAGGAGGCCGAGACGCTGATCGGCGAGATCGAGCGCTACATGCCGCAGGTCGAGGAGGTCGTGCGCGGCTCCGAACACGGCCCGGAGGCGATCTCCAAGGCCAAGGAGGTCGTCGAGCACGCCCGCAACGCCCTGCGCTCCGGCGTCCCCGACGCCGAGATGAAGGAGATCCTCGACTCGCTGCGCCGCACCCTGCGGATGTTCAAGGCCGTCCTGACCTGACGGTCGGGCGCGCCGTCGCGCCGGGCCGCACCGCACTTCCGCTCAGGACTTCGTCAGTCGCGCGCGCAGATCGACCACCGCCGCCCGCAACTCCGCGACGCTCGCGAACCGCGC
>MVRA01000055.1 GCA_002067315.1 Methanocella sp. PtaU1.Bin125 | reverse complement strand
GGCGCGACGACGGTTAACGGATAATCCGCTATATTATCATTCTTAGAAACGTCGCGCCCGTCGCGTTTCGTCGCGGTCTTCGCGAGAACTTAGAGAAACGTTGCGATCGTCGCGAGTACTGGTACGACAGGCCCCCGAAACAAAGCCCATTTCATTGAATCGGCAGATCCGAAAAACGCAGAAGAACTAAAAATCTTGAAAATATGCGGACAATCCTAAAAATGCAGAAGAGCCAAAATTTTTCTTATACCGGCCCATCCCTGGCATGGTGCTATCATAAAAATCCTCGACAGGCTGCGATTTGCCCGGCTGGCACCGCGCACGCGCGCGAGCGGTCGATCTGCCTGCGATACAAGCCTGAACGCGGCAGTGCGACTCCTGTCATTCTCGTATGGGACGGGGTAGCCATGAGTGGAAAAAGGGAAAATAGTGAACAATATCTAATATTCTAGATTAAGTCGACTTTTGCATGCCCTTTCTCATCGATAGTCAGTATCGCGGCGTTCCCGATAGACGCCGGGCCCGGGTTGACGATCACGGTGCCATCCGCCTTCGAAATACCCCGGTCTTCGTGGATGTGCCCGCAGACGACGGCGGCGAACCTCGGCAGGTACCTGGCGATCGCCGTGCTCCCTGCGTGAATCCCGCCCGGGACCTCGTCCCGGTAGCCTTTCGGCGGCGCGTGCGATACCAGCACGGCCGGGCCTTTCACGTCACGCAGCAGCCGCTCCAGCGCGCTCTCGATCTGCTCCTCGCTCAGCTCGAAGGGCGTGTTGAACGGCGTCGGGTTGGAGCCCCCGATGCCGATGAAGGTGACGTCGCCCATGCGGAACTTGTTCTCGTGCAGGTTGCAGTCCTCCGCTCTCAGCAGGTCGACGATGTCCCGCCTGTCGCAGTTGCCCGGCACGGCCAGCACCGGCTTCGGCAGCGCGCCGAGCACATCCTTCGCATTATCCGTCGGGCCGAACTGGGTAAGGTCTCCGGCGAGCAGGGTGCCATCCACTTTGCCTGCTTTCTTCAAAATTTCCGGCAGCCTGTCGAACGTATTGTGAAAATCAGTGACCGCGAGCAATCTCATAATTGTTAATCTATCTTCGGAATGAAAAATGTAACGTCTACGTAAAATTGTGAGCATATCATTATGGCATACCGGAAAAGGTATCGCTGCCCCGGCGGGGCCCGCGTGCGCGCGCGAGGCCGGACCGGCGTCGTCCCGTCAATGGCCGGGAATCGGGCCTAATTATTCTCGACCCACGACGTGTCGCTCTCTTCCATCCGGGCCAGCGCCAGCTCGATATCGCGAAGCACGCCCATGAGCGTGTAATACTCCCGCGTGTTGATCATGGCCCGGCCGATGATGCGGCGGAGCATGAGCAGTGTCTTGTCCCGCTTATGCTCGGGATGGTTAACTTCTGCGAGCAGGCTCTCGAAATGCCGGTACAGCAGCTCCAGCAGCTCGCCGCTCGCCAGGGGGAAGTCGCCGCCCTCCAGGCCGGCCAGCTCGTAGAGTACGATAGCCGCGGCGTGCGAGATGTTCATGATCGGGTACTCGTCCGACGTGGGGATGTTCACCACGATGTCGCAGCGCTCCAGCTCTTCCGTGCTCAGGCCGTGGTCCTCGCGCCCGAACACGATGGCCACGCGGCCGGTTTTATCCTCCAGCATCGTCCGGAGTTCGGACGGCGTAAAGTAGGGCACCCTGAGATGCCTTTTCGTCGACTCTCCCGGCTTGCCTGTCGTACCGACGACGAGGTCGACGCCCTGCAGCGCGTCGGCCAGCGAGCCGACGGTGATCACCTCTTCGAGAATGTCCTGCGCGTGGGACGCCATCGCCTTCGCGAAGTCGCCTAACGGGCAGGGCCTCACCAGCCACAGGTCATAATAGCCGAAGTTCTTCATCGCCCGGCAGATGGAGCCCACGTTGCCTTCCGAGGCAGGCTCGACGAGGATGACCCGGACGTTCAGCGTCTTCTCGTCGACGGGGATTTCCTCTGCCGTCTCATCGCCAGTTTCTTCCCCGATCATGTGTCTTTCAGGCTCTCCTTAGTCTTGCTCACCACGACGATGTCCGAGATTCGGGTGGACGGGTAGTTGCCTGTCTCGTCCTTCTCCACGGCCTTGACCATGTCCCAGATGGTCAGCAGCGCCAGGCTGACGCCGCAGAGCGCTTCCATCTCCACGCCGGTCTTGCCCGCAGACCGCACCATGGACGTGGCGACGATGCGGTCATCGCCCACCTCGAAGTCGATCTCCACGCCGGTGACCGGTATCTGGTGGCAGAGCGGTATCATGTCCCAGGTCCGCTTGACCGCGGCAATCCCCGCGACACGGGCGGTGGCCAGGACGTTCCCCTTCTTCACGCTGCCCGTCTTAATCAGCTCCATCGTCGCCGGGGTCAGCCAGATCGTGCCGCGGGCCTTCGCCGTGCGCAGCACCTCCGGCTTTCCTCCCACATCCACCATCTTGACCCGGTCCCCGTCCACGTGTGTAAAATCCCTTGACTGTGACATTGATATCTCCGTAGTTCCTGCTCTCGCTACCATATATACATTATTTTAACCTGTACTTTTTCATGACATACGGTATCTTCTCGATCAAATCGGTCGCCGTCAGCCAGTAGCCCTTATCCTCACAGGCCATGTCGCCAGCTGCCCCGCCGACGAAGGCCGCGGCAACGGCCGCCTCGAACGCGCCGTTCCGGCAGTAGAAGGCGGCGGTGATGCCGGCCAGCACGTCGCCGGTCCCCCCGACTGCCATGCCCGGGTTGCCCGTGCCGTTGAGCCGGACGCGCTCGCCGTCCGATACGACGTTGGGCCTGCTCTTCAGCAGCGTGACCACGCGGCGTTCCGCAGAGAACGTCCTGACTGCGTCCTCATGGTCAGATCCGGCTATCCGGACGCCGCTGATCCGCGAAAACTCTTCCGGGTGAGGCGTGACGATGCCGTGCAACGGCATGCCGGGCTGGAGCGCATCCGCGTCGATGACCACCCTTTCACTCTGCCCGATGATCTCTCTGATCGCGGCCAGCGTTTCCATGTCCCGCCCGGCCCCGTTCCCGACGACCACGACGTCATGCTTTCCTGCCAGTCGCGCCACCCGGTCTGCGTCGGCCATGACGATCCGGTCCCGGCCCGTCAGCGGTACCGTGATAAGGTCTGGCGAGAAGGACGCTACGATGTCGGCCGCCCGCTGCGGCGCGGCCACCGTGACCCATCCGGCGCCCGCGCGGAGGGCGGCCATGGCGACGAGGGCCGGAGCTCCCGTGTACGGGCCCCCGCCTACGACCAGCACCCGGCCACATTCGCCTTTGTGGGCGCAGTCCCCCCGTGTCCTGATGTTCATGAGGTCGCCGGGGCCCGCGTACCGGGACGCCTTCTCCGGGATGCCGATGTCCGCCACGACGTAATTATACATCTCCAGCCCCTTTTTCGGCGCGTGGAACGTGACCACGAGGTCCGGCAGCACGCATCCGCTGCAGACGCCGGTATAAGTGTCCAGGCCGCTCGGCACGTCGATCGAGACCTTCACCGCCCGGCTGCCGTTGATCAGGTCGATCGCTCGGCGCTCCAGGCCCCGCGGCGGCCCCCGGCTGCCCGTGCCCAGGATGGCGTCCACGATGAGGTCGCACGCCTCGAAGACGTCGGCCGGGATCATGGCCGGGTCCTCGATCTCCATGGCGTCGATGTGCGCGAAGCGCAGCTTGTACAGGCTGTCAGCGGCCGGGCCTTTTTTTACTCCTGCCGACCGGCCGAGCAGCAACACTGAGACCATGTAGCCTTTCAGCGCCAGCAGTCTCGCTACTACGAAGCCGTCGCCGCCGTTGTTACCCTTGCCGCAGACGACGAGCGTCCTGCACGGTGGATACCTGGCCGCGATAGCTTCGGCCGCCGCTCTGCCGGCGTTCTCCATGAGATCGCCGAAGCCCACCCCGAAATAGTCGGCGTTCGCTTCCAGAGCCCTCATCTCCTCGACCGTAACGAACTCGTTCACCGCGACACTCCTGATCGGAATATGAAATTATTCGCTGTTTCATTTAATAATAGTTGCCGCGCCGGGGCCGGCCTGCCCGCCCGCCGGTGTACCTGTCGGCTGTGACCACCTGTCCCGCGACATCCCTTAGCGGTCAGACAGGCGCGGGTTTCGTAAGGAATTATATAACAGGAGCTAGAACATAGTTGAGGGCGTTTATGACGATGGACGAGATCGACATACGGATCATACAGGAGCTTATCCCGCAGCCCCGGGCCACGTACCGCGAGCTGGCCGATCGGCTGGACCTGTCTGTCAACGCGGTCCATAAGCGGGTCCAGTCGCTGGTCGAGCTCGGGATCATCAAGGAATTCACTGTCCATCTCTCCCAGGCCGCATTGCCTCACGTCTTCGTCCGCGTCTGCGGCACGTCCGAGGCGGGGCGGATCGACGACACCGTCGAGCGGCTGGGCAAAAACCCGGGCACGGCCATGATCGCCGTCTCGAGCAGCAACGGCCTCCACGTCCTGGGAGTGCTGGAGGACTTATCCGGGCTCCACCGGTTCGTGAGCTTCGTCGCCAGGGAAGCGAAGATCGCCAGCCCGTCGGTCCGGCTGCTCGATCTCCCGGAGCCCCGGGCCCTGCCGGGGGCGTCCCTGACCGGCCTCGACTACCGGATCATCGCTTCGCTGCTGCACGACAGCCGGAAATCGGCCGTGGACGTGGCGGCCGGGCTCGGGGTGTCGGCCCGGACGGTCAAGCGGCGGATCGAGCGGATGGAGAAAAGCCGCCTGATCTACTACCGGGTCGTGTTCGACCACGCGTCCCTCGGCGGCATTTTTACCCTTCTGGACCTGTACGTCAGGAGCGGGGTGAAAGTGGAAGATGCGGCCGCGCTCATCCGTAAAAAGCACTCCGCGAGCCTGCTGGAGATGCGGACCTTCAGCACCATACCGAACAATTTGACGATCGACGTCTGGACCCGGACAGCGAAGGAGCTGAACCTGCTCCAGGAGTCGCTGCAGGACGAGGGCATTTTCGAGAAGGTGCTGCCGATCTTCGTCTACGGCGTCTACCATTTCGGCACATGGCGCGACGACTACGTCCTGGCGCGCGCCGCGCCGCAGTCCCCGGCCGGCGCTCCGGAAAAAAAGATTAGCGGATGAACCGATGGGCAGAGGCTGCCGCATGCGCTTCCGCTTTATATCGTGTCTGCTGAAGCGTCGCCCGGTTCACAGCCCCCTTATCGTTGACAGTTGTCCGGCGCTGGCCGGCCATGGCCTGCCGCAGATACGCCGATGCCGAGCGTAACAATGTCTCGAACCTGTCATATTTAACTGGCAGGACCGTCTTGTTCCGATTGTTACCAGCAAACCGTTGGTCATTTGTCATTGTTTATCAACGACAGTCTGATCGCGTCGAGGGGCATATGTCCATGTGTTAGTCCCGTCACATATTCCGGCCAAAAAACAGGCGGTTTATGTCCGCTTTGTCACCCGGACGTTTAAAAAAATTGCATCTTTTCAGTTATCGCTAAGGCCATGCCCGCCGAACTTTATGGGGCAAGATCAGCATCTCGAACGGCACTTTTTCGGTGCCGACCGGCATGGAAATGTTAAAGAGGTCCCCGCCCAATTATTTCCTGAAATATGGCACACGACGTCTTCATCTCGTACTCGAGCGAAGATAAGGCGATAGCGGACGCCATTTGCGCGGCGCTGGAAAGCGCGAAGGTCCGCTGCTGGATTGCGCCGCGGGACATCCTCCCCGGGGACACGTGGCAGGAGGCGATCGTCCAGGCGATCGGACACAGCCGGGTTATGGTGCTGGTATTCTCGTCCCACTCGAACGCTTCGACGGACGTCTCCCGGGAGCTGACCCTGGCCGTCCGGGCCGGTTGCGTCATCGTGCCGTTCCGCATCGAGGCCGTCCAGCCGAACGGCGTGATGCGGTACTATCTCGCGGATACCCACTGGCTGGATGCCATGAATCCGCCGACCGAGGTGGAGATCCTGAAGCTGGTGACGACCGTTACCCTGTTCCTGAAAGGGGAAAGGCCCCACGGGTCGGGCGATAGTCCGGCCGGGAAGGGGAGCCTGCCGCTATGGCGCATCATCGCCCGGGCGAAGGCTAAACCCTTTTATGCGGCCGCCTTCGCCGGCATCGTCCTGCTGGCCGTCGTAGCATTGCTGATCGCCCTCCTTCCCCCCGGACAGCCGCCTGGCGCGAGCTTCGCCGTGGTCGGCAACATCACGCCCCCGGCCTATAACGTGAAACGCGTCGATCTCTATCAGGACACTGCCCTGCTCCTGCTGGACAACGGCCTGGCATTCATGGACGTAAAGAACCTATCCATATCTGGCACCCCACTGAGCTTCTCGGACAACGAGACGTTGGACATGTCCACGCGGGATAACCGGACGTACGTCCTCCTGCGCCAGGCCTCCCAGAATTTGACGGTCAGCGGAGATACGTACCGGGTCCTGGCTATCGGCCTCGATGACCCGCAGCGGGCGCCCGGCGTCCTCTGGGAGAAGACGTTCCCGGGAACGGAAATTTATACGCCGGCCAACATCGAGGCGGGCGACGATGTGCTGTTTCTGGGTACCTGGAACGGGTTTACCCTCGTCCGGCTCGGCCTGCCCGAAGGGGATACATCCACCTATACCGCCACATTTAATCATTCGGGCTTCGCCAGCGAGGGTGTCATCCTGGATAATATGCTCAGTGCCAGCATCGGCGATCTCGGCGTGGGGCTGTTCGACATAGGCGCGGTCACATCGGCCCCGGTCACCCCGCCGATCATGGACCCCGTCCACTTCATCCACGCTATCAATCCGCTCCCGTCCTGGGTAAAGAGCAGCCTGCGCGTCCACGGCGATCAATTATACTTCATCGTCGATCGCATCTACATATACGATGTCAGGGACCCGGAACAGCCCCGGAAGCTCGCGGACTTCGGGATAGACAATAATCCTTACATCTACTTCAGCAATCTCGAGATCGATGGCGACATACTCTACGCGGCCTTCTACCGGAACGGCTATGGTAACAGGTATGTAGAGGGCGGTGTCGCCGCCTTCGACGTCAGCGACCCCGCCTTCCCGCGCCCGGTCGCCAGATATTATACGGCATCCCGCGTCACCGGGCTCGCCGCCCGCGACGGGCTCGTCTGCATCAGCACGAGTGACCCCGGGCTCACCCTGCTGCGGCTGCAACAATGGGGGTAATCGGCCCGGTCGTGCTTCCGGAAGCGGAAACGGCCTCACGGCCGCCGGACGCACCTGAGCACGATCAGCGTCTCGAAAGGCACTTTCTCGGTGCTGACCGTCTCGACGGTAAAGCCATGGCTGCGGTACATCTCTTTGACCTCGTCGATGCCGGTCAGTGATGAGAACACGGTAAGCACCCGGCCGCAGGGCGGGAGAATCGTGCCGATGCCTTCCAGGAACCGCGCGATGACCTTCCGGCCGGTGGGCCCGCCGTCGAAGGCGTGGTCCAGCCACGAGCCCAGCCGGTCCCCGGCAACTGTGGGCAGGTAGGGCGGGTTGAAGATGACCAGGTCGAACGGGCCATAGAGTCCGTGATAGAGGTCGGCCCGGACCACTTCCACCCCGTTCCGCCGGGCGTTCGCGCAGGCGAGCGGGCTGATGTCCGTGGCGACGACGCTGGCGGCGCGGTCCATGAGGAATAACGAGACGATGCCGGAGCCGGTGCCGATCTCCAGCACCCTGTCCCCGGGCCTCACTTCGGCCAGCGCCGCGTCGACCAGCAGATACGAGTCCTCAGACGGATCGTAGACGTCGTCGAGCAGCTCGAACTCCTTATCCCTGTATATCCTGACCGTCATGCTCCATGGCCTCCGCGATCAGGTCGGCTAACCGCGCGAACTCTTCCGGCGAGACCTGTTCCGCCCGCTTTTCCAGTAGCTCCGTCGGCAGCGCCGCCACGACTGCCTTCGGGTCGCGGATACCCATCATGTGGGCGTTTTTGAGGATGGCGTTGCGGAGCCGCTTGCGGCGGCCGGCGAACGCGGCGGTGACCAGCCGCATGAACAGGCCCTCGTCCCGGACGGTGTATCGGGGCGGCCGCGGGGTCAGCATCACGACGGCCGACTCCACCTCCGGCTGCGGCACGAACGCCCGCCGCGACACGTTGAAGAGAATCCGCGCATCGGCAAAGTGCTGTACGGTCACAGAGAGTCGCGAATAGTCCTCGCTGCCGACGGTGGCGATCATGCGCTGCGCGAACTCCCGCTGGTACATCAGCACGGCAAAACGGAACGGTCGCCCGAGCAGCTTGAATGTGACGTCCGAAGAAATCGAGTAGGGCAGGTTTGCCACGGCCTTGTCGAATCGCGGTAACTCTATCTTCAGGGCGTTACCCCGCAGGACGGTCACGTTCGAGCCCCGGAAGTCGGCCTCCAGCTTTTCCGCGAACCGCGGATCCAGTTCGACGGCGTAGACGTGCCGGGCTTTCTCCGCCAGCAGCCGGGTCAGGTTGCCCGGGCCGGCGCCGATCTCGAGCACGATCTCGTCTTCTTTAATATCGGCCGCCGCGACGATGCGCTCGAGCACGCCGCGGTCGACTAAAAAATGCTGGTCCTTCCGTTTATCGGGGGCGAGGTCCGCGCCGGCAGGGTGGTCCATTATTTCGCGAACAACCTGTACTTGATGGTCTCGTCCTTGATCTCTTCCTCGATGCGCTTGGCGATGAGCTTGTCCGGGTGGTGCAGGCCCTTGACGCGCTCCTCGATCTCGCGGAAGCTCTTGAACTTGCCCTTCTTCCGCTCGTCGATGATGGCCCACATCATCTTCTTGCCGATGCCCGGCAGCAGCTCCAGCATGTGCAGCCGCGTGGTGATCGGCTGCGCCATGTTGTAGAACTCGACGTACTTCGCCTCGTTCTCCTTCACGATGTGCTCGATGATGACCGGCAGCTCGATCTCGGCCGTATGGGTGAGCTCTTCATACTTCAGCCGCCGCTCCACGTGCTTGACGATGTCCCGCTCGCCCTTGCCCACGAAGACCTTGCTCTCGATCTCCACCCGCTCGCCCTCCTTGATGCTCAACTCCAGCAGGATAAAGTAGTCGGAGCCGAGCGACTGTGCCAGCGGCTTCCGCAGGTGTATCGGCCGGGTGTCCTCCGCATAGCCGTTGGGCAGGTAGTCGAGAATGTAGGCGAATTGCTCTTTAATGTCGGCGGTGTGGGGCATATGGGTTGCTGTCATCGATAGTTCACCCTATTATTGATACTTATTAACCTGATATAAAATAAAGTATTGCTTAGATATATATTGCCATGTGGCAAAGTCATGCGTACTTAGCTTCTATCAAAGACGTGTGTACTTTGCCTCTGGCAAAGTCATGCGTACTTTGCCACGATATCTAAGATGGTCTTGAGCTCGGCATCGGTCAGGGTGAACCGTTCCTTGGCGTAGATCGAACGCAGCTCGTCCTTGCTCCTGGGACAGAGGCTGGCAATCCTTACCGCGATGTCGAGCTTCATTTTCTCGAGGGTAAGAAGCTCGTTGACCATGTCCCTGGATGCCTTGCCGCTGACCTTGGAGAACGTGTTGGCATGCTCGACCGCGCGCCGCTGCTCGTAGCGCAGCTCGACGGCGGCCGCCTCGCGCTCGTCCCTGATTGCGTTGAGCGTCTCCTTGACCTCCGGGAGGGTCAACAGTTCTTCGCTTATTACCTTCTTGATGATCATCGACGATCCCTTGCTCACTCGTTCTTCTGGGGCTTCAGGTGCTGGGGCCGCACGATGAGGGTCTTCGCCATACCGCCGTCATTGATGCCGATGAGGTACGCGCGACCCTGCTGGCCGACTACCGTCGCCGTCAGGCCCTGGAACCTGCGGTAAGGCATGCCCTTGTGTACGCTCGGGTCGATGTCGATGTGTACTTTGGACCCGACCTCGAACTCCTGGACAGCCTTGCTGACCGGCGAGAAGCCTCTCGCCCTCAGGTCCTTGTTGAACTTGTGTCTTGTTTTCTTCCTTTCACCGTGTGATCTTGCCATGATATTCCTCCTTCGACCTTGATGACGTCCAGTTCCTGGACCTTGAGCGGTTGCCCGACGAGGCCGGACAGTGACGGCCTTGTCCTGCCCTGGTCCCCCGAAACAAGCTCTTTCACGTATAATCCGCCTTCGCAGCGGACGGTCATGACGAAGTACTTATGCTCCTCGTCTACCTGCTCGAGCGCCGTACCGAACACGCGCCTTTTCCGTTCCAGGTCCGCGCGCCGGTGGGCTACCCTCTCGGGCGTACGCTGAAGTATCTCAGCGTCAGTGAGTGCAGCTAACGAAGATTTAAGTGTTTCTATTGAAATATCCTCATTGTATATAACTTTAAGCCTGTAGACTTTGTTGACCTTCATGCTCTTGACCTCTTCGACGGCGGCCTTATCGACGTAAACGAGGTCGTTGACGCGGACGCGCGGCATGGCGTGGGCGTTGATGCGCTCCTCCAGCGCCTTCAGGTCGACCTTCCGGACGCGCGGGGCGATCATCTCCATGACGAACGGCCGGCCGTCGCCGAGCATGAACGCGTCGATGTCTTCCCGGCCCGCGCCGTGCAGCACCCCGTCGGCCGCCCCGAAAGTCTCGATAGCGGCGTGGTTGATCAGCTCCTCCACGGAAACGGGGTACATCTTGCCCGTGTTGTTGCACCGCTCGCAGCCCTTGCCCTTGCACTCCCGGCACGGCCAGCGCGTCTGGGGGATGTCCCTGACGTATTTGTTGTAGCGGCCATAAACGAACAGGGAATTGGCCTTCATCTCCACTTTCTCTGCGGCCAGGTCGATGGTGAACAGCACGTCCGGCCGCCCGAAGTCGACGTCCTTGCCGGTCATTTGCGAGACGAGCTTGCCGACCTCCCGGTTCAGCTCGGACTTCAGGGGCTCGGCGTGGGTGATGCCGCACTCGGCCTGGAGCACCTCTTCTTTCTCGGACATCAGCGGCGGCACTTTCGTGCCCACCAGGATCGTGTCGTACTCGTACCCCTGTGCGGCCGCCACGCACCGGTCGGCGTACTCCTGCAGCCGCTCAGGCTTCTGGAACAGCCCGCGGCAGAGCCAGCACTCCTCTTCCTCGCCGCCGACCAGCTTCCGGGCCTGCGGCAGCGTCGGCGCCAGCTCGCGCTGTGTCTGTTTATCGTCGTCGGCCGCGGCCTGCATCGACAGCGCCAGCTTGATGGCGTTGCCCCGCTGCGCGTTGGTCAGCCCGGTCGAGAGCTTGGCGAACTGCCGGCCCATGCACGGGTCGCATATCGGGCCCTCCTTCAGGATGCGCCTGGCCGTATCAAGAATGGTCATAAGCTTCGTCTTTCCAAAGGCGCTATCAGGTTTAAAATCTTTCTACAGCCTCTCATCCAACGATAAAATATAAATCTTTACATTTCATAATATGCTTTACTATATGGTGATTGCTTTGGCCACAATATCGAGTAAATATCAAATTACTTTACCTGCCCGGGTCAGAGAAAAAATGGGCTTGAAAGCCGGCGATAAAGTCGTCTTCATGGAAGAGGATGGTAAGTTTATCCTTACGAAGCTCAGCGATTTATGGGAAAAAATGGCTGAAACCATGAAAGACTTTGACGAAACGGAGCGGGAATTCCGGGAAGGTTTCCGGTTCAGGGAGCTGGACATCAATGGGAATCTGTCTTGATTCGAACGCCATATCGGCAGGCAGCGAATTTTTCGACTGGACCTTCGATAATATCATTTACTCTGTTTTGCCAGCGATCGCATATATGGAGCTGGCGTATCACCATATGAAAAAGCACGGCCACACCGGAGTGCTGGACGGTATCATCGCAAGCTATTCAATTGAGATTGCGCCATTTGACGCCGATCTTGCCCTTGTCGCGGCTACGGCAGCATTATCGAGGCACGACATGTCGGCCAATTCCATGGACTATGCCATCGGTGCTTATGCGGCTGCCCGCAATATGCCACTGATTACCTATAATAAAAAACACTTCATCTGGCTTGAAGAAGTCTACACGCCCGAAGAGCTGATGAAAAAGCTGGGATAGCCGGCGGCTACCCACTGGCTTTATTGTCTTTCGTGAAAGGTTTTAAATGATCGTATGCGGATGGCCGGGCGGCCTCGCGCGCGTGCGCGAATCCGGGCCAGGCCTGTCACGAATCTTCATCCCCGGTCCGCCCGGGGGAAAATGCCTCCGTTTAAAACCTTTCGAGAACGACTATAAATAGATTTTTTAAACGGATAACCGATCTTCCTGTGAGACTGATTTTTAAATTCACGACCACAATGTCTCATGGAGATGCCATGAAAATCGCATGGAAACTATTAGTTACGGTCGTATTTGCCATATTAATCATCGCCGGGGCCGTCGCCATCTATGGGTTAGATCCGATGGGTAGCGGATCAAACGAGGCGGATTCGGAAGACGTGGTCATCAAAGGGTCTGTCAATGTGACCACGGAGCCAGACCGGGTAGAACTATTGTATTTCCACCGGACCGAACGTTGCGTGTCCTGTAACAACGCCGAGCAGTATACCCGGGATACGCTGGATAAATATTACGCAGAGGAGATGCGATCCGGCCAGTTGTCGTTGCAGAGCATCGATTACCAGCAGGACCGGGAAACTGCCGACAAATACAACGTGAAAGTGCAGGGGCTGAAAGTGGTCTCTACCCATAACGGCCAGACCAACATCAAAGACATACCCGAGATCTGGACTTACGTCGGGGATAAAGACGCTTTTATGGGCTTCCTGAAGTCCGTCATCGATAAGGAGCTGAGAAAATAGCATGGACCTCTCTGTCCTTTCAGATGTCAGCCAGTTCCCGCTGCTGTACGCGTTCGTCATCGGCCTGGTCACCGCCATCGGGCCGTGTCCGTTATCCGCCAACGTGACCGCGATCGCCTATGTATCGTCAAAGTTCACGAGCTCGAAAGACACGATACTGGCGGGAACGCTGTATACGATCGGGAGGGCGGCCACCTATGGCATTCTCGGGCTGCTGGTCTTCCTGTTCGGCGCTGCAGTGATGGATAACGCGCCCATGCTCCAGGACTACGAAAAGATTATCATCGGGCCGATCCTGGTTCTCGTCGGCGTTGTCATGTTAGAGCTGGTCAGGCCCGGCATCTCGATCGGCGACGGGCTCAAGACACGCTACGGGCTCGAGCTGTCCCGGAAAGGCACGCTCGGGGCATTTTTCCTGGGCATCGTATTCGCGCTGGCCTTCTGTCCCTACACGGCAGTCATGTTCTTCGGGCTCCTGATACCGCTCGCGCTGGATTCCAGCTATATCGGGATGAGCTATCCGTTGCTGTTCGGCGTCGGGACCGGGCTTCCCGTACTCGTGTTCGCCGTGCTTCTCGGCGTCAGCGCCACGTTCGCGAAGGTATATATCGCCCGGATCGTTAAGGCTGAGCCTTATGTCAGGAAAACACTTGGAGTCGTGTTTCTTCTCTACGGGTCATACCTGACGTTATCGTACTTACTATCGATCATCTAAAATATCGCCGGCATCGCCGGCGTCAATGAGTTAGCGTTCATCGATCAAAGCAGAATCGATCATAGAGGAGGGTAATGAATGATAAACGTGGGTACGAATATAGATAAGGCCTATGGAAAAGGCCAGGGTAAGGGTTCTCCCTGCCGGAGAAAAACAGGTGTCGTCCGATCAAATATCGCAATTCTGCCTGTACTGGCAATTTGTATGCTGATTACCGCCACGATACCGGCCAACGCAATGGTCGTTAACGATGCGGAACCATCACCGGCCACCGGCCAGTCCGCCTCCTGCCCTTGTAAGAGTCAGAGCAGCTCTCAGTCAGCGACTCCGGCCGTCCAGCCCCAGGCCGTCGATGCCAGCGTCCTCAATCAACTGGTCCAGTCGACCTACAGTCCGGGTGACACTGCACAACCAGTCGCCGCGTATACTCCGCAGTATAGCACTCCACAATACAGCGCTCCGCAGTACGGCACCACGACCGTACCGATCAATACCGCGAGCCTCGACACTATCGCGCCGGTCAGTATACAAAACAACGCAGGCACTACGCAAGCGGCCGGCGTAGCTCCCACGGCGGACTTCAGTCATTTGTTCTCCCAATGGATTAACAATGAAATCGGCGGCAGTGTCCCGGGCTATTCTATAAAAGATCCGGCGAGCCAGATGTTTAGCATCACCCCGATGTATACGATGAACGACCAGATGGCCGGCAACTACCCCGTGTATACGGCGAATGACCGGACTGTAGGCATCAATCCTGTATTCAGTGGCTGGCAGATGGATCCGATCGACACTGTACAGGCACCGATGGAGGCCGGGTGGTTAAACGAGCTCATGTGGTTCTAAAGATAACGGAAATATAGCGGCAGTCCTGCATAGTACACCTGGATACAGGGAAATATCTCTTGAACCGGGCGGCCGTGCAGGCCGCCTCACGTCAGCCGGCGGGTCAGCACTTTCTCATGGACCCATATGGCTGCGACCATAAAGACGATCGTAAAGACCGCCAGAGCAATGATATCTACGAGGGCCGGAAAATAGCTGACGCCGTCGGTCGAATATCTCACCAGGTCCGTATAGTAGGTCAGCGGAGAAATGTATGCGACCAGCCTTCCCCATTCCGGCATTTGCCCCAGCGGCAGGAACACGCCGCTGACGAAGACCAGCGGAAACTTGACCATCGAGGCCAGCATCATCGTGTTGCCCGGGGTGTCCGTGGGCGGGTACGCGGAGAGCAGGATGCTGAGCGCGGCAAAACAGATCGTCGCCAGCACCAGGGCCAGGCCGAAGACCAGTACGTGCAGTATCGAAACGCCTATCAAAGGCGCGATCATGGCCGTTAAAAGGGATATGATCAGCCCAAAGCAGAACGATGCCTCCGTGTCTCCCAGGAGGATCGCCCATGTGGCGACCGGGGACGCCACCAGCCGCTCGAACGTCATGGAGCGCACCTCCCATGGCACGATCGCCGGGCCGACCGAGGTCGCGGTAAAAAACACCGTCATGCCCATGATGCCCGGGTACAGGTCCTTCACGGGCACGTTTCTCCCGAGCATGAAGGCCACGATCAGGAAGAAGGGAAAGATCAGGCCGAAAATGATCACCGGCCCTTTCAGGTAATAGATCGCCATGTCCTTTTTCGCCACGGCGAACGACCGTTTGACCTGCCCGGTAATCATCGATAACGAAGCCATCCTCAACGCCCCTTCCCGGTCAGCTCGACGAAGACGTCCTCCAGCGACGGCGCGAGCAGGTTCAATGTAACGATCCTCAACCCCTTCTCTTCGGCAAAACCGGCCAGCCGCTTGATAACGGCGTCCGGATTGCCCGTGTAGATGCGATACTTGTCGCCAGCTTTCTCGGTTTTACTGACATCGGCCATCGCCAGGCCGCCGAGATCGATCGGCCGGTCGAAGCTGACCTCGATCGACTGCAGCTCTTTACTCTTGGCTTTCAGCTTCTCGGGGCTGTCGACGGCCACGATCTTACCCCGGTCGATGATGGCCACCCGGTCGCAGAGCTGGCTGGCTTCTTCCATGTTGTGGGTCGTCAGAAAAACCGTGGTGCCGCTTTTGTTCACCTCCCGGACGATGTCCTTGATCAGCCGCGAGCTTTCCACGTCCAGGCCCGACGTGGGCTCGTCGAGGAAGAGCAGCGGCGGCTGGCTGACCAGCGCCATGCAGATGATCAGCCGCTGCTTCATCCCCTTGGAGTATCCCTTGACCGCCCGATCTTTCTTCTCGTAGAGCCCGAACTGCCTCAGCAGCCGTTCCGATCGCTCTTCCGTCAGCTTCTTCGGGATGCCGTAGAGCTCGCCGGTCAGCAGCAGGTTCTTCCAGGCGGTCAAATCAACGTAGGCGTTGGACATCTCGGGCACTACCCCCCGGACCTGTTTCGCGGCAAGATTGTCCCTGACCACGTCGTGGCCCAGGATAGAAGCCGTGCCCCCGTCGGGCCTGATAATCCCGGTCAGCATTCGCAGCGTCGTCGTCTTACCCGCCCCGTTCGGCCCCAGGAACCCGAAGATCTCGCCTGCGTCCACGGAAAAGCTCACCCGGTCCACGGCCTTCAGGGGCCCGTAGTTTTTCGCGAGATCGCTAACCACAATCGCCTTCGCTGTCATGCCCGAATACCTCAGTGCGCTTCCTGTATCCCGACGATCTTCATCCTTTCCCGGCACCGGATACCGCGTATCTCTCCACTGCCCGCGAACACCATGCTCCCCGGCCCGACGTCGCTCTTCTCTCCTCCGTGGGTGATGACTCCTTTGCCTTCATACACGATAAAAAGCACATAGTAGGGCTCGGGATGCGGGGGGATCTCCTGCCCGTCCTCCATGCATACGAGGACGCTGTTAAATCCGCCGGTCTTTAATATGTCTTTCTTCGTGTGGCTTTTGTCCGAAAACTCGGCCAGATCATTAAGGTTTCCGATATACATACTATGTCTCACGTGTTCACTTTAAAGTGCCGCTCCCTCCATCTCAGCGCCACGTTCACCAGCGCGATCATCACCGGCACCTCGATCAGCGGCCCGATCACGGCGGCGAACGCCTGCCCGGACGCGATGCCGAACACGCCCACGGCGACGGCGATGGCCAGCTCGAAGTTGTTGCTCGCCGCTGTGAACGAGAGCGTGCAGGCCTGCCCGTACTCCACATCCATCTTTTTCGACATGAAGAACGAGACGACGAACATGACCACGAAGTAGATCAGCAGCGGTATCGCGATCAGCACCACGTCGAACGGGTTGGTCACGATAAAGTGGCCCTTTAGCGAGAACATCACGATGATCGTGAACAGCAACGCCAACAACGTGATCGGGCTGATGGCCGGGATGAACTTTTTATCGTACCACTCCGCGCCCATCATCGGCCTGAGGATGATCCGGGTAAAGAACCCGGCGACGAACGGGATGCCCAGGTATATGGCCACCGACTCGGCGACCTCGATAATGGTGATGTCCACCACCATGCTCTGCATGCCGATCAGGCCCGGCAGGACCGTGATGAATACCCAGGCATAGACCGAGTAGAAAAACACCTGGAAGATGGAGTTCAGCGCCACCAGCGCCGCCGCGTACTCCTCGTCGCCGCATGCCAGCTTGTTCCAGACAATCACCATGGCGATGCAACGGGCCAGGCCGATCATGATGAGCCCGGCAGCATATTCGGGGTAGCTCCTGAGGAAGATAGCCGCCAGGACAAACATCAGTGCCGGCCCGATGACCCAGTTCTGGGCGAGGGACAGCGCCATGACCTTCACGTTGCGGAAGACCTTGCCGATCTCCTCGTACTTGACCCTCGCCAGGGGCGGGTACATCATGACGATGAGGCCGATGGCTATGGGGATGGACGTCGTCCCGATCGACAGGCTGTTCAGGAAGTCCGCGAACTGAGGGTAAACGTACCCGAGGCCGACGCCAACGGCCATCGCGAGAAAAATCCATAAGGTCAGGTACCGGTCCAGGAATGAAAGCCGGGGCACTTTAGCCGTTTCCGCCACAATAATCACTCTCTAATAGCCTCTCTTTAAGATTGCGATCAGCTCATCCGCGTGCGGCATCGAGGCCCGTATTTTGTCACAGGTCTTTTCGATGTCGTACTCGAGCCTGACGATCTCATGCTTCTGTGCCGCCGTATCGAAGACCATGCACGAGGCACGCCAGTCGCCGTCCCGGGGCTGGCCGGCGCTGCCGGGGTTCAGCATTGTCATCCCCGCGATTTTCCTGATCATAGGCACATGCGTGTGGCCTGCGATCAGATAGTCACACTCTGTGCCCTTCAGCCATTGCTCTACCTTATCCGCCGGCGTGTCGGGATAGATGTAGTCGAAGAACGACAGCGGGCTGCCGTGGATCGCCCGTATCTTCAGCCCGTCGAAGGCAAAGTCGAGGCCCGTCGGCAGCGACAGGAGATACTCCTCCTCCTTTTCGGTGATATGGCTCCAGGTGTACTCCCGGGTAGCCTCTGACAGGTGCTTATACTTATAGCCGCAGCCGCAGTCGACGTGCAGGGCCACGGCGTTGTCGTGATTGCCCCTGATCGTCGGCACTCTGTTGTCGCGTATCCAGTCGATGACAGCCAGCGGGTCCGGGCCGTAGTCGACCAGGTCGCCCATGCAAATTGCCATGTCGTATTTAACGTTTTTCGTTATAGCGTTCAGCGCCTCCAGGTTCCCGTGCAGGTCCGATAGTAATAGCAGCCTCATTTAATCACTTTCCCGGTCAGCTTATTCTTCATTTCAGCCTCGACGATGCAGGCATATTTTCTCCAGGTAAATTCGTCTATCTCCGGCATTCCTGTGTCCATCGGGACCCTGGTCGCGGGACTTTTATTATGCTCCGCGATGCACTCGTCGATTTTGGCCTGTATCGCCGCGATGTCCTCCACGCCCCTCATATCGACGAGGATGACGTTGTCCCGGTATTCGTCGATCGCCCAATCCGGTATGTCGTCGATGTAGGGCAGCAGGCTCTTACACCCGATGACCTTCCGGTACGTGCCCAGCCGGGCGACCCCGTATTCGTGCAGGTAAAAAAACGCCTCTCCGGCCCCGTGCGCGCTTTCCCTGCCGCACATGATCAGGTACCGGATGGCCGTGCTCTTCAGCACGCTGGTAATGACCAGCTGGACGCCCAGGTTCTCGGTGAAGCAGCTGCCGATGATGGCATATCCATGCACGTCGAACTTCTCGTAGTCGCTGGCCAGCGTCAGCACGGCCACCGGAGAGCCCGGGTCGCCATAGCGGTAGGTTTTTTGAATCTTATGGCTGGTGATCATGTTACATTAATTCAATTAATATTGAAATACATCCTACATAAGCCTTTTCTTTTTGTGTGACAGGCTGTCATGAGCCCGCCTCCGGCAGAGGGTCCGTGCAACACATTTTTCCGTGCATATGGCAATCTGTCTGTCATCACAACGGGCTGCTCTTGCGGCTCTCCTGACGCCAAGGCTATCTGGCGCCCAATTTTCCCCGGCTTTCTCTTCAGATATCTCTTGGAGGGCCTGATACTCTATCGTTCAACTGGCGGGAAAACTTGTCTGCCGTTTTAAACGATAATTATCGGTATTATATTTATCCTGGTAGCTGTCCGGATGCTATACGAAGGGTGGGCGTACTCATCGGTATTCTGACGGGCATTATCGGCCTTGGCGGAGGATATGCCCTCGTGCCTGCTTTCCTGTACCTGTTCAAGTCGCCGGTCAAGCTCGCAATGTGTACCTCGATGGCCGCCTTCGTCCGGATGGCACTGGTAGGCGCCATATTCAAGCTATACCAGGGTGTCGTAGACATACCCGTGGCGATCACCCCGGGTGTCGGGGCAATCATCGGCGCGATATATGGCGCAAAGCTGATGACAAAGGTCTGCACGGGCCTGTACGAATGGCCCTTCAGACAGGCGCCTTAATGGCATGGTCGGTATGCCCCGGGCTTCAGGTCGCGCCTCGATCCAGCGCCTTATATGCAGAGCTCATCATTATCGGCGTTACGATGGTCGTGACCAGCACCATCAATATGATGGCCGTAAAGACGTCCTGGGAAAAGAAACCGCCGGATATGCCGATGCCCGCGATGATCAGCCCGACCTCGCCCCTGGACATCATGCCCAGCCCGACCACGGTAGCCTGTCTGGCGTCTCTTTTCATTAATAAGATCGGTACCCCGCAGCCGATGACTTTTCCGGCCATTGCCAGGACGATCAATATCGACGCGAAAACGATCGAGGGGATCGTAAGGTGGCTCAAGTCGACCTGCGCCCCGATGACGACGAAAAATAGCGGCGCCATCATGAAATTGATATATTTTGTGAACTCGTGCGTGGCCGACGCCACTTTCGTCTCGGCCACGGCCATGCCCGCGGCAAAGGAGCCCAGGATCGGGCTCAGGCCGATGAGGCCGGCGAGGAACGCGTACCCGAAGCCGAACGCCACGGCAGAGGTCTGACAGGTGCTGTCGCACACGAACCGCGGGGACACGAAATCGATGAACCGCGAGATGACGATGACGCCGAACAGGGTGAGGCCGAGCCAGAAGCCTATCGCGGTGGCGGCGGTGACCGTTATCTCCCCGGCACTGATCCCGCCGTTCCTGACGACCGCGAGCACGATGGCCAGCACGATCAGGCCCAGGACGTCGTCGATGACAGCGGCGGCGATCAGTACGTTGCTCTCATCGGTCTGCGTCCTGCCGATGTCCTGCAGGGTCTTGACGGTGATAGCAATGCTCGTGGCGGTGAGTGCGGCACCCACTAAAAAGGCTTCGTTGAGGCTATAGCCAAAAGCCACGGTCAGCCCGTATCCCAGGAGGAAGGGCACGATGACACCACAAACGGCCACGACTGAAGCGACGAAGCCGCTGCGCCTAAAATTGGCAAAGCTGGTCTCCAGTCCCACCAGAAACAGGAGCGTGACCGCGCCCATCTCCGAAATGACCATGACGGCATCGTTAAGCACGACAATATGACGCCCGAGCAGAATAATGCCGCCGAACAGCGTGGGCGCCAGGATGACGCCGGCGAGCAGCTCCCCGATGACTTCGGCGATCCCGAACCGTTTGCAGAGCTCACCGCCGATCTTGGCGCCGAACAATAGTATGCAGACGGTCAGCAGGGTCTCGAGGATCAGCGATGTTACATCGGACATCTCTTACCTTCTTTTCTCGTTGCATCAGTCTCAACGACCGGCATTTTCTGGAATGCTGCAGTTTATTTGTTCAGCATCTTCATCAGTTCCACCGGGTCGAATCCCACCATTCTGTCGTCTCCATACACAATCAGCGGCACAGTTCTTACCTTATTTTTTTACCATTTCGTCCCTCGCGTCTTTATCCGTGGTGACGTCTTTTTCGGTGAACTGGATGTTATTTTTTTCTCAGGTATTCTTTTAGCGCTGCGCAGTATTCGCAAGTCGGTGTGGTGTATACCTTTAGCTCTTTCATGGCTTTCCCCGGTTTTCAATACTTGCTGTTTCAAATTACTTTTTTTCAATACTTGCTGTTTCAAATTACTTTAAAATATGCTCTGACGATGATATTAATCTTGCCTGCTTATGATAATCGCCAGAAATATTTGCAGGCCGCTATTAAAAATGACTCTTCTGTATTGTTGGGATCGAAGGGCGGTGGCCGGATGTCTCTGATGGTTTGCCGTTCAGGCGTCCTGTGATGAG
>MVRA01000054.1 GCA_002067315.1 Methanocella sp. PtaU1.Bin125 | reverse complement strand
GCCAGAGGGCGAAGAAGTGAAGACGGCAGACGTGCTCGAGTACGCCATCACCGACTTCACCAGCAACAAGTTCAAGACGATGATGTCCAGCCTGGGCATCATCATCGGCGTGCTCGCCATCGTGGCCATGCTCACGCTGGGGGACGGCCTGTACAGCGGCATCAGCGGGCAGTTCGGCAACCTGGAGCTCGACACCATGGTCGTGCTGCCCATCAGCATCAACGCCATGTCCGGCCAGGGCGTGGCCAAGCCGCCGGCCAAGCTCACCGACCGGGACGTGAACCTGCTGATGGGCACGGCCGGGGTCAAAGAGGTCTACCCGGAGATCAGCGTGGGAGCGATGGCCAACTTCAAGGGCGAGAACCGGACCGTGACCGTGAGCGGCGTCATGCCCCAGTACGACACCACGTCGAAGCAGAAGGTCGACAAGGGCCGATACCTGTCGCCGTCCGACGTGAACGCGGTGGTGCTGGGCAGCAAGATCGCCAACGGCACCTTCGGCCGGGAAGTCCGCACAGGCTCGTACATCACGCTATCGAACCCGTACACCGGCAAATCGCAGGACTACGTGGTCGTCGGCATCATGCAGGAGCGGAACGGCTCCATCCTGGCGGGCGACCCGAACACCGCCGTCTACATGACGAAGGCGGGCCTCAAGCCGCTGACCGACCAGGACACTTACACCTACATCGCCATCCGTGCCGACAGCGTCGAGAACGCCCAGGCGGTGGCGGACAACGTGGACCGGACGCTCAAGCACGTGCACCGCAACGAGGACTACGCCGTGCTCACCCAGAAGATGTTCGTCGACGCGATCGACCAGATCTTCGGCCTGATCAAGGCGACGCTGGCCGGCATCGGGGCCGTGTCGCTGGTCGTCGGCGCGATCGGGATCGCGAACGTGATGATGCTGACGGTGCGGGAGCGCGTCAAGGAGATCGGCCTGATGAAAGCCGTCGGCGCGACTACGGGCGACGTGCGGGTGATCTTCCTGTCGGAGGCCCTGCTGCTCGGCCTGTTCAGCGGCATCGTGGGAGTGCTGCTTTCCATGGTCGCGGCCGCCATCGTGAGCCACTATGCCGGGCTGTCGCTCGGCGTGTCGTGGCAGAACGCCGTGCTCGGCATCGCGTTCGGCCTCGTGACGACCGTCGTGGCGGGCGTGTACCCGGCGAACCAGGCCTCGCGGCTGGACCCGATCGACGCGCTGAGGACGGAGTGAGACATGAGAGCATCAGACGTGCTGGAATATTCGCTGTCCGACTTCAACAGCAACAAGTTCAAGACCACGATGTCCAGCCTGGGCATCATCATCGGCGTCATGGCCATCGTCGTCATGATGAGCCTGAGCGACGGGGTGTACTCCGGCGTATCCGCGCAGTTCGGCGACCTGGACGTCAACCAGATGATCCTGTTACCGGCCAGCCTGCAGGACCAGAGCGGGGGCGCCGGCATCAGCTTCGGCATCCGCCAGACCGAGAAGGCGCCGGCCCGGTTCACCGACCGGGACATCCCCATCATCATGAACGTGCCGGGCATCATCGAGGTCAACCCCAAGGTATCGGGGTCGGCCAGCGCCACGTACAACAATGAAAACCGGAGCGTCTCCATCCAGGGCGTGGAGCCGGCCAGCGAGAAGGGGCTGGCGGCCACCGTTGACAAGGGCCGGTTCCTGACGCCCTCGGACCGCTACATGGTCGTGGTCGGGAGCAAGGTCGCGAACGGCACCTTCGATCGCGTGTTACGCCCGGGCGCCATCCTCACGCTCACGAACCCGATGACCGGGCAGGCGCAGGACTACACGATCGTCGGCATCCTCAAGGAGGGCAACGGCTCGATCATCTCGGGGAGCCCGAACAGCAACGTCTACATGACGATGGACGGGATCAAGGGCATATCGAACCAGGACACCTACACCGAGATCTACATCCGCTGCGACTCGCCCGACCGGGTGGAGGAGGCGGCCGCCGCGGTGAAGGAAGCGCTGAACCGGGTGCACCGGAACGAGGCCTTCGACATCGTCACCGTCAAGTCCTTCTCCCAGGCGATCACCGCGATCTTCGACTACATCAAGTACATCCTGGGCGGCATCGCCGGCATATCCCTCGTGGTCGGCGGCATCGGCATCATGAACGTGATGATGCTGACGGTCAAGGAGCGGACCAAGGAGATCGGCCTGATGAAGGCCGTCGGGGCCACCACCGGCAACGTGCGGAACCTGTTCCTGGTGGAGTCCACGCTGCTCGGCGTGATCAGCGGCCTGATCGGCCTGGTCATCGCCATGGTCGTCACCGGCATCGTGGGCGGCGCCGCCGGCATGCCCATGAGCGTGTCGATGCAGAACGCCGCGATCGGCCTCGCCTTCGGCGCGCTCACCACCACCATCGCGGGCGTGTACCCCGCCAGCCAGGCGGCCACCCTCGACCCGATCGACGCGCTGAGGACTGAATAAGGATCGCGGACCTGGCCGGGACGGGTCTCGCGCGCGCGAGACCGCCGGCCCTCATTCCGCAGATCGTACACTGCCGATCAGGAACCGGGCGTTTTTTTCCTGTGCCCTCTCATAGTCTTTATTTATGCCTTAATAGCCGTACAAACGTATATTCAAGCTTATTTGTTATCACGTTGCCATATTATTGCTTATTTATTTGAAATATCCCCGATTATTGCGATTATGCCTAAATATCCGCGTGTTCTACCCATACATGATGACGGGTGAAGAGGAGGACCAGCTCGACGAAGCCGAGGCTATGTATCACGTCGTGGTGGCGGAAGTGCTGCGGGAGCTCGGCTATTCCGACCGCGCGGAAGAGTCGTACATGAAGGCCGTCTCCATCGACCCGTGGAACTCCAAGATCCGCGTCCGGTACAGCGCCTTCCTGGCGCACACCGGCCGGGTCGAGGCGGCGCTGGCCGAGCTGCGGGACGTCCTGGACGCGGAGCCCGGCAACGCTTTCGCCCGGCTGAACTATGCGCTCGCGCTGGAGAAGGATGGCGCGTACGTCGAGGCTGCGGCACAGCTGGCCGGGTGCCTGCAGATCGAGCCGGCCACCTCGGAGCTGCTGTGCATCCTGGGGCGCATGCTCGATGCGGCCGGCCAGGACGACCGGGCGATCGCCTGCTACCGGGAGTCGATCGCGCTCAACGCCGACAACCAGCGTTCTCATTACGAGCTCGGCGCGCTGTTCCTGCGCCGGGGCGAGCCGGAGGCCGCGGAGCCGGAGCTTCTCGAGGCCATCTCCCTGGACCCGCGCGACCTCGCGGCCGCGTACAGCTATGGCGTGGCGCTGGAGCGCATGGGCGCGTACGATCACGTCGAGCGCCGCCTGCGGGCGCTGGTCGCCGTGGAGCCGGGGGACGCCACGGCCCGTTACCGCTACGGGCTCCTGCTCGAGCGGCTGGGCCGGCCGGACCAGGCCCTGGGGCAGTATCGCGCGGCGGTCGCCCTCGACCCCTACTACACTGACGCATGCCTGGCCTTTGCCGTTTTACTCAACCGGACCGACGAGGGGGCCGACGTCCCGGCGCAGCTGGCTAAAACCGCCGGCAGCCGCATCAGCGAGGAACAGATTAACGACATAGCCTCCCGGGCGAACGAGCCGGAGAACATGCTGGTCGCCTATTACTATCATTTCGAGTGATTTTTTGCTCGGGGGCAACAGGAGATCGCTGTGGCTCTCACCACAAGCCCTATGTGCTATCCTCTGTGGCCTCCATGTCCCCTGTGGTGAACGCCTCGATAGCCTTCATAGCCTCTGTGGCCTCCCCGGACTTGCGCAAAGCTAATATGCATTCGGATAGATGTCTACTAGACTCTTATGGGCGGCAGAGCAGTAGACGATACTGAGATCGAAGGCTTTTTCAGCGCTAACGCCGGTCTCTATTCCGCGGCCAGTGACGAGGACCTCGAGCAGCTGAAGAAGATCAGCCTGTTATTCCCGGATAGCGTGCGGCTGCTGCGCGAGCCGGAGGCGGTGCCCGCGGAAGGCTTCACGTGCCAGCGGTGCGGGGCATGCTGTTCGGAAGTGAAGTTCATACCGGTCTGCCACAGCGACGTGCTGCGCTGGGTGGCACAGGCGCGGTGGGACGTGTTCGACCGCATCGTGGTCGACCGCCGCCGGACGCCGATGATGGCCGTCTGGGGCCGGGAGGCCATTGCCGAGACCCGGGAAAAGGCCCGCGCGGCGCTGGAGGGCATCGAGCTCGACGACGACCGCCGCCGGAAGGTCACCGAAATTTTGTACGTGACGGACCTGGTGGAGTGCGCCGTCTACGTGGACCGGGACTGGGGCCACTGCGCCTTCTTCTCCGGCGAGACCAACAGTTGCACGATTTACGATACCAGGCCCCGGGTCTGCGCCAAATTCCCCTTCTACGTCGGCACGTTCACCGACGCCCGGCTGCTCAAGATCTCCTTCTGCCCGGGGCTGCGCGAGCTCGCGGGGCCGGGTAACGGCATAGAAGGGAGCCCGAAGCAGTAAGGCCTCACCTGCCGTGGCGAAAACGCTTTATCGGATACCCTCGAATATACAGGCTTATGAAGCCGGGAGCGAAAGAGGCAGATAGCATTGAGGTCTTGTCACAGGACAGCGCCGCTGGCGGCCGGCTTCCTGTGATCATGGAGTGCACGTTATTCTATTCTTTAAGTGATCGGGACGGCACGCAGGCCGGGAGCGGGGAAGCTAACGCCCGGCTGGACGCGGAGTCGCTGGCCGTGGCGCCGGCGGCCGGCGAGCCGCTGACCGTCTCCCTCCGGGATATCGTCGGGCTTTCCACGGCCGACTACCGCATGATTATCACGCTCGCGTCCGGGCATCAGCTCACCTTCTCCCGGATGGGCCGCGCCTGCGACGACTTCACCCGGCTGGCCGGGTCCGCCCGGGCCGAGGTGCTCCTGAAGGAGATGCTGCTACAGGAAAAGATGCTGAAGGGCGGCGTGAATGGGCAGTACCAGCTGCTCAACGGCGGGGTCGAGTCCGGCAAAGGCCCCTGCGAGGTCCGGGTCTATGCGACCGGCCTCGTCCTGCTGCCGTTCGGCGGCGACCCGGTGAGGATACCGCTGAGCTGGATTTCGGCCGTGGCAGACCAGGACTACCGGCTGACGGTCGACACGGAGCGGGGCGAGCGGATCGTGCTCTCGATGCTCGGCCGGGAATTCGATCCGCTCAAGAAGGCGCTGTCCGACGCGATGAACGACCTGGGGGCCCGGTCGCAGGCCGCCGTCAGGGAACTGCTGCCGCTGGCCGACTCGGCGGCCGTCTGGAGGGTGGCGAAGCTCATGAAGGACGGCCGGGCGGCGCGGCGCGCCGACTTCGACGCGATCAGCCCGAAGCTCTGGCCCGACCTGGAGAAACGGCTTGAGTCCGCGGGCATGGGGAAAGAGTACGCCGCTTTGAAGGCGATGGCCCGGCAGGACCGGATGTGCCTGGGCTACAAGAAGGGGCTGGTGGAAGGCGACGAGTACCTCTGGCTCCTCGCGCCGGTGTACGGCGAGGGCGGAAAGCCCGGGAACGCCATCATCATGGAGGCCACGCGCGTCAACCGGGAAGACGAGCCGCAGGACGATCAGGCCGAAGCCCCCGTCGAGCCGGCAGAAGCGCCCGCGGGCGGCGAGGGCAAGGCGACGTACGTCTTCAGGATCGTCGGCCGAAAAGAGTACCCCGGGATGAGCCAGGAGGCGCTGGACGCGGCCGCGGACGCCGCCATCCGCCGGATCAACGACTGCATGCTGGCCATCAACTTCCGCCGGGAGCCGATCTACCTGCCGGACGAGACGCTACAGAAGCCGGCCTACGTGCATTACCTGTTCTCCGTCCAGCGGCTGCCGGAGCTGCGCGCGCTGCGGGCGCTGTTCGTGGGCCGGGCCATCCACGCGAACGAGGAGAAATGGCGGAACGACCTGGATTCGGTCCTGGCGTTCAACGTCCGGGCACCTGACGATGCGGCGAAATGGTCCCGGGGCCTTAAACTTTAATAGTTTGAAGTAGTAAACAGGTGGATTATGGCTGGATACAAGCAACCATGCCGGTACTGCGGCAAGCTGGTGCACTCGGACTCCAACGTCTGCCCCTTCTGCGCCAGGGCGGACCCGGTGGGGCCCCTGAAGTGCCCGAAGTGCCGGAACACGGTCGAGCCGGGGTACAAGGTTTGCGGCCACTGCGGGCTGAGCCTGCAGACGACCTGCCCGAAGTGCGGCAAGCCGACCTACTTAGGGTCCCATTGCGACGCCTGCGGCGACAAGCTGACCGTTGTATGCCCCAACCCCAGGTGCAAGTTCGAGCAGATCCCGACGGGGCCGAACTGCGCCAAATGTGGCAAGCCTTTGAAATGACAGGAGAAACACGATATGGAACTACAATCCTTTACCAAGAACTACGAGGACCTGTGCACGGAAGCCGGGTTCCAGTTCGTCTTCAAGTGCGACCTGTGCGGCGACGGCTATAAGACGAGATTCATCGAGTCGAAGACCTATAAGAAGCACGGCCTGTTCGACAGCATCGGCAAGGGCATCGGCCTGGCCGCGGGCGTGGCCGGGTTGCACAACGTGGGCAACGCGCTGCAGCGCGGCACGGACATCATCAACCAGCGCCACGAGGGCATGACCCCGGAGTGGCACAAGGAGTACGAGCAGGCGTTCATGCTGGCCCAGAACGAGGCCAAGGGCCACTTCCACCGCTGCCCGAACTGCCGGAACTACGTCTGCGACTCTGACTGGAACGAGGACGACGCCATGTGCGTCGAGTGCGCCCCCCGCGAGAACGTCGAGGTCACGAAGGCCCGCGCCCAGCGCATGAAGACCGAGATCGAGGAGAAGGCCCAGCAGACCAGCGTGTTCTCCGGCCAGATCGAGCGCCGGACCACCGTCTGCCCCGAGTGCGGCAAGCCCGCGGGCGAGGGCAAGTTCTGCAACAACTGCGGCGCCCCGCTGGGGCTGCTCGTCTGCCCGAAGTGCGGCACCAAGAACGCCCTCGGCACCCGGTTCTGCGGCGAGTGCGGCCAGAAGCTGAAGTGACCGAACGCGCGATCACCGGCTGCTCTGTCGCAGCCGCTCTTTTTCATTTTATATCGGATTTCTCAACCTGAGCGTATCTGCACGCGCGCGAGCGGGCGGCTGCCGGGCGCATAATATCAGCATAAAAAAAGGTTAATCGCCCGCCCGGGTGGGGCAGGCGTCGCTGTTTTATTTATTCAATATCTCGCTGATGATCTTGCCGTACGCGGGCCGGGTAATAAATATACCTATGGCCACGCCGACAATCGTCGTCAGCGCGAAGCCCTTGAGGGACCCGAAGCCCATGAAGTACAGCGGGACCATGGCCACGACCACCGTCGCCGCGGAGGCGAAGATGATCTTGAAGGCCTGGCTCATCTTCTGGATGATCCTCTTCGTCGTCGGCGTCCGGCCGGTGGTCATCACCTCGTCGGTGATGATGATCAGCTGGTCGATGCCCGTGCCGATGACGGCGATGATGGCGGCCACGGACGGCAGGTCGATCTCCCACTGGACGAAGGGCGCGCTGGCGAAGCCCAGCAGGATGAAGATCTCGAACAGCGAGGTCAGGAACATCGGGAGGATGATCCGCGGCTCCCGGTACCGGAGGTACATGACCACGCCGATGGCCGCCTGCGCGAGCAGCGCGGCGATGATGACCACCGTCTTGAACATGGCGCCCTGGGCGGCCGGCACCTGGCCGGAGCCCGCGACTTCCACGTTGAAGGGCAGCGCGCCGCTCTGCATGTCCACCCAGACCAGCTTCGACTCCTCGTAGCCCTCCTTGCCGGTGCCCGTGTCCGCCCGCATCTGCTTGACCGGGCCTTTGAGCAGCTCTGCCGCCAGGCCGCCGTTGGGCGACGTCGAGATCGGGGCGCGGTGGAACTCCTTGTTGTCCAGCAGCATGATCACCTTGTGGTTGAGGGGATCGTTCAGGATGTCGTACTTGCTGGCGACCTCGTGGAACGCCTGCGCGCCCGCGTCGGAGAGCAGGAACGAGACGCCGTACGAGGTCTCGCCGCCGGCCACCTGGGCGCTCTCGGAGACCATGGAGGCGCCGATGACGTCCTGGCCGTAGAGGATGTGCTCCGACTCGTTGCCATAGGACTGGATGCGCATCTCGAACAGGCCGGGGGTGCCCACGATCTTCATGGCCTCGTCGTAGTCCAGCCCGGCGAAGTCGATGAGCATGTACGCGTTGCCTTTGTCGTCCCGGACCGTGTTGATCGGCACGTCCTTGAGGCCGTAGTTGTTGACCTTGGACAGCATGATGTCCTTGGTCTGCTGGAGCTGCTCGTCCGTGATCGTGGAGTCGTTCAGCAGCTGCAGCTTGATCTGGGACCCGCCCTCGAAGTCCAGGCCGAACTTCAGGTTCGTGAGGTTGCCGTCCGTCGGCTTCGGGTAGACGAAGAGGAACACCGCCGACAGCAGCAGGACCGCGATCAGGGCCATGACCCGGTAGTCGAACAGGATCCTGGTGAAGAGGCCCTGCTCGCCCTTTTTATCAGCCATATTTTGCCCTCCCTGCCGGCGATTCCATATACCATTTCAGCAGCCCGGCGTTGAAGAACCAGGTGTTGATCAGGTCTGCCAGGAGGCCGAAGATCATTACCAGGGATATATTCGACAGCACCGGTATAGATGACATGCCGAAGACCCAAGAGAACGTGGATACGAGGTATAGCACGACGAACGCCACGATGGCCGTGCCGGTCATGGTAAGGCCGGTCGTCCGGCACGTGGCGATCTTCTTCTCCAGGTATTTGCGCTCGCCGAGCACTTTTGTCGTGAGTAAAATATCCGTGTCCACGGAGTAGCCGATCAACATCAGCAGCGCTGCCAGCGTGCCGAAGGTCAGCTCGACGCCGAAGACGTTCATCAGCGCCATCGCGACCATGATGTCGGCGAAGGCGGACATGACGACCGCTCCCGAGGGTATCGGGTTGCGGAAGATGATGAACACGGTAATCGCCATGCCAGCGAAGGCGACGAGGACCGCGATCACCGCCTGCACCTGGTTGGCGGCGCTGAACGTGCTGCCGATGCTCTCGATGGGCGAGCCGGGGTAGTGATCGTTAACGTAGGCCGCGAGCGCCGTCTCCTGTTCGTTCGACATGTCGCTGAACCGCAGCGTCTTCTCGCCGCCTGAGCCATGGGTAATGATCTTGATAGGATACGCGCCGAACTCGGTGTTCAGGGCCTCGTCCGTCCTGTCCGTTTTGAGCGTCACCATCGTGCCGCCCTTGAAGTCGATGCCGAGGTGGAGCGGACTGCCCGTCGTGGCGAACGTGAAACCGACAATCAGTATAGAAATGGCCAGCAATACCAGGGGTATGGCAATAGCCTGTTTTGTGGGAAGCTCGGGGAACTTGAGCTTCGACGACAGGCCCGTCGCGGGAGGGACGACCTTCTCCTCCTTTTTCTGTGCGGGGGCCTTAGCCTTTTTGGAGTCTTCATCCTTCATCCAAATCATCCTACACTTACACCCTGACGATTGAAAAAGCTTTTGTATGTTACGGGCAATTACTGGCGCCTGGCCGTCATAAAATAATCCGGGCTTTTATACATAGCAGGGCGATGATAATTACTAAATTGGAAGTTAAAGTTAAAAAAATTTTGCCAGAGGCGAAGGATATATATACTTGCTGGTGCATATTACTTTTCAACAGAGGGGAATTATCGTGAGTATGTTAAAGAAACTGGATCTAAAAGCGCAGTACAACCACAGCCAGGAGGCCATCATCGAGTACCTGAAGAACGGCATCAAGGAGGGCAAGCGGTTCTTCAAGTCCAAGTACATCGCCCGTGACCTCGGCATGAGCCCCAAAGAGGTGGGCACTAACATGAAGATCCTCTCCGACGAGTGCTCAGACCTCCGGATCGAGAAGTGGAGCTACTCAAAGAGCACCACCTGGCGCGTCGAATCCGCCGCCCCGATGGCGTGAGACGAGCCCGTCTTTTCCCGCATACGGGCTTTTTTATTAAACGCTTTTTCTTATTATTTCCTTCTTAACCGTCAGCCGAAGCCATGGTCGTTACCGGCTATGGGATAAGGCAGCAAAGAGAAGTTTAAATACGTTTATAAGCTCTATCTAAGTTAACACGACAGGTCGCTATGACACTAGTATCTCTCGTAAAAAACAACGACCCCGCAAAGGCGGTGCGGGACGCCATCGAGCTGATCGGCGGGCTGAAGGTGAAGGGGACGGTCCTCGTCAAGCCCAACCTCAGCTGCGCGCAGCCTTCGGGCAGCGGCCTGGTGACCAACGCGGAGGTCGTCGCCGCCGTGGTCCGCATGGTCGCGGATCAGGGGGCCCGCCCGGTCGTAGGCGACCTGCCCATCCTGGGATGGGAAGCCCGGAAGGTCTTCGATGCCACGGGCATCCGGGCCATCGAGCAGGCGGGCGGCGAGCTGCTCAACTGGGAGGCGAACCACGTCGAGATACAGCTGGCCGGCGCAAAGGTCCTCAAGAAGGTACGCATCGCGAAGCCGGCCATCGAGGCGGACGCGATCATCAACATGCCCGTGCTCAAGCATCACTTTTTCACTCACATCTCCGGCGGGATGAAGAACCTGTTCGGGCTGGTCGATCCCGACTTCCGGCCGAAGGTGCACGTCCTCGGGCTGGACGAGCCGCTGGTCGACTTTTACGAGTTCCTCCGCCCCCGGATCGTCATGAACGTGATGGACGCCACCTTCATCGCCCAGTCCGTCCGGCCCTCCGGGCCCTACTACGGCCCCGCGGCCGCCAAGTCGGTGTCGCAGCTGAACATGGTCATGGCGAGCACGGACACCGTGGCGCTGGACTCGGTCGCCGCCCGGGTGGTGCAGGCCGACCCGGAGGACATCGAGATGGTGCGCATCGCCGCCCGCCGGGGCCTGGGCAGCGCGGCCCCGCGGACGATAGGCAACGCCCGGGGCGCCAGCCTGAAGATCAAAAAGTCGCCGCTCACGCGGCTGCTGCCGTACGCGGAGGACATGTGGACCAGCGAGCGGCTGAACCGGGTTTCCCACCCGCTGGTGAAGCGCTTCTATGGCAAGGAGGTCATCACCCTCAAGGAGGCCCGCCGGGAGATGGACGCGGCCGACCCCTCCCGCATCCGGGTGGTCGGCGCCTGCAGGCAGTGCGGCCTCTGCACCGGCGCCTGCCCCATGAAGAACATCGGGCTCACCGCAGGCGGGCTGGCCTTCGGGACGAAGTGCATCAAGTGTTTCATTTGCGTGGAGATCTGCCCGGACGGAGTGCTGGCCATCGAAAGGAAGTGATCTGTTGCCTGTTCTACCGGTGAACGACGTGCTCTGCGGCCTGCTCGTGTACGCGTATGTGTTCGCCGTGATCGTACTCATCGAGAAGCTCTGGAAGGGCGACCAGGCGGTGGGCCGGAAGATCCTGCACATGAGCATGGGCAACATCGTCTTCCTGCTGTGGCTGCTGACGAGCCCCTGGACCGCGTTCGTCATCGCCGGCTCGTTCGTCGTCTTCACGTTCCTCGTCACGCACCGCATGCAGCAGCGCTACCGGGCCGCGCTCGGCCGGCCGCCCGGGGCGACACTGCTCAGCCGGGGCTACCGGGCGGTCATCGGTAAGCTGTCGAAAGTCTCCGTGTCGGGGGCGGGGAACGAGTTCGGGCTCGTGTACTACTGCGTCGCCTTCCTGGCACTGGCGTTTATCTTTTACGACCGGCCCGTGTTCGTCGCGGTCGGCCTGCTGCCCCTCGCCTACGGCGACGGCATGGGCGCGATCGTCGGCCGCCGGTACGGCGCGCACCCGTTCCGGCTCATCGACAAAAAGACCGTCGAGGGCTCGGTGGCGGTCTTCGGCGCTAGCGCGATCGCCGTGCTCGCGGGCCTGCTTTTCTACGGCATGCCGCCGGCGGCCGCGATCGGCATGGCGCTGGCCATCGGGGCCGTCTCGGCCCTGGTCGAGGCCGCCGCGCCTTACGGGCTGGACAACCTGGCCATCCCGGCGATCGCCGTGCTCGCGTTCCTGCTGCTCGGGGGCATGCCATGAGGTTCATCGTGATCGAGGGCCTGGACGGCGCGGGCAAGGACACCCAGGCTTACCTGCTCCGGGACTACCTGGCCGGCCGGGGGGAGAAGGCCGTGTTGCGCATCCACCCGGCGCAGGACAACGCGCTCGGCCGCATCTCGAAGAAGGCGCTCATGGGGGGCGGCAAGGCCCGGCGCATCGTGGCCACGCTGTTCTACGGCCTTGACGTGATACGATCCGTCGTCTTCTACTGCCGCGACGGCTCGACGGTGATCTTCGTCCGGTACACCATCGCCTGCGCCTACCTGCCCCGGCCCCTGATCCGCCCGGCGTACGCCGTGGTGAGCCGGGTGCTGCCGCGGTCGGAGGAGATGTTCTTCCTCGACGTGGCCCCGGAAGAGGCGCTGCGGCGGGTGAAGGCCCGGGGCGAGGCGGAGGAGATGTTCGAGACGCTGCCCCACATGGAGAAGGCCCGGGCCCGGGCCATGGTGATCGCCCGCGACTGGAAGGTCATCGACGGCAACCCGGCCCCTGAGAAGGTGTTTCAAAACCTGATGAGCGGGCTCAACGGGTCTCCTAAATAATGTAAAATCGTCTCTCCCCCTGGCGAATGTGACCGTGTTGTAGAGCTTAATATGTGTTATGCGTGGCGAAACACAGGACGCGGTTAATGACCGCAAAGACCGCAGAGGAGCGTGCAAGGCACGCTGCAGGGCGCAGAGAGCGCAGTTTCTTATTAGTTCACGCATGCGAATCTAAAAAAGAAGCTGCGCTCTCTGCGCCCCTCTGCGTTCTCTGCGGCCTTTAACCATTCCGGTTTTCCTTCCCGCACCACAGGGCAAACGCCGGGTACCCCTGACAGGAGGAGCGCATCACGCCAGCCTTCTTTAGTCATTACATTTATCACTCTTCTGGACAAATGTAATAGCATATGATAACCGTCTACGGCGTCATTGGTTTCCCCGTCGGGCACAGCGTTTCCCCGGCCATGCACAACGCGGCCTTCGAGGCGCTGGGTATGGACTGTACCTACCAGGCGTTCGAGGTGAAGGGCGAGCGCCTGCAGGAAGCGATCACGGGCGCGAAGTGCCTCGGTTTCGGGGGCCTGAACGTGACTATTCCGCATAAGGAGGCCGTCATTAAATTCGTTAAGCCCGACCCGGTCGCGGCGGAGATCGGCGCCGCCAATACTATAGACTTCAAAAAGATGATGGCGTTCAATACCGACGCCCCGGCTGCCGTGGACGCGCTGCGCGACAACGGCGTGGAGATCGCGAAGAAGAACGTGCTGGTGCTCGGCGCCGGGGGCGCGGCCCGCGCGGTCGTGTACGGGCTGCTGAAGGGCAGGGCGTCGGTGACCATCGCGAACCGCACGCCGGCCAAAGCGGCCGATCTAGCCTCGTACATGCGGGCGAGGGGCGACGTGTTCGGGACGAGCTTCGAAGGCCTCCCGGACAAGGTCCGGATGGCGGACATCATCGTCAACACCACCCCCGTGGGCATGAAATGGGAGGATAAGCCGCTGGTGACCCGGGACATGCTTGACAAGACCCAGGCGGTCTTCGATCTCGTGTACCGGCCTGTCGAGACCCCGCTGCTGAAAGAGGCGAAGGCCGCCGGGGCGAAGACCGTGGACGGCGTCTCCATGCTGGCACGGCAGGGGGCGCGTTCCTTCGAGATCTGGACCGGGGTGAAGCCGCCCCTCGACGTGATGGAGCGGAGCGCGCGGGATGCCCTTTAAGGCGCTCGTGGTGGGGGGGACCGGCGCCATGGGGCGCTGGTGCGCCTCTTTTTTAAAGCGGTCGGGCCTTGACGTAGCCATCGCCTCGCGGGGCGACGCCTCGGGGACTGCGGCGGCGCTGGAGGTCGGGCAGGCGTCTGTGGACGAGGCCGGCGACTTCGACATCGTCGTGCTATCCGTCCCCATCGACGCGATCGGGTCGTCCGCCGCCCGCGCGGGGCCGCGGATGCGCCCGGGGTCGCTGCTCATGGACCTGTCGTCGCTGAAGAAAGGCCCGATGGGGGCCATGCTCAGGCACGCGCCCCCCGGCGTCGAGGTGCTCGGCGCGCACCCGCTGTTCGGCCCGGACGCGGAGACCGTCGAGCGGCGCAACGTGGTGCTGGTGCCTTCCGACAGGAGCGCCCGGTGGCTGCCCGTCGTCCGGGAGCTGTTCGAGCACGCCGGGGCCACCGTCACCGTCACGTCGGCCGAAGAGCACGACGCCCGCATGGCCGTGGTGCAGGGACTCACCCATTTCATGTATATCGCGTGGGGGCGGACGATGGAGCGCCTCGGCGTCCGGCCCGACGACCTCGACGCGTTCCAGACGCCGGTCTTCGGCGTCACGCGGGAGATGGCCGGCCGGGTGCTCTCCCAGAGCCCGGAGCTGTACGCGCTCATCCAGGCGGGCGAGGACGTGGCGCCCGTGCGGGCGGCGTTCCTGGAGGCCTGCGCCGACCTGTCAAAAATGGCCGACTGCGGCGACATTGCAGGATTCGAGGCGGCCCTCCGCTCGGCGGCCGCACACTACGGCGATACGGCCGGCGCGAGGGCCCGGTCCGGGCGCATCCTCCGGCTCGCCCGGGAGATGGCGCTGGTCTGCGACCTGCCCGGCGCGGAGCGGGCGTACCTGCTGCGCAACGGCCGGCAGGTGTACGGCGTGATCAAAGACGTGCGCCGGGACGACTTCACCCTGGTGACCCCGTCCGAGACGCTGGTCATCCGGCGCGACGAGGCGACCCCGCTGGGCCCAGAAGCCCTGGCCCGGCTCAAGGGCGGCTACCCCGTCATCGGCCGCGACATCCTGGTCAAAATGCCCATCGGCGCCGACGCCATGGTGCTGCGCCAGGTGCTGTGCGACATCGAGGGCGTGACCGGCATCGGCGTCGAGACCTTCCACGCGCTCGACCCCGAGTACGTCGTGTTCCGCTTCACCGTCGACGTGAGCCCCGAGCGCAGCGAGGAGACCCTGCAGCGCGTGCTCGCGACCATCTGGGGCCTCGGCCTCGAGGTCAAGTGACTCAAGTTTCCAAGTGTCCAAGAGAAGACGCCAAGGCGCCACTGTAGAAAATATGAGGCGCCAGGGCGCCAAGATCTTTTTTTAGTTTCAAGCCCCCAGGGATCCAAGAAGAGATGCCAAATTACCAGGCCACTTTTACACTTTTTACTTATCTACATATCTATGTATCTGACTGAATACCGCTTGGATCCCTGGCGCCTTGAAAATAAAAAAAACTTGGCGCCCTGGCGCCTCTTAGTTTCTACAGTGGCGTCTTGGACTCTTCTCTTGGCCCCTTGGCGTCTTCAGCCGCGGGCAGGAGGACGACGAACCGGCTGCCCTGGCGGTGGTCGCCGGGGACGCGGTCTTCGACCCGGACCCGGCCGCGGTAGCTTTCGACCAGCAGCTTGACCATGTACAGCCCCAGGCCCCGGCGGCCGGGGCTTCCGGTGGCCGCGTCGATGAACAGGAAGATCTTCCTCTTGAGGTCGTCCGGTATGCCGGGGCCGTTATCGCTCACCGAGATCCTGTAGTACTTTTCGCCGTCTTCCAGGACCGGCTCCGTCGATATGTCCACGGTGACCGGCCCGGCCGAGTGCCTGATCGCGTTGTCCACCAGGTTGTCGAACACGTCCTTCAGCAGGTCGTTCGCCGCGACCTGGCAGCCTTCCGCGAGGGACAGGCGGATGTTCACCTCCCTGCCGGGCACGACGGCATAGGCTCCGGCTACTTCCTTGAGCATCTGGCACATGTTTACCGTCCCGATCGGGTATTTGCCGGCCTGGATCAGCTCCAGCTTCTTGACGCTGGCGATCAGCCGGGAGCTGTGCCTGATGATCTCCAGCGGCCGCTCGATCAGCTCTTCGTGCCCCTTGAGGTCCAGCAGCTCCTGCGCCATCTCGAGGTATCCCATCATGGCCTGGTTCATGTTGCTGATGTCGTGCCCCATCAGGTCGAGGTACAGCTCGGCCCGGGCCTTGGCTTCTTTGAGCGCCTCTTCAGCCTGCTTGCGCTCCGTGACGTCCAGCGCGATGCTGATCAGGGCGTTTTTGCCGTGATAGCTAATAGGGGCGGCGGAGATGTCTATCCAGCGCGTGGACCCGTCCTTTCGCAAAATCTCCAGCTCAAGGCGTTCTCTGGTTCGCTCCCCCCGATCCAGCATCTCGATGATTTTCATGGCCTGCGCGCGGTAACCCGGGGCTATCGTCATGATGGGGCCGATCGTCATCAGCTCTTCGATCGAGTACCCCGTTATCTCGGCCGCCGCCCGGTTGACGAAGATGTTCTCGTTATCCCTGAAGATCGTGATCGCCGCACTCGACGACTCCGCCAGCGTCCTGAACTTTTCCTCGCTCTCCCGCAGCGCTTCCTCCGCCTGTCTGCGCTTCGTCATGTCCGCGGCGACCGCGATGAAATATTCCGGAGCGCCGTCCGGGGTGCGGGCAATGGAGACTGTCAGGTTCACCCAGATAAGGGAACCGTCTTTGCGTATGTACCGCTTCTCTATCGTGCCGGTCGCCTTCTTCCCTTCGAGCAGCTCCCGCACCAACGCCTCGTCGGCTTTCAGGTCTTCCTGGTAGGTGATGTCCTGGTACGTGCGTAGGACCATCTCGTCGCAGGAGTAGCCCACGATGTCGCAGTACTTTTCGTTGACCCGGATGTAATGTCCGTCGAGCGAGACGTGGGCGATTCCCACCGCCGCCTGCTCGAAGGTCGCCCGGAACCGTTCCTCGCTCTCCCGCAGCGCCTCCTCGGCCTGCTTGCGCTCCGTGATATCGAAGCATACCCCGAGCATCCGGACCGCTGTGCCGCCGGGGCCGATGATGGTGCCACCCTCGCAGTTGACGTAGCGCTGCTCGCCGTCCGGCCGTAGTATACGGAAGTCCATCTTAATGTGGCTGCCTTCGCGCACCGATAAACAGACAGCCCTGTCGACCCGGTCCCGGTCCTCCGGGACGATGGCGGCCAGGAAGGACTCGTAGTCGGGAGTAAACGTGCCCGGCGCGTACCCGAAGATTTTATAGACCTCATCCGTCCAGTGCAGGACGCCCGTTTCGATATCCCAGTTCCAGATGCCGATGTGGGCTATCTGCTGCGCCAGCGCCAGGTTCGCCTCGCTCTCCCGCAGGGCCTCCTCCGCCCGTTTGCGGTCGGTGATGTCCTCCACGACGCCCAGGTTGTACTTGAGCGAGCCGTCCGGGTTCCGGATGGCCGACACGTTCGCGTTGGCCCAGATGACCCTGCCGTCCTTCCTGACATAACGTTTCTGGAACCGGTACTTGTCGACCTTTCCATCCTTCAGCTGCCGCTCCAGCTCCATGTTCCTTTTTACGTCCTCCGGCCAGGTCACGTCATAGATGCGCTTTTGCCGCAGCTCTTCTCCCGTGTAGCCCAGCATAGCCTGGTACGCGGGGTTGCTGTTCACGAGATAGCCCTGCGCGTCCGCCATGGCAATACCGAGCGCCGCCCGGTCGAACACGGCCCGGAACCGCTCCTCGCTCTCCCGCAGCGCCTCTTCGATCCACTTGCGCTCGAGCGCGCTGGTAAATATCTCTCCCACGATCCTGAGAAGCTTGATGTCGTCGTCCGACCATGGCTTCTTTTCCCTCACCGAATCGAATCCCACGATGCCGATCAGCGCTTTTTTATACACCATCGGCACGACGACGATCGACTTGATCTGCTGGGCCTGCAGCGTTTCTTTATCCTTCCCGGCTTCGGGGGGAAGGGCGTCCGTATCGGGGATATGGAGCACTTCGAGCCTCCGCACGATGCCGGCCGACCACGGATAGAATTCGTCGACCGGGATCTGGCCGTAGAACTGCGGATACCTCCGGACCCCTGGCGCGACCCACTCGTAGACAATGTCCAGCTTCTCTACATGATCGTAGACCAGGCCGATATAGCAGCGGTCTACCCCAGCGAACTCGCCGATCTTTTTCAGGGCGGAAGAGAGCTCGCTTTCCATCTCCCCGGGCGCGAGGTTGATAAACCGGCTCGAAAGCGACGTGATCAGCTTCTCGAACTCCGCTCTCTTTTTTAACGCCTCCTCGTCCCGCCTGTGCTCCAGTATCTCGTGCCGGAGGGATTGATTGGCCTCCTTCAGCTCCTTTGTGCGCTCCTGCACCCGCCGCTCCAGCTCCACCCGGGCGCTGACCAGCTCCCGCCACATCGCGTTGCGCTCCGTGACGTCGGTGATCGTGCCGATCAGACCGCCCACCATGCCGTGCTCATCGAGGAACGTGGCCTTGTTGAAGACGACCTCGTGCGGGGTGCCGTCCGCGCTGACCACCGAGGCCTCGTAGACCTGGGTGCCCGGGTGGCGGATGAGCTCCATGTCGGCCTTATGGTACACATCGGCCAGGTCCCGGGGGGCGACTCCGTAGACCGTCCTGCCGATGATCTCCTCCTTCGGCTTTCCCACGAAGGCGGCGAAGGCCCTGTTGCACCCGGTGTAGATGCCGTTCGCGTCCTTGTAGAAGACGGGAATCGGTATGGTGTCGAGCAGTGTCCGGGTTATCCGCAGCTGCCTCTCCAGCTCATCTTCGGCCCGCTTGCGCCGGGTCACGTCGTTCCCGACCGAGACGATCTCCACGACGTTTCCCGCGCGGTCCCGGACCGCCCGGTTGGTCCACGATACCCAGACCCGCGTGCCGTCGCGGCGGACGCTCTCGTTCTCGCTGGTAGTATACTGTTCCGGGTGCCGGTCGATCTCGCGGATCATGGCGGCGAGGTCGCCGCCGGCCGTGCCCGTGGCCGGGACAATGGTGCCGATCAGGCTCTTTCCCACGATCTCATCCCGGGGGTAGCCGAAAAATCGCTGGCCGTAGTCGTTGATGAACGTGACCATCAGGCTCGTGTCCCAGCGCAGGATGATGCAGTTGACGCTCTCGACGATCTCCCGGCATATCCGCTCTTCATGGGCCCTGTCGCCTGCCCTGTCTCTCTGCTGGTTAATCATGCCACGGCTGCCGTTAATCACAATGTAGGCGGGCGCGATAGTCAATCAGCCGATTATTTTTTTACGATTTTTCCTTTCCATATTGAGGAAAACACAACATTTTAAAAGAAAAGCAGCGCATTGAGCGCCTGTTCAGGGTAGCTTTCCTTCTCCGGCCATCTCGTGCTGGCGATCGATGCTCATGCGGATGAGGATCGAAAAGATCTCCTTCACGCCGGCCGGATCGATGTTCAGCTCCGTGGCCCGCTCCATTGCCCGCTTCAGCACCAGCTCGTTCTGCCGGTCGTCGCTGATCGGCATGTGCAGCTTGCGTTTTTCCTCCAGGACCTGGCCGGCCAGCTCCATACGCCGGGCCAGCAGCCGTACCATCTCGTCGTCCACCCGCGAGATCTCTTCCCTGACTTTTTCCAGTGTCATATGCACTCCCGCCTCATTCCAGGATAAATGCGCCGTCGTTGACCGTTTTCGTCCTGATCACCCGGCCCGGGTAGGCCGACCACGCGGCCTCCAGGTCCGCGGCCTGCGCGCCGGAGGCGAGCGCCACGCAGGACGGCCCGGTGCCCGAGAGGCTCACGCCCTCGACGCCCAGCTCCAGGGCCGCCATCATCGGTTCAGTGCTGAATCCCAGCGCGCCGCAGTACAGGAAACCGTTGAGGGTCATCGCCCGGCGGTACTCGCCCTGCGCCGCGAGCGCGAACGCCATCTCCACCCACGGCGCCACGAGCCGCGACCGGCGGACGTTCGTTTGGGCCGAGTAGGCCTGCCGGTCAGGCACGTAGATGACGACTTCCGACTCGAGCCGCTCCCGCTTCAGCAGCTTTTTCTCTTTATTGTCGGTGAGCACCACGCCGCCGAGCATGGACGCGCAGGCGTCGTCGAACGCTCCCGTGATCGACACTCCGGCGTCCAGCGCCGCCTGCACGCCGATGCGCACGGCCTCCAGCGGGTCGATGTCCCGCCGGGCCGCCCGGGCCGTCGCCAGGACGGTGGCGTTGGCCGCCGCGCTGGACGACTTGAGGCCGCTGGCCACCGGGATGCCGCTGGCCGTCCTGATCTTCGCCCCGGAGTCGATGCAGAGGCTGTTCAGCGTCAGCTCGCAGGCCCGTTCGATCAGGCGGGTATCGCCGCCGCCATCGATCTCGCCCTCGACGAGGTCGCCGCGCAGCTGCACCGTCGCCTCGGTCTTCAGGTCTATCCCGAAGGCGCAGCCCTTCCACGCCGCGATCGCGTTGATGACCGTGCCCGCGCCGTATGCGACCCCATGCCCTTTCATCGTCGTCCCTCGCTTTGCATGCCATATGTTAGCATGTTACATATAAGCCTTCTGTCCGGCTTTTAGTATAAATATGCTCCAAGACGCTATTTAAAGTATAGCCTTAAGACGATATCCGGGTGGCTGGCGTCCCGATAGAACTGCAGAGGGTACAGAGAACAGGCATGCGATGTCAAAGCCTGCGCGCTGGCTCTTTTCGCATTCCCGCCTCCGGCGAAGGATATACGCTGCCCGCCTTCCGCCCATGGCGTACATGCTCGCCGCAGGTCTATTGAGGATTGACCCGTCATGTTTTTCATCGTTTGTACCTTACCATAGCCCCGGTCATCGACTCGACTCCTATGAAACGCTAATGTGCCTGATGCACAGGCATATACAATGAAAATTCTGAACGTTTTTCATACTAAAAATTTTATCAAATCGGCGATGGCAAAGCCTGCGCGCAGTCAAGTGTCGTCTCCCGCTTTCAGC
>MVRA01000053.1 GCA_002067315.1 Methanocella sp. PtaU1.Bin125 | reverse complement strand
CCAGGCATACGATGATACGGGCCGCAGCGGTGCTAAGCCCGAAACTTTCAAGCTGATGTGCCAGCTTCGACTCTTTCTCGTCCAGCACGGCGATCTCTGTGTGTTCCATGATTCTTACTCCTCCTGTTGATGTGACAGTCTCGCATCGTGTCAGCAAGAGGCAATGGGCAGATGCCGGTATAACCATTATGGTCAAATCGTCTAACCATTGGTCTGTCGCTGGACAATCCGGCCTAAAACCGGACCCGGTCCGCACAATACGGTTAGTGCTTGTTCCATTCTTCTATTAGCTCGCAGCCATGTACCATAACATCGATATGCTGGGTGGCGGCTGATATGCGGGGTGGCGGCTGATTTGCGGGGTGGCGGCAGTTCACGCGCGTGCGATAATGCCTGTTAAGCGACGGTTGTCCGGCTCGTTTCAAGCCATGTCCTGTTCCTGACTCCTTGCGCTTCGTCCTCGAGGTTTGGCGCCTGAACCGCGGGTCATACGTCGCCGCCTTTGTTTTTCAATAACGTTATCACCCGCGTCGACGATACGCTATCAGATATCTATTACGGGGGATGAGCAATGCCGAGGCTGACGAAGAATGAGGACGTCTGTATTCACTGTCACCGCTGCGAGTCCATATGCACATGGGCGCACGAGGTCGTTTTTAACCCGAAGCGGGGCCGGATCATCGTCGATCTGGAGCAACCGGACACGCACCACATACGGCTCTGTATCCAGTGCGGCCGGTGCGCGGACGCGTGCCCGGTCGGCGCCATCTACCAGGACTTTACCATCCTGACGACGAGCGAGCAGGGGATCTTCCGCCTCGATCCGGACAAATGCATCGGCTGCGGCGACTGTCTCGACGTGTGCCCGACCCGGGTGCTCCAGTTCTACCCCGACCTCCGGATGCCCCGGAAGTGCGACTTCTGCCTGGGGCAGCCCATGTGCGTCCGGTATTGCCCGACTGACGCTCTCGGCTGGGTGCTGGGGTGACCGGATGCCGGGTGGATATGCGGGAAAGCTCCTGCGGGTCGACCTCGACCGGCTGGAGACGAGGGACGAGAAGCCCGACGAAGCCCTGCTGCGGGACTTCATCGGCGGCGAAGGCCTCGCCGCCAGGTACCTGTACGACGAGGTGCCCCCGGAAGCGGACGCGCTGGGGCCGGATAACCGGCTCATCTTCATGACCGGCCCGGTCACCGGATCGCTGGCCCCGACGTCCGGCCGGCACTGTGTCACGACGAAGTCGCCGCTGACCGGCTGCCAGACCACCGCTCACGCCGGCGGCTACTGGGGCACGATGCTCAAGCTGGCCGGGTATGACGGTATCGTCGTACAGGGGGCGAGCGAGAAGCCGGTCTACCTGTTCATTGACGACGGCGAGACACAGCTACTGGATGCGGACAGCCTGTGGGGCCACGACGTCTTTCAGACCGACGCGCTGATCAAGGAGGAGCTGAACGACCCGAAGGTCAGCGTGACGGCCATCGGGCCGGCCGGTGAAAACCTCGTCAGGTACGCGAGTGTGCAGAACGACAGGCAGCGCGCCGCGGCCCGGGGCGGCCCGGGTGCCGTCATGGGCTCGAAGAAGCTGAAGGCCGTCGTCGTCCGGGGCACGCAGAGCTTCGAGGCGGCCAGTCCGGCGGCGTATTTCGCGTCCATGAACGAGCTGATCAAGCTATGTGACGACCACGTGTTATCCGGCAACCTGTTCCCGGCCTACGGCATCACGGGGGTCATGGACCTGATGAACGAGCATGGCGTGCTTCCCACGCGCAATTACAGTCAGGGCACCTTCGAGCATGCCCGCGACATCTCGGGGCAAAAGATGGCGGAGACCATGCTGACCCGCACGAGGGGCTGCTATTGCTGCACCATCCACTGCACCCGGCTGATCAACATCCCTCTGGGGCCATATCACGGCACGCACGGCAAAGGCCCCGACTACGACACGGCCGTCGCCTTCGGCTCGCAATGCGGGAACGGCAACCTGGAGGCCATCGCCCGGGCCAACCTGTGGTGCGACCAGTACGGCCTGGACACCGTGACCACCGGGGAGACCATCGCCTGGGCCATGGAGCTGTACGAGCGCGGCGTCATCGATCGCAACGACACCCGCGGCCTCGACCTGAAGTTCGGCAACCACGAGGCGATGGTCGCCATGATACCCAAGATCGCGACCCGGATGGAGTTCGGGGCCGTCCTGGCCGACGGGATTACGGAAGCGGTCCGGCAGATAGGCAAAGGCTCTGAGAGCGCGGCCATGGAGGTCAAAGGCCTCGATCTGCCCGGGATCGAGGTGCGCGGCAGTAAGGCCATGGCGCTGGGCTATGCGGTGGACAACCGGGGCGGCGACAACCTCCGGCCCTTCGCGGCCGCCACGGAGTGTCTCGGGTTCCGGTCGAAAGAGCTGGGCATGCCCGACAGATTCGATCCTCTGTCCGAGGCGGACAAGGTCTCATGGCTCGTGCCGGCCCAGAACTATGCGGTCGCTGTCAACTCCCTGGTCTGCTGCCTGTTCACGATCATCGGCTACTCCGTCGAGCCGGGCCATTACGCGCGACACCTTTCCGCCATAACGGGTTTCGATTATGACGCGGCCCGGCTCCTCGAAACGGGCGAGCGTATCTGGAATCTGCAGCGGGCTTTTAACGCGCGGCAGGGCTTCACCCGGAGAGACGACCGTCTTCCGCACCGGCTCACCGGCGAGCCGGCGCCCTCGGGCCCGGCAAAGGGCAGCGTCGTGCACCTCGAGCCGATGCTGGACGAATACTACGCCGCCCGGGGGTGGGACCTGCGGCTGGGCTGGCCGACCGCGGAAAAGCTGCGTTCGCTGGGGCTATCCGACGTGGCCGGAGACCTTGAGAAAGCGCGGGGCCCGGTTGAAAGCGCCATGGCGTGAGACGCCGGCGCCGCCAGCAGAATAAGCTATATAATCATATTTTATTATATATTAATGGTTATTATGGAAAAGATCATAATATACTCCAGCGCATGTCAGGACTGTGACCGCGTAAAGAATTATCTCCGCGACCGGGACATCCCGTTCGAAGAGATCGATGTCTCGAAAGATAAAAAAGCGCGAAAAGAGATGGAACAGCGCTATGGCGTCCACGTCACCCCCGTCGTCGTTGTCGGCGATCATGTCATGGTGGGTTTTAACCACATTAAATTAGATAAGCTATTATCCGTAGAATAGTAATATTCTACGGAGAGTACTATCTAACCGACAACTCACCGGGTGCTATGATGGGAATGCTGGACACGATCATTATCGGCGCGGGGCCGGCAGGCATGACTGCGGCCATCTACGCAAAGCGAAAGGGGATGTCTCTCGCGCTCGTCTCCGATTCGATCGGCGGGAACATGAGCTATAGTGGTAACATCGAAAATTACCCTGGATTCGAGGCCATCAGCGGCCTGGACCTGACCCGTAAGATGCGGGCGCAGATGGAAAGGCTGAACATCGAGCCTGCCGTCGACCGAGTCATCGGCGTCGAGCGCACGGTAGGCGGATACCGGGTATCGACGAAAGGCGGCCGGACGTTCGAGGCCCATACCGTGATCATAGCTTCCGGCTCCCACTGGCGGGAGATCGGCGTCCCCGGCGAGAAAGAGTACGTCAGCAAAGGCGTCAGCTATTGCACCACCTGCGACGCCCCGCTGTTCGCCGGAATGGACGTGGTCGTCGTCGGCGGCGGCAACGCGGCGGCCGAAGCGGTGATGGAGCTGGCGCGGATATGCCCGAAGGTCTACATGATCGTCCGCAGCCGTCTCAAATGCGACCAGGTCCTCGCGGTCAGGATCACGGGGACCGGTAAAGTCACCGTACTCGAAGGCTACACCGTCGAGAGGATCTCCGGCAAGGACTTCGTGGAGTCCATCACGGTCCGTTCCCGGGAGGGCAAAGTCGAGACACTGCCGGCAGGCGGCGTTTTTGTGGAGATCGGCCAGGAAGCGAACACCGAGTTCCTGAAAGGCCTGGTCAAGACAAACGACAGAGGCGAGATCATGGTGGATGACTACTGCCGCACCAGCCTGGACGGCGTCTTCGCCTGCGGCGACGTGACCAGCGTGCCGCAGAAGCAGGTCGTCGTGGCCGCCGGAGAGGGCGCCAAAGCGGCCATGTCCGCCTTCGCCTACGTCAGCGACGTCAAAGAAGGCGAGGCGCCATCCTGCACCCTTTGATTGACCGTTTATCAGGCCATGCCGGAGGAACACGGGGCGCGTTGAAGGCCTGGAGAAGGGCAAGCGGGCGGCCTCGCGCGCGCACGCCGGACGGGCCCGGGTTGATACGCGTTCTGATCGACCAGGGTTTCTATAAAAAACTGCGGTCTCTGCGGCCTTTTACCGTTCCTGATATTCGGAATCGCGTTTATATTACCAGAACTTGCCCTTATAGTACTTCGTCGCCGGGCAGCCGAGGCACTGGTTGTTCTGGTAGTACTGGCACTCGGAGCAGTCGAGGCCGCACTGGGACTTGTCGGACTTCTCGAGGGCCATTTTCACCGGCTGGACCATGCCGTACACCTGTGAGATGACGATGCCGAGCTCGACGGCGGACACGGCCGGGTTGCTGCGCAGGTGCCGGTCGACCAGCGCCTCGATGGTCGCGATGTCTTCGGCCACGAAGAAGAGGCAGAGGTTCTCCCTGCCGGATACGATCATGCCGTTCAGGAAATACGGGCAGCCTTTGAACTGTTTGATGATGTCGATGGAGCCCCGGGTCGTCAGGTCGACCTTGGCCAGGTTGAGGCCCATCCGTTTCAGGTCGATGCCCGCCGTGGACTCGAGAGCGCCTGACTGCCGGAGCTTCTGGATGCGGGCGCCGACGGTGGGCTGCGAGAGGCTCACCTGCTGCGCTATGTCCGCCTGTGAAGCTTCGGGATTCTCCTCGAAGATAGAAATGATTTTCCGGTCCTTATCGTCCAGGTCAATTTTCTCCATCATCCCTCGACCGCGTAAAGTATGGTTATTCTTTATGGGTTATGAATTTAACCCTATAATTTATTAAAGGTAATTTTCCAGTTAAAGCAATAAAATATATGGATATTATGTGCAATCACATAAAAAATTTGTCTGTTATATACAAATTGTTTATTGCTATAATGACTATATTTTATAAGCCAGAACGCGGGTTTCCGAGTGAATCAGGGACGATGGAAGCCTGAAACAAATATTAGTAAATAGCCTTCCGTCGCTCCTGTTCTTACCGTGGCAGTGTCAACGCTTATTCTCATCACAAGTAATATATACGTGGAAGGCACTTGTACACTACGTTTTACAACGTGGGGCCGTAGGGTAGACTGGTCCATCCTTCAAGACTGGGGGTCTTGAGACCCCGATTCAAATTCGGGCGGCCCCACCACTTTCTGATTTTTCATATACTCTGTCATCGTCAGCGATGGCATAACGATCGGCGTTGCGACGATTAGTTAGAAGCCTCATCGAACTGTAGGGCGGCCATGCTTGACTGCAGCCTGATGTCGATACTATGTACGATAAATAGGCGGCTATAAATGTCGGCTTATACGTGAGGCAGATACCCGTACTCCCCCGGATAGCCGGGTACAGAGACTTTACCCGTGTCAACGTAAATAAACTGGCAGCGGGCCATGGCCTGCTTTTTATTCATTTAATTGCAGAACTTTTCCATCGTTACGTTATATTAGTTTTTATAAATACTAAACAAATGAAAAGACTTATAAATTTGTAATTACAATAGTATATTTACAAAGCGGTCATATGGCAATCATTCGCCGGAGGTCCGCTTTACCGGGGGTAAATCATGGGCGAGTATCAGCCGTCTGACTACCAGACGGCGCTGGATCTGTTCAACCAGACCATTGCGAACCTGACCCGCCTCGTCGAAGAGTCGCGGGCCGACGCCATCAACGAGATCAACGCGTACCAGGCCGCAACCGGCGACATGGACACCGGGGCGTACGACCTGACCATGTACGGCATAGACTCCGTCACGTCCGTACAGCGCAACGTCATCGAAAACGTCGGCAACGCGAGCAATTACTTCATTAATAACAGCACGACTGTCATGACGGTGGAGACGGAGCTTCAGACAGAGCATACGGGGGTTTCCTCGTCCATGATCTCGCACTTCTTCAGCGACCCGACGAGCATTCTTCCCACGCATGACACCGGCACGATGATGGTCTGGATAGTCTTCGGTATCATTCTTGTCATGTTCCTTCTCCACAAACGATAGTCCGGTCCCCTAAACGACAGTCTAGCGAGACTGACTATCATATATTTTTACGATATTTATATGCATACGTATGTTAATTATGTTAATTATTTAATGACTGACCGCTCGTATCATGGTGGTAATATGCAGACTATGACTATGCAGGCCGAATCAATGGTTCGCCTTCAAAAGAGCCAGCTCGCCGCTGCGGCCGAAATGCTCGCCCGCGCCTTCCTGAACGACCCAAAAATGGCCCACTTTGTCAGGGACGAATCCCGGCGAGAGGCAATCTCCCGCCATATCCTCGAATTTGAATTGAGGTACGGCATGCGTTACGGCGAGGTCTACGCGACGTCGCCGGGCATGGAAGGCGTCGCGGTCTGGCTCCCTTCGGCAAAGGCCGAGATCACGTTCTGGCGGGCGATGCTCGTGGGCGCCCTGAAGCTCCGGCGGGAGATCGGCCCCTCGAACCTCCAGACCGTCCTGGACTTTTCTGACTACGTGGATAAGGTACACAGGAAGTGCATCAGCGTCCCGCACTGGTACCTGTTCTTCATCGGGGTGGACCCCGCGCACCAGGGAAAGGGATATGCCGGCCGTCTCATCCGGCCCATGCTGGCGCGGCTGGACCGGGAAGGCCTGCCCTGTTACCTGGTCACGGAGAACGAGAAGAACGTGGCGTTGTACGAGCATTACGGGTTCGCGGTGGTCGACCGTTCGACCGTCCCCGGGACCTCCGTGAGTAACTGGGCAATGCTGCGCAAAGCTTCACGGTAGATGGTCGCATATATTTTCAGGGCGGTACAGCGACCGCGCCGGAAAATGGGGCACTATGCACGACGATCGAAGCACGACCATCGCAGACCTCAAGCAGACGGTCAAAGCGTATTGTGACGCGAGAGACTGGGACCAGTTCCACGACGCCAAGGAGCTGGCCATGAGCATCACCATCGAGTCGGCCGAGCTGCTGGCGCTGTTCCGGTTCAAGAGCCGGGCGGACATGCAGCGGATGTTCGAGACGCCCGGGCCGCGGGAGAAGATCTGCGGCGAGCTGTCGGACGTCCTGTTCGCGGCCCTCCGTTTCGCCCAGCTCTACGACATCGATATCGCGGATGCGTTCTGCCGCAAGATGAAGGAGAACGAGCTCAAGTACCCGGTAGAGAAGGCGCGGGGCTCTAATAAAAAGTATGACGAGCTTTGATGGCCCGGCGTGTCGCTGCCGCGGGGCCGCCCGCGCGCGTGCGCACGACCCGCCTATTGTATCCCGCAGGTCCGCTGCCCGGTCTTCTCGAAGTACTTCTGGTGGTACTCCTCGGCGCGCCAGAATGTCTCCGCAGGCACGATCTGGGTGACGATGGGCTTCCCGAACCGCCCGCTCTTATCAAGGCGCTCCTTCGACGCCTTCGCCGCGGCCTCCTGCTCCTTCGTGTAGTAGAAGATGACGGAACGGTACTGGTCGCCTACGTCCGGCCCCTGCCGGTTCAGCGTCGTGGGGTCGTGGCTGTTCCAGAACACGTCGAGCAGTTGCTCGTAGCTGACCTTTGCCGGATCAAAGGTTACCTCGACGACTTCCGCGTGGCCGGTCGTGTGGGTGCAGACCTGCCGGTACGAAGGGTTTTCCGTGCGTCCGCCCATGAAGCCGACCTGCGTCGATACCACGCCGGGCACGTGCATGAACGCGTCCTCGACGTGCCAGAAGCACCCGGCTCCAAACGTTGCCTTTTCCAGATTCTTTTCGGGCATGGTGATCAATACCCCTGATGATTCCATTCCGTATAACGTTATAGCTACTAAAAAGGCGCCCAGCATGACGGACGCTATGGAATAACGTACGCGGCGCTCAAGATATGTCCATCGCTTACCACCTGTCGAGTGCCTGTCTATCATATGCATCATATCGCGATTGACTGTTCCTGGCATTCGTGCTATCGTACCGGGGTGCAGACCCGTGTGTTCCGCTGTCGGACTATCGGCAGCACGTCTTTCGCGTAGTCCCGGATGAAGCGGGCCTGCTCCGGGCCTGCCGCGTGGAAGAACAGGTGGGTGAAGCCTGCGTCGATGTACTGTTGCGCGAACGCCGCGTGCTCTTCCGGATCGTCCGAGATGCAGGCCATCTGCATGATCGTATCGTCGCCGACCATCGCCCCGTTCTGCTCGGACCGTGCAGGCGTGTAGATCTTTTCGTTGAACAGCGCGGGCACGTACGCGCCGGCCCAGTACTTCTTGAAGTCGCCGATGGCCGACTTCGTGTCTTTCGTATAGGCCACGTTCAGCTCGACGTACCGGGGCATGTCGATCGGGTCCTTGTTCGCTTCGTTTGCCCCGTGCTCGAAGTTGTCGATGATCTGCCGCATCGTCTCCATCGGCTTGCCGCTCAGCGTGAACAGCCCGTCGCCATAGGTGCCCGCGAAGGCGGCGCTTTCCGGCACCAGCGACGAGACGATGATCGGTATCCGGCTCTTCGGCGGCGTGTAGAGCTTCGCCTTCCGGGTGGTGTACCAGGCTCCGTCGAAGGTGACATAGCCGCCCTCCCAGAGCTCCCGGATCAGCGTGATCGCCTCCAGCAGCATCTGCTGCCGCTCGTTATAGTCCGGCCACACGCCGGTCGCGGCGTACTCGTTCAGCGCCTTGCCGGTGCCCACGCCCAGGTAGGTCCTGCCCGGCGCGAAGTTGTCCAGCGTCGCCGCCGCCTGCGCGATGATCGAAGGGTGATAGCGGAGGATGGGGCAGGTGACCCCGGGGCCGATCAGGACGTGGCTCGTCCGCGACGCGGCCGCCCCCAGCCACGTCCAGATATAGCAGGCGTTGCCGGCTTCCGCCCACGGGTGAAAGTGATCGCTCACGTCGATGGCCTCGAACCCCGCGTCCTCGGCGATGACGGCGTACTCCAGCAGATCGACCGGCGGGTATTCTTCCGGCCCCAGCTTCAAGCCCAGTTTAACCATAGCAATAGCACCTGCCTTCCGTCTGCCTCGCGCTCACTTCGCCATCTTCCGGCACTCGTCGGCACAGGCCCGGCAGGCGGCGGCGCACTTCACGCAGTGCTCCATGTTCTTGTGCATCTCGCACTCTTCCGCGCACACGTCGCAGATCTCTGCACACATGCCGCATGCAGCCACGGCCAGCTCGCTGTTGCGGGACATGTACCGGGCCGTCGTGATGCAGGCTTCCGCACAGTCCAGGTTCAGCTTGATACAGCTAACGAGCTTTTTGACGTCCTTCTCGTTCAGGCACGCGTTGGCGCAGGCGTCGCAGGATTCGGCGCACGCGTAACAGGCGTCGATGCAGCTCTGGTATTTATCCTGTTTCAACATTTGCATGATTCCACACTCCCGGATGAGTGCATGTCTGACGGATGAATATTCATTTGTCGCGGAAATTTGTCCGCGGGTCATTTTATTAAGAAGATTATAGCCTGTACGCTCCATCCATCGGCTGAGGACGGTACGATTATGTGCAAGAGTCACATCTGTCTGCGTATACGGATAACCTGTACTAAATGAACAGCATCATGATCAGCATCATGATAACATATGTGACGTCATATATCACAAATATTTTTTGATATAAACTCATTAGGAAATAATATGTGATCTATTATGTCACGATGTGACGTGGGATATCACGTCTTTATTAAATATTCTGCGGACACACTTTATCATTGATCATTATGGACGCCGTAACCCTTAGTGTCATAAAGGCCGATGTAGGCTCTTACGTCGGCCATTCCCAGGTACATCCCGACCTTCTCGCGGCCGCAAAGAAGCTGCTGGCCAGGCAAAAGCTCATCGAGGACTATCATGTCACCAACTGCGGCGACGACCTCGAGCTTATCCTGACCCACCGGGAAGGGGTCGATTCGCCCGAGATACACAACATCGCCTGGGATGTGTTCATGCATTGCACCGAAGTGGCTAAAAGCCTCAAGCTGTACGGCGCCGGCCAGGACATGCTGGCCGACTCTTTCGCCGGTAACGTCCGGGGCATGGGCCCGGGCGTCGCGGAGATGGAGATCGTGCCCCGGAAGAGCGAGCCGGTCATCGTCTTCATGGCGGACAAGACCTCGCCCTCCGCGTTCTCGCTGCCGCTATACAGGATCTTCGCGGACCCGTTCTGCAGCGCCGGCCTCATCCTGGACCCGAAGCTCCACGACGGCTTCCGGTTCGAGGTGCTGGATATCGAGGACGGGCGCCGGATCCTGCTGGATACTCCCGAAGAGCTGTATGACGTGCTGGCACTGATCGGCATCGTCAGCCGGTACCTGGTGAAACGCGTCTACCGGAAGGACGGCGAGATCGCGGCCGCCGCCTCGACGGAGAAGCTGTCGAAGATCGCCGGCGAGTACGTGGGCAAGGACGACCCGGTGGCCATCGTCCGGTGCCAGTCCGGCTTCCCGGCCGTCGGCGAAGTGCTCGAGCCTTTCGCGTTCCCCCACCTGGTGCCCGGCTTCATGCGGGGCAGCCACAACGGGCCGCTGATGCCCGTGGCGCAGCCCGACGCCCACCCGCGCCGGTTCGACGGGCCGCCCCGCATTATCGCGCTGGGCTTCCAGCTGAACGGGAGCCGGCTCGTCGGGCCTGTCGACCTTTTCGACGACCCGAGCTTCGAAGGCGCCCGGCGTAAGGCGAACGAGATCGCCGACTACATGCGCAGCCACGGGCCGTTCCAGCCCCATCTGCTGGGCGTGGAAGACCTCGAGTACACCACCCTTCCGAAGGTGCTGGACCGCCTGCACGCCCGGTTCGAGACGCTGGCGGCCTCCGAGAAGAAAGGCTTCAGCAAGAAAGCTAAAATGCCCGCCGCCACGCACTGAGCGCTCCCGGCCGCCGCCCCCCCCCCGCGGACCTAAAAGATTATTGTCGGTGACGGACAGATATCCTTGCAAGTGATTATGTGACGAAGATCGCGATCATCAGGTGCGACGAGAAGGCGAAGACCTGCCCCGGCACCTCCTGTTTCAAGGCCATCCGGGAGAAGAAGGACGCCTTCGGGCAGTACGGCGACGGGATCGAGATAATCGGTTTCGACACCTGCGGGGGCTGCGGCCTCGGGAAGCCGGACAAGGTCCTGGAAAAGGCCAGAGTGTTGAAAGAGCGCGGCGCCGAGGTCATCCACGTCTCGACGTGCGTGAAGACTAAATGCCCGTATTATGCCTCCTACGTGGATGCCGTCGGGACGGTCGCGAAAGCCGGTGGCTACACGCACCTGAAGTGACGATCATGTTGAACCTGCCGGACCCCGGGAAAATGCTCGCAGAGGCCGGCCGGCTGAAGCTCCGGCCCCTGTGCGTCTACGGTTCAGACACCCTCCCTGAGGGGGCTGTGCCATCTCACGTCGTTGACAGATGTATTGCCAGGGCGATCTATGCTTCCGCGCTCCACGGGCAGACGCCTCCGCTGTACGTCGAGGAGGCGCACGAGGCGTGCTGCAGCGGGGGCAGGATGTGGATGGGATTCGCGGAGCCGCACCCGAAGCTCAAGTACTTCGTGACCGTCGGTGCTTCCGACTTCCGGGGCGGCGCGGCCGAGCGCCTGAAGGCGGCCCCGGAGCTGTTCGACGAGAGCAAGCGGCGGGCCGGAAAGATCACGCCGCCCGGCCGGTACGTGATTATCGGGCCGTGCAGCGATGACGTGCCGGCCGAAAGCGTGCGGTCTCTCATCCTCTTCGGCGGCTGCGAGCAGATACGCAACCTGTGCGCGCTGGCCCAGTACAACAGCAGCGACCCGTTCTTCAGGACCCTGATCCCCTGGGGCGCCAGCTGCTCGACGATGATCACGTATCCGGCCGGGCTCGCCGCGAATGCGACGGATTCGGCCGCATACGTCGGGCCGACCGACCCGACCGGCAACCAGTGGTTCCCGCCCGACCTGATGGTCATGGGCATACCAATCAGGCTGGCGCGACAGATGGCTGCAGATATCGGGGGCTCGTTTATCGCGAAGCGCGATCGAATCGCGTTCCCGGAGCATCGATTACCTGTGAAGCTCCCGTCAATCGGTACGCAGGAGTAAGCTGCTGTATAAGGATGGTTATACCTCTGTTTTTTACTTGACCCTGAAGATGTCCTCGCCGGTCGGGCCTTTCACCGGCTCTTCCGCAGGCTCGATGTTGCTCACGCCACCCCGTCGCCGGCGCTTTTTCTTCTCTTCCTTTTTCTCCTCTTCCTTCTCTTCCTTCTTCTCGGTCATAGTATTGCGCTCATTTTAAATTATACATATAACGAAATAAAAATATCCGCACGATACTCTGCCATCGAAGTAACTGTTCAGGTGTTCCTTGAAAGTCCTGTTCAGGCTTCCGGAATAGCCTTTGCGGAGGCTTAGCGCAGGACG
>MVRA01000052.1 GCA_002067315.1 Methanocella sp. PtaU1.Bin125 | reverse complement strand
TTGAAAGTCCTGTTCAGGCTTCCGGAATAGCCTTTGCGGAGGCTTAGCGCAGGACGGTATTCCCGCGACGACGCGGACATCTGCTGATGTCCGGCGACGAATCGCGACGGGCGCGACGACTGTTAAAGGATAAAGGATTGTCATACCATTCTTCGAGAAACGTCGCGGACGTCGCGTTTCGTCGCGCCCGTCGCGAGGATCAGTATGACATGCCTCCGAAACAGGGCCCATCTTCATTGCCTGCACGTGAAGAACTGTCCTTCATCAAGCGAGTCTCACGGACTGGCGGCCGTCCGCTCGCGCGCGTGCGCTGACCATGGCCACCTGTTGAAGAGACACCCGAACAATTACTAAAAAATGAACGTTTTTATTCGGGCGTTTTCAGGAGGCAACGGGGATTACAGGAAACCCATCGAAGGCAACAGCGAGTTGCCGATGCTCAGGAACGGATAGGCATAGGCAAAGTTCGAGTTCTCGTTCTGGAACGTAACGCTGCTAAGCAGGTTGCTCTGGACTGCGGTCTGCGTTATCGTCGGGAACGACGAGCCGAACACGCTGTCAGTCAGGGAGCTGGCCGTCGTCGGGAACGATACGGCCGCCGCCTCGTCGTCTGTTGCCAGCGCGGTATCCTTCTGGAACGCGGTCAGCGAACTGCTCTGCGTCATCTGCGGGTATCCCCAGGACATCGGCACCAGCGACGCGCCGGCCGGGAGCGCTATTGTGACCAGGATCAGCCCCATCAAGGCCGCCATTACAATTTTTAACTTCATCATATTACCCTCCTCATCAAGACCAGATACTGAGCCGGAGCGGTAAAACGTTCGCGCCCGTATCGCCGGGCAATCGGCCCGGTTCCGCGTTTATTGACACCTGTTAAAGCTTTAACATTTCTTAAAGAACAGGGGACGGCATCATTGCTGTGATACAGTTGGATAATCAAGTCAGAAATAAGTTATAGCCGCGGGGCAAAGAGTAAATCATGCCTCCTCGAAACCCTCCGGACGCCCGGATGAAGGACATCCTCGTGGTCGACCGGTTCGACGACATGAGGCTGATCATGAGCGAAAAGCACAACCGGATCCTCCGGCTCGTCATGGAAAAGGAGATGTCGATCTCGGACATCGCCCGGTCGCTGGACATGAACCCTGGATCGGTCCACTATTACCTGAAAGACCTGGAAAAGCACGGGCTGGCCCGGCAGGTGCGGGAGGAGATCAAGGGCGGCGTCGTGAAGAAGTTCTACCGGTCGGCGGCCCGCCGCATCGTCCTGGAGCCCCCCGACTTTAGCGCCCGCGATGCCGCGAGGTCAACGCTGATGCCGGACCACATGGAGCGGCTCATCCGGGCGATCGAGTACCTCGGCTATCACCTGCCCCCGGAAAACCGGGAGGACGCAGTCGACCTGCTGGCCCGGTACGACGCGCGGATGAAAGGGCTGATGATCGGGCTGCAGGACTCTGGACTCGGGGACATGGAGAGCGACGGGCTGATCCTGTATAGCGCGTTTAACATCGTCCTCGGCGTCAAAGCGAAGGGCGACCCGGAGCTGAACCGGCTGAACGGGGAGTTCGAGAAGCTGTTCCTGCGGTGCGAATGATCATGCCGCCCAAACCGTTCGGATCAGCGGGCATCTATTAGTCCTCGCAAATGGTATGCTGGAATGTTGGGGGAATGGATAATAAAAAGTACCGGTATATCGACTATTTCGGTCGTAGCAACCGCACTATCCGCAGCGGCGGGCGACGGGGGCAGGGGCTACGCCAGACTGTTGTCGGATCATAAGATAAAGGATTTAACCGGCCGGGGCTTTTCGTAGCTTTACAAACGGTATGCGGTACCTGACATGACCATCGAACGTGAGCCTGCGCCCGGCCTGCCCGAAAGGCCGGCACCCGCCCTCGTGGCGATCATCGAGGACAACGCCGACATTGCCGGCCTGTATGCCGCCCTGATAGAGGCCCGGGGTATGCGCGCCTGTTACCTTGCCCGGGACGGCGCGGAAGCGGTGGAAGCTTTTCGCCGCGCGGAGAAGCGGCCCGATCTCATCTTAATCGATCACCGCATGCCGGCGATGTCCGGGCTGGCTGCCATGAAAGAGATACTGGCGATCGATCCCGCCGCCCGCTTCGTGTTCATCAGCGCCGACGAAGACATCCGCAACGAGGCGATCGCCGCCGGCGCCCGGGCCTTCCTCCGGAAGCCCGCCACCGTGAAGGACATCCTCGACGCTGTTAAGAATACGCTGGATGGAGCAGGCCATTAAAACGTTACTGGTAGGGGAAAGCAATAAATATGACAGTTACATGGTGTGTGACGGGATGCCTGCAATGGTTAAAGGCCGCAGAGACCGCAGAGGAGCGCAGAGTCCGCGGTTTCCAGTATAGATCGGACAATAGAAAATTAATAAAAGAAACTGCGATCTCCGCGGCCTTTAACCATTCCTTGCGTTCGGAGTCACATACACGGTGCTATTGACTGGACCGTAGCCTATTATAAAAGCTATGGGGTGCCGGGCTTTGTCCCGGGGGCGGCGGGCGGGGTCTCCGGCGGGGCCGGCTTCGGCGGCAGGGTGATCAGGTTGAAGATGCCGCGGGGCCGGTCGAGCTCGAACAGCTCGATGTAGTCCAGGGGGGTCTGGCCGACGTCCCGGGACGCCGCGATCGTCTGCAGGTCCTGCGCGGCCGCGTTGAGGTTCTCCACGTCGGCGTCCTCGGTGTAGACGAGGACGAGCTCTTTCAGCGGAGCGTAGACGATGACGCGGGGGCCGATGCCCGCCTTAAGCGTGTCGACGAGGCCGGCCACGAAGGACGGGTGCGTCATGATGTCGCAGGCCTTGTTGCTGATCACGCCGATGATCGTGTCCTTCCCGAACTTGCCGGCGTGGGCCTCGATGTTGAGCCGCAGCACGTCCAGGTCCTCCTCGAAGATGTCGTCCAGCGCGCTCCGGTCGACGAGCCACGAGGCCAGGTCGGTCTTCATCACCGGCGCGGCATGCTCGCCGCACGTGATATAATAGAGGACTACGGCGTTGTCCTTTTCGTCGTAGACGTGGTTGAACGCGTCGGGCGTCTCCTTCAGCCACGCCGACGGCTGGATAGACTTGAAGACGAAGCACGGCTTGCCGCAGCGGCAGACGGGCCGGGACTTCTCGTCCTTGCACAGCGACTCCCGCAGCCGGGACACGATCAGCTTCGTGCCGTTCCTCGGGAGCGGGGCATAGATGTTCACGCGGTCCGACAGGCCGTTGTTCGGGTTGGTGATCTCGAGGTAATCGCCGTCGATCGCGTACGTGTACGACGGCATGTCGCGACGGATGGCCGCAAGCAGGTTCTCGGCCGAGTAGATGCGGTTCATGGCGAAGTCGAGCTTCGCCTCGATGATGTCCTGGAAGCTCCGGGCGGTGAACGCCGCCTCCTTCGCGATCTCCCGGACCGACAGCGTGGCCTTGAACGGCTTGCGGTTGACCACGATCATGTCCCCGTGCGCTGTGAACGCCAGGCCGTCGCGGGCGAGGGCCCTTTCGATCAGCGCGGCGATCCGGGCCTGGTCCACGATCGCCGCCGCGTCGACGCGCCCGGCCGCGATGTCGGCCGCGTACTCGGGCATCCATACCGTATATGCGTCGTCGTAGGGCGACTCTTCCTTTTTGTAGTCGGACAGCCGGAAGACGAGCGCGGCGTCGCCGGGCCAGTCCGGGCCGACGATCTCGCGCATGTTCACACGGGCGCGCGGGTTATTCCCCGGCATGGCGACGATGACGTAGCCCTTCTCCACGTTGAAGAGCTGGATATTCCTCGTCTGCAGCGCCGTGCTGACCGCGTATTTCCAGGCCTCCCGGGCGCTCATGACCCGGCCGAACGTCTCGTACATGAACCGGAAGTCCGGCGTGCCGCGGATGAGCGCGCGGTCCCCGGCATTGTCCATCCGGTAGAAGTTGACGAACTCGCTCCCTGCGGTGACCTCTGCCTGGAAGTCAAGCTGCGTTTCCGGAAAATAGTGACTGTAAAGAGCGATGATGATGTTGTTCGACGACAGCCGGGCCCCGCAGACGCACGTGTGCGTCTCCAGCCGGTAGCCCGAGACCGCCTGCATGAACGTGTCCATGGTGAGGTTGTGGAAAATGAGAGGCTTCATGACCGTGTTGTTGTGGCTGCACTTCGGGCAGTAGAACGTCAGGATAACGCCGTCATGATGTTTCTTTTCGTTTATCGCGTAAAGCCGCGTCTCGATGAGCTTCCCGATGTATTTGGGGTTTAATTCTGCTTTATCCCCACCAGTAAACGACATATCAACAAAATATAGAGTAATCAACTCTTATAAGCTTGTTGTTCTTTTATTTCTCTGGCGTGGGCAGGAAGGAGTCGTAGCTCGCCCGGGATCGCGAGAGCCCGGGGCCCTGTGTAACTCCTATGTACCGTAGTAGCAGCCCCATAGATTATTCATCGCGTCGACGTACCGGTTCCACTGCTTGAGCATCAGGTACATGTGCCGCTTGCCGACGGGCGTGATGGCGAACCGGCCTTCCCGGCGCTCGATAAAGCCGCTGTCCTCCAGCGACCGCATCACCTCGGCAAGGCGGGCCTCATCGACGGACATCATCCCTGCGGTGTACTCGCGGATGTTGACCGCCGCCTCCGGGACGGTACAATCGCCCCTGCGGACGACCGCCAGGGCAGCCAGCCGGATGCCGGCATACCGGAAGGGGTCGAGCCATCGATCGAGCTTGCGATCGCACTCTTCCTGCTCCGTCGTCATGAGAGGATATTCGACAGAACACAGTAAAGCGTTTGACAGCGCTTTGAGCGGAAAAGTTTAAAAAAGGAATAATGGGCGGCCGTCTACCGGCACGCCCTTCACTTGATCACGTCAATGATAGACGAGGCTGCCTTGCTCTTCCTCGCGGGGAACCGGCCGCCGTTATAGTCCATGGCGTCGTTGGCTGCCGCAGCCTTCTGGCCGCTCTTGCCCATGACCTGTGGCGACTGGATGCCGGTCATGATGGCGAGCACTCGGACCTTGCCCTCGTAGTCCTTCTGGATCCTGGCGCCCCAGATGACGTTGGCGTGGGAATCCATCTCGTACGTGAGCGACTCGGCGATGTTCTCCGCCTCGCGCAGCGTCAGGTCCGGGCCGCCGGTGATGTGCACCAGCGCGCCGGTCGCGCCGCGATAGTCGACGTCGAGCAGCGGGTGGTTCAGCGCGGCCCTGACGACGTTGTCCGACTTGTCCTGGCTCTTGGTCTCGCCCACGAGCATGACGGCGATGCCGCCGGCGTTCATGATCGCTTTAACATCGGCGAAATCGAGGTTAATGAGCGACGGCCGGGTGATCGTCTCAGAGATGCCTTTGACCGTTTCCGAGATCAGCTGGTCCATGACGGAGAACGCCTGCTCCAGCGGGAGGTTCGGCACCATTTCGAGCAGCCGGTTGTTGTCCAGCACGATGACGGTGTCGGCAGCCGCTCTCAAGTCGGCGATGCCTTCTTCGGCCTTGACCATCCGGGCGCGTTCAACCTTGAACGGCGTGGAGACCATGCCAACGACGATGGCGCCCTGCTCCTTGGCGACCTGCGCGACGATCGGCGCCGTGCCGGTGCCCGTTCCGCCGCCCATGCCGGCGGTAATGAAGACCAGGTCTGCGTCCTTCAGGACTTCCTGTAACGTGCTCCTGGCGAGCTCGGCCGCGCGCTTCCCTATCTCGGGGAAACCGCCTGCGCCCAGTCCCCTGGTCAGGGATTTGCCGACCAGGATCTTCTTGTCAGCCTTAATCACGTCGAGGTGCTGCTTGTCGGTGTTGACCGCAATAGTCTCGGCGCCGTCGACGCCGATGTTGTAAAGCCGGTTGATCGTGTTGTTGCCTGCGCCGCCGCACCCGACGATCTTGATCTGGGGGAGCCCGAAGTCTTCAAAGTCCGCCCCGGTGGTGTTATCCCCCTTCTCGTTCCTGTACTCACGTTCCATTTCCGTATATTTCAGTGCTTCCTGCACGATTGATTGCATTGTAAGTCCCATCCCCATACATGTTGTATGTATTCACAAACGTCTGTATGTGCTTCGCATACCTCTGTATGTACTTCACATACGTAGTATGTGCTTTCCCCGGCATCACGGGCGGGCCGCCGCTGGCAAATCACGCTTCACGCCATGCGAAAAGGCGCCCATGCTGCCGCATTTTGTGTTTTTCTGACGCGTTTGTTCCGGGCCGTCCTGGTTAGATACTGGACGATGTTTATGGGCTGAAGTCGCAGCCCCGACAGGAAAGGCTGGCTGAACATGAGCTATCGTTCCGCCGAATACACTGGCAGAGCTCATTTTTCTAGCGAATGTCGATCAAATTGATCCCCATCAATTGATCCAATCCAAATCCCAAGCTTATTATACGCTTTTTGCTATTTAAGCCGTTTGGTCGGCAAGCGGTTTCAGGTTACGAATTACTAACCTGTAAGCATGTGACGCATGCCGGTTTTATCGTAAAACGTAACGGGCGCTCAGCCCGGGAAGCAGCTCCCGTTCCGGTAGTCAGGCGCCATATCAGCAAGCGATTGATAAAGTAGCGGATGAGCAGCGCCTTCGGTGTGATCTCCAGCCGCCTGATCCACATCGTCTCACGGTAAGGTCTTATTCAGCGGATGCTTACGGTCCCATCGATATTTTATATTAAGGAGACGTATCCACGGGCAGAAGTGTAATATGAAGTATATTTTAGATTTATTGACTAAATAGAGAATATTTTAGCTATTTTAGACAAAGTATTTAATAATTTATAGCCAGATACCGAGCAATACCACGTACAGCCACCATAAACGGGATATGACGTTAATCGTTGCCCCAAATGGTCTGAACAGGCAGGAATCACAGGTATTGGCCGTGTTACGAGACCACGGCACTGGCTCCGGCCATCGCCCGGTCGTGGTATATATGTTGTAATAATAAGCCCTTAAAATTACAAAATTTTTCAAGTAAAGGATAAAGTTCATATAGTATCACTTGCAATCGTTCGATAACACGTTGCTTCAGGTGCACTGGCAACGGCTGAACTATCTGGAGGGAATATCATAAAAACAAAAACTGTACTGGGCATCGCGCTCGCAGTGATCATGCTGCTCTCCAGCACGGTCGCTGTGCTCGCCGCGGTCCCGCCCCAAAAGGACCAGTCAGTTGCAAGCTCATCGGGCTACTCTACTTATATCGTAGCTTTCCACGACTCTGACGCCGCCGTCATGGCCGCCGACGATATCACGAGCTTGGTCAACTCTTACAATGGCAGGATTATCCACAGGTACAGCGTGATCGACGGGATGGCGATCACCATGCCTGACAACATGGTTGACGAACTCAAGTCTATGTCCGGCGTCAAGTATGTCGAGAAAGACCAGGAAGTCCACGCCCTGCTCGACAAAGCCGTCCCGCAGATCGGCGGCGACCAGGTCTGGTCGTCCGGCTACACCGGCAAGGGCGTCAAAGTGGCCGTGATCGACACGGGCGTCGACGCGGGCCACGCCGACCTGAACGGCAACAAGGTGGTCGGCTGGGTCGACTACGTGAACGGCAAGACCTCGCCGTACGACGACCACGGCCACGGCACCCACTGCGCAAGCACGGTCGCGGGCACGGGCGCCGCCTCGAACGGCAAGTACAAGGGCGTCGCCCCCGAAGCCAGCATCATCGGCGTCAAGGTACTTGGCAAGGACGGCTCCGGCAGCACCACCAACATCATCAAGGGCATCGAGTGGGCCGTCAAGAACGGCGCGGACGTGATCTCCATGTCGCTGGGCAGCAGCTCACACTCCCAGGCCAGCGACGACGCGATCAACAACGCGATCAAGGCCGGCGTGGTCTGCGTCATCGCCGCGGGCAACAGCGGGCCGGGCGCAAAGACCATCGCCTGCCCCGGTGACACCCCCGCCGCGATCACCGTAGGCGCCAGCGACCGGAACGACGCGATCGCCTCGTTCAGCTCGAGAGGCCCGAACCGCGACGGCACCGTCAAGCCGGACGTCACCAACATGGGCGTCGGCCTGGTCGCCGCCAGAGCGACGGGCACCAGCCAGGGCAAAGCCGTGGACCAGTATTACACGGCCCTCAGCGGCACCTCCATGGCCACCCCGATGACCGCGGGCTCCGTGGCGCTGCTCCTGCAGGCCAAACCCGACATGACCCCCTCGCAGGTGAAGGACGCGCTGACGAAGACGGCGAAGCAGCTGGGCAGCGGCGTCCCGAACAACAACTACGGCTACGGCCGCGTGCAGGTGAAAGCGGCACTGGACTACGTGAAGAGCGGCAAGCTCCCGGACCCCACCCCGACCCCCACGCCGACACCGACGCCTCAGCCCGGCGATCCGACCCCGACACCGACCCCGGTACCCGGCGGCTACGCGGTCAACCTGATGAACCTGTTCGCCAGGTACAACGGCCAGATCAGCACCTCCATGGAGAAGTTCCAGGTGCAGCCTGGAACGACCGTGACGCAGGGCGCCATGATCTCGAACACCGGCGATAACGCCGACTCGTACACGATGACGGTCAGCGGCATCCCCGACTCCTGGTGGACCCTCAGCGGGTTCAACGGCGGCAGCCTGCAGCCGGAAGGCGCGGCGTCCATGAGCCTGGCGATCACGCCGCCGGCATCGGCCGCGGCGGGCGCGTATACGATAACGCTGACCGCACAGTCGGACTCGGACAGCTCGGTGAGCGCTTCGAAGACCTACAGGCTCAACGTGGCAGGCGCGACGGCGCCCTCCCCGACGCCCACACCGAAGCCGACCGTGACACCCGGGCCGACGGCGACACCGACGCCGGGCCCGGGCCCGACGCCGACCCCCACGCCGGTCCCCGGCGGTAACACCTTCACGGGCATCGTCGCCAGCGGCGGCGAGTTCTACGAGTACGCGGTCCCCGCGCAAGCCGGACCGGTCACCGTGACCGTCTCGTGGGCAGGCAGCACCGACGACCTGAACCTGTACATGTACGACCCGAGCGGCACGCTCGTCGCGAAGTCCGAACAGCGGTACACGACCGCAGAAACGGTCACGTACAACGCCCCCTCCGCCGGCTACTACCTGATCAAGGTGCAGGCGAAGAACGCGTTCCGCCCGGTGACCTTCACCGGCGAGAGCACGAAGCCTGTTAAGCCGGCCTACGTGAAGACGGGCACGCTCAGCAGGGGCCAGACGGTCAGCTTTGACGTCAGCCCCGGCAACGCGGGCAGCGTCAACGCGAGGCTGACCTGCGGGTGGTCGTTCTACCAGCCGGCGATGAGCCTGTACGGGCCGGACGGCCGCAAGGTGGCGGACGGCAACACCATCAAGGAGAGCTGGATGTCCACGTACACGCACCTGAACTACGCGCCGGCGCCAGCGGGTACTTACACGCTGAAGATTGACGGCACAACCATAAGCACCACCTTGAGCTATAAGCTGGTCACCCCATACCAGCTATAAAACCAGGAAGGACACGGTGAAGATACACCGTGTCCCCGCCTCTTTTTTCGCCCGGGCCGGGACTATCCGGTAATGCATTCCACGGTCTCTCGCGCTGCGTTTTTATCGTGTCAATCTTTTTTAAACATCCGCAGACCACGATTATCCGGTGATAACATGGGCGGACTCGAGAGAGAAGTCAAAGGCGCGGGCAAAGAGGCCGCGGGCAAGATCAAGGAAGAAGCGGGCGACATCCTCGATAAAAAGAGGATGGAGCTGGAAGGCAAGAAAGAAAAGCTGGAAGGCCGGGCGGAACGGGAGCTGGGCCGGGAAGAGCGAAAGCTGGACTGAAATAACAGGATTTTCGTCAGCCTCTGGCGACGAACTTGTCACGGTCGGGCCCGGCCCGGCATATTTTATTTCATAAAATCGTTTGTAACTGTTCAGGTGTTTCTTGGGAGTCCTGTTCAGGCTTCCGGAATAGCCTTTGCGGAGGCTTAGCGCAGGACGGTATTCCCGCGACGACGCGGACATCTGCTGATGTCCGGCGACGAATCGCGACGGGCGCGACGACTGATAAAGGATGACGGATTGTCATGTCATTCTTCGAGAAACGTCGCGGACGTCGCGTTTCGTCGCGCTCGTCGCGAGGATCAGTATGACATGCCTCCGAAACAGGGCCCATCTTCATTGCGTGCACGTGAAGAACTGTCCTTCATCAAGCGAGTCTCACGGACTGGCGGCCGTCCGCTCGCGCGCGCGTGCGCTGGCCATGGCCACCTGTTGAAGAGACACCTGAACAATTACAATCGTTTTAACGTTATTTGAGTACCATCAGAGGGTGAGATCATGGGCGGACGGAAGAAACAGGTCGAAGGCGCCGGCAGGGCGGCCATGGGCAAGGCACAGGAAGAGGCGGGCAAGGCGATCGGCGACCCGGGCATGGAGATGCGGGGCCGGGAGAAATCGGTCGCTGGCCAGGCCGGGATGAATCCGGGGAAGGCCCGGAAGAAAGTCAAAAAGAAAAAGGACGAAGAGCGCAAGAGGCAATGAGGTTACTGAATATGCCAGTGTCCTGAAGGATACTGCAAATACAGATATCCTTCAGGATGCGACATGCCCTCGCGGCGTCATATATTATGCATCACATATTATTCATGTTAGCCATCATGGCGAAGAGTCCCTGGTCGATGCCGTGAACTTTGACCAGCGCGCTGAGCTTTGTGATATTGAGCGAGGTATCGAGAGGCACAGGCACCGTCATCCCCAGGTCGACGGCGTTCACCGGCACGATCAGGTCCGGGTTCTGCCCGAAGGCGGCCGCGATCTTCCGGCCGAAGTCGTAGTGGCTGATGCGCTGCGGGCCGGCGACGTTGTACCAGCCGTTCATCCGGTTCACCGTAAGCGTTTTAATGGCGTTGACCGCGTCCTCGATCAGGATCGGCGAGAAATACATGTCCTTTGCCAGCTCGACCTTCTGGCCGTACCGTATCTGCTCATAGACGTGGCTCGCGAAGTTGCCCGGGTAGCTGCCGTACAGTTCGCCCACCCGGACGATGAGGAACTCCCGTGCCTTGTCCGAATGCACCTCGCCCATCAGCATGGTCTCGCCGTAGACGTTGAGCGGGTTCACCCGGTCTTCCTCGGTGTACAGGCCGCCCGGCTTCCGGCCGTCGAAGACGTACGGGGTCGACACGTAGACGACCCGCGAGCCCGTCTTCAGGGCCGCGTCGACGAAGAAGCGAACAGCACGGGTGTTATAGTGCATGGCGTCCATCCGGTTCTTCTCGCAATACTCGACGTCACTGACCTCCTCGGCCATGACCAGCACGGAAGGCTTAACCTCCTCCATGAGACGCGAGACGCTTTCGGCACTCATCGCGTCGTAGGTCCGATAACCCCGGGGGACGTCCGGGCACGACTGGTCGCAGGCGCCCCGGGCCATCTCGGCAGCCATGGCATCGACGATGCGCGTGCCGAGCGGATTGCATCCGGTAACTAAGATCATGAAAACTCTCCACTGATTGTTGTCTATTAATGGCATAGCAGGTTTATAGTCATTTCTGAAATCAGGTATAAGATGATGAAAATCAAATCGTTGTCCTGCTATGCGTGAAGGAACGGCAGCACGGTTAAAGGCCGCAAAGAACGCAGAGAGTCGGCGGATGACCGGGGTCCTGGTCAGGTACAAGATAATGAAAATCGGACTATCGTCATGCTATGCGTGAAGGAACGGCAGCACGGTTAAAGGCCGCAGAGAACGCAGAGAGCCGCAGAGAACGCAGTTTCCTTTTTAGATATCGTATAGCGTTAAACCAAAATAGAAACTGCG
>MVRA01000051.1 GCA_002067315.1 Methanocella sp. PtaU1.Bin125 | reverse complement strand
AGCACGCGGAGCTTTTCGAGGAGGGTGAGCTTGTTCACGGCGGTCTTGAGCTGCATGCCGTAGATGGCGCGGACGGCCTGGTCTTTGAGGGCGTTCATGCGGCGTTCGGCTTCGGTGTCGGCGTGGCCCTGGGTGCTTTTGGTGTCGGCTTTTACGTTGACGACTTCGATGAGCGGGTTGGTTTCGAAGGCCATCTCGTCGAGGAATCTGGAGGGCTTCGACTTGTTCTTGTTGTCGCCGTATCGTTCGGCCAGCGTGAAGTACAGCTTCTGCTCGGCGCGGGTCATGGCGACGTAGCAGAGGCGGCGCTCTTCCTGCTGGTAGAGGGCCCGTTCGTCGTCGGTGGTCTTGATGCCTTTGGAGAGGTCGTTGGGGACGTAGAAGTCCTTGGACTGGTAGCGTAAGGGGAACTTGTTGGCGGCCATGTCGGCGACGAAGACGACGGGGAACTCTTTGCCCTTGCTCTGGTGGACCGTCATTATTTTGACGCTGTCGCCGTCGGTGCTGTCTTCCGACTCGACGCGGAAGTTGCGGAGCATGTCGATGTATTCCAAGAAGCTGGAGAGGGTGGCGTGGCGGGTGATGGACTCGTACTCCTGGCACATCTCGTAAAACTTGTTGAGCAGGCGGATGCTGGCCCGGCCTTCGGGGCCGGCGGCGAGGTTCTTGCGGTAGATGCCGGAGGCGTTCATCATGATCTCGTAGACCAGCTCGGAGACGGAGGCGTTGTCGCGTTTCCTGATGATGCGGTCGACGTTGTCGATGATCTCCCTGATCTCGTCGCACTGGGCGGGGATGATGTCGCCGTTGCCCGCACAGATGTCCTTCATGCACTCGTAGACGTGGTCGCTGGCGCCGTCGTCGTTGTAGGCCAGCCGCTTCGCGCAATGGTTGATGCGGCGGACGTTGACCTCGGTGATGCCCGCGTCTTTCATGATCTTGAACAGCGACAGGCCGGCCTGCAGCGGGTTTTCGGCGGCGCGTAAATACGCGGTCAGCTCCCTGATGGCGGGGGACCCGAAAAAGTTGAACTCGCCCACGAACTCGCAGGGGATGAGGTTCTTGCGCAGTAGCTGGTAGTATTTCGTGCCCTCGGCCTTGCGGCGGCAGAGGATGGCGAAGTCGCCGTAACTGTATTCTCGCTCTTTCTGGTCCGTCCGCGAGAAGAACCTGGTGCCGACGAGCCGCTGGATCTCCTTCAGGACATAGGCGGCCTCCGCCTGCTCGTTCTCGCACCGGGCCACCGTGACTTTGTCGCCGTCGGGGTTGCCGGTGACGAGGGCCTTGGGCTCCCGGTTGGGCGCGTTTTCCATGAGCTGGCAGGCGAGGGTCAAAATGTTCTTCGAGTTGCGGTAGTTGACGTCGAGGGTGACCGGCTCCCGCACGTTGAAATGGGTCTTAAAATCACTAAAGTTAGTGAGATAAGCCCCCCGGAACCGGTAGATCGACTGGTCGTCGTCGCCGACCACGCAAACGTTACTGCCCGCGTGATCGTTGCCAGCTGCGCAGGCGTGGTCGCCGGCGAGCTGCTTGACCAGCTGGAGCTGGGCGTAGTTGGTGTCCTGGAACTCGTCGACCAGGATGTGGGTGTAGCGTCTCCGGTACGCGTCCAGCACGAGGGGCTTCTGCGCGAAGAGCCGGGACGCGAGGTAGATCATGTCGTCGAAGTCGATGAGCGTCTCTTTCCTCTTATACGCCTCGTAGGCCCGGTACACCTTGAGCATGTCCTTCAGCTTGCCGGTGAAGTCCCGTTCGTCCTCGTCGAGCTCCCGCGATTCCTTCCCGCGCAGGTACGCTTCCAGGTCGTCCGGCGTGATCAGCTCGTCCCGGAACGCGCTGATGCCGTCGATCATCGCCTCGATGATCTCCTTGCCGTTGTTGCCCAGCTCGACGTGCTCGAAGCCGAACCGGTCGACGTTCTTCAGGCCCCAGACCAGCTGGCTGGTCCGGCTGATGATGCCCGACGAGAAGCTGATGCCCGAGTCCAAAATGTTGTCCTGCAGCACCTCGAGGCAGAACGAGTGAAACGTGCCGATGGTGAGCTGCGAGGTGTCGATTTCCTTCTCCAGCCGGTCGCTCATCTCCTCCGCGGCCTTATCCGTAAACGTCAGCGCCAGGATATGCTCCGGCTTCACCCCGCTCCGAACCAGGTGCAATATTTTCTGCGTGATCACTTTCGTCTTGCCGGACCCTGGCCCCGCCAGGATCAGCTGGCGGCCGTTCTCTTCGACCGCCTTTGTCTGCGCAGGGTTCAGCGCGGGCCCGCGGCCGGCCTCGCCGCTGCCGGTTTCATCCATCGTCACTCAAGCTCCCTGACGGATGTATATCCATCCATCTACTCTAATGGCGCTTGACCCATAATAATTTGATTGGTGTGCGGGTTAAAAATAATCATTTTTACTTTTTTAAAAATTTATGAAAAAATCCTTGGCGCTCCTGGCTACCTGGCGCCCCTGGCGAGCGTGACAATAGTCGCATAGCCTATACAACAATGGCGACGCTAACCCTATCAGGGCAATGCGACCCCTGTCACGAGCGCCAAGGGCGCCAGGTAGCCAGGAGCGCCAAGTCTAAAAATTATTTTTACATATCCATTTTTACAATTCAAGATCGGAAAACACCTTTATGCAATTCCGATTCTGAAATAAAAATTTTAATATAGTTATACTTTTAATACATAAATTTAACATTTTATCACGCGGCAGCCGGTATGATCATGATCAAGGAACAGGATACTATTCTCGCCAGGCTTATGGAAGCGGTGCGGGCCTCGCCGGGGAACCCGGAGGCGCACTATACGCTGGGCTACGCGCTGCTCCAGAAGAGCGCGGGCCGCGACACGCAGCTGTTGTACAGCGCCATCCTCGAAGGCCGGGAGGCGGTGCGGCTCAAGCCGGATTACGTGGCAGCCCTGGTGCTGCTGGGCGAGGCTTACGCCCGCATGGGGCAGTACGACGAAGCGGTGCAGTGCCTGAAGAGTGCGCTGGCTTACGACCCTAACCGCACGGAGGCCCATTTCGAGCTGGGCCGGGCGTACCTGGGGCTGGGCCTGGACGACGAGGCGATCAAGAAGTTCCGGGAGTGCGTGTTGCTGGGCATGAACGGCTCGGCGATCAGCGCGGGCATCGGCAAAGCGTACTTCCACAAGCAGATGTACCCGGAAGCCATCGCCGAGCTGAAGCGGGCGCTGGGCATCAACCCGGCCGATCAGGAGGTACGTCTCCTGCTGGCCATGTCCCTGCGGAAGTCGGGCGCGGCGGACGAGGCCCTGGCCGAGTTCCGGAAGGTGCTGGAAAAGGCGCCGGGAAACGCGGAGGCGCTGCTACATGTAGCGGACGTGCTCCTCTGCAAGGGGAAATACGAGGAAGCGATTGTCGGGTTCAGTGACGTCCTGGGCGTCGAGCCGACGAACGTCGAGGCGATCAACGGCCTCGGCACCGCGCTGCAGCTGAACGGCATGGTGGATGAGGCACTCCGCGAGTTCCGGCGGGCGGTCGACGTCTGCCCCGGCGACTACCGGGGGCACGCGAACCTGGCGAACGCGTACGTGGACAAAGGCATGTACGAGCGGGCCGTGCAGGAGTTCCGGCAGGCGCTGGCCTGCCATGCCGGCGACCCGGCGGTACACAACGATTTCGGGATCCTCCTGCTGCTCACCGGGGACGCTTACGGCGCCTCGCTCGAGTTCCGGGAGGCCATCCGCCTGGACGTCGGCAACTGCCTGGCATATATCAACCTCGGGGTGGCGCTGTCCCATATGGAGCGCGACGCCGAGGCGAAGGCCGCGCTGGACGTGGCCGTCCGGCTGAACCCGGGGCTGCCCGAGGCATACTACTATTTAGGCTGCATCGCGGACCGCCGGGCGGAGCCGGAAGCGGCAGCGGACGCCTATGAAAAGTTCCTCAAGCGTACCGGGGGCGGCGATCGCCGGGCGCGGGCCATCCGGTCCCGGCTGGCCGAGCTCAGGAACGTGAAGCAGAACGGGAAATCGGGCATACGGAACCTCGCCTGATCACTGCCCTTTTTCGTACGCGAGCTCCCGGAAGGCGATGTAACGCATCATTTCGGCCATGTCGAAGACAATGTGGGGCTTCGGGCTGTCCGTGGCCTCCACCGGCTCGCCGTCGCGCCGGAAGCCTTTATAGAAGTCGTCGCAGCCCAGGTCGTCCATGGGGTAGAACTGCACCGCGAACCCTTTGGCTGTATCGGTGTACAGCAGCTCCACCGGCAGCTGGGCCCGGAGGTCGCAGGCGCCGCAGTTGAAAATGTTGATCTGCCAGCCGAACAGCGCCTCCTTGATCCCCTGATCGGAGGCCGGATCGAGCTTTTTCCACACCGTCGCCTTCTGCTGTGCGCCGCACCGGGGGCACTTGATCTCCATCTCTTCGCTGTCCGACATCGTAAACACCGGGTATCATTTATATAATCAGCAGACGATAAGAGCTTTATGCTATCCCGGATGGGGGCCTGGGTGAGGGAATTCAGGCTCGTTTTCCTGCTGTTCGGCGTCCTGCCGGTGATCATCGGGTCGCTGGTGGCCTGCGACTATTACCCGCAGCAGTTCAGCCTGGCGTACTTCTTCGTCTCGCTCGTGGCCATCGTGCTGCTGCACGCCGGGACGATCGCGTTCAACGACTACTTCGACTACCGGTCGGGCGCTGACGTGATCAACCGGGAGCGCACGCCGTTCACCGGGGGCACGGGGCTGCTGGTCGACGGCACCCTGAAGCCGTCCCACGTGCTGGGGGCGGGTTCGCTATGCTTTGCGCTCTGCATCGCCCTCGGGATGTTCATCGTCTTCACCCGGAGCCCGGCCGTGTTCCTGTTCGGCGTCGTCGGCGTGGGCCTCGGCTCGCTGTATACTGCGCCCCCGCTGAGGCTGGCGTACCGGCTGCTGGGCGAGATCACCTGGTTCCTGTCCTTCCCGATGGCGGCGCTGGGCGCGCTGGTCGTCCAGGCGCCCCCGTTTTCCGCCGGCGACGTCCTGGCCATGCAGCCGGCCCTGGCGTCAGCCGTTGTCGCGGCCATGCCCGTCGCCTTTCTGGCGACCGCCGGCTTCGTCGTCCTGGAGTTCCCCGACTACGACGCGGACCGGGCGTCCGGCAAGGTGGGCGCGACGGTCCTGATCGGCAAAAAGGCGTCGATCTTCCTGTTCGCCGCTTTCTGCGTCCTCTCGATAGCCTGCCTGGCGGGGGCTGTCGCCCTGGGTTTCCTTCCTGTGACGGCCCTGGCGGCCCTGCTGCTCCTGCCGGCGATGGTGTGGGTGGGGACAGGCCTGGCCCGGTTCCACGAGCGCCCTGTCAGGCTGGTCCCGTACATCGTCGGGGGCGCTATCGCCATCTATCTGTTCAGCCTCGTGATCATCGGCTCGATGGCTTTCAAATAACCGACCGGGTCCGTGATCGACCGGAGAAAAAAGCCCGAAGGGGCGATGCCCCTCGATTCTCTTTTTACGGGTGCGTATAATAGGCGAGCACGACGCCGTCGATCGTGTCGATCCGCACGAAGGCGAACCGCTCGAACTGGACCACGTTGTTCAGCTCGGCCTTCACGCCGGGCTCCGCGATGCCGTGGTACTCCCCCTCGGGGCCGACGACCCGCACGGGCACGCCGTCGGCCGGCGCCCAGTGGACGATCTTTGCGCCCTGCTTGAGCACGGCGATGTCGTTGCCGATGTATTCGCCCCGCAGCGGCTCTGCGCACGTGATCTTCACGTTGTACAGGTCCTTCAGCCGGACGATGCTGCCCGGCTGCATCACCGGCAGGTCGGAACGCGCCACGAGTATCCCGGGGTCCGCCGGCACCGGTATCTCGCGGTAGCCCCTGCCGGGGTCCTGCGGGTGCAGCGGGGCCTTCGCCACGATCCCGGGAGCTCCGTCGATCCGCAGCGCCACCGGGTCGGCGACGAAGAAGTACCTGTTCGCCTTCGGGTCCGCGATCTTCCGGTTCTCCGCGTAGAGCGTGTCCATGCTGAACTCGATGTCCGTCTCCGTCACGCCCATGTTGATCATGACGTTCCTGATCGCCTCCGGCTCGAAGCCCCGGCGCTTGAGCGCGGCCACGGTCGGCAGGCGGGGGTCGTCCCAGCCGGTGAACTCGCCGCCCTGGATGCCCTTCTTCATGACGCTGGTGGAGAACTTGCCGAAGCCGAGCAGCCGCACCCGGCCCCAGTGGGAGACGTGCGGGTACTCCCAGCCGAGGTACTGGTAGACGTAGCGCTGCTTGTCTGCCGTCTTCATCAGGTCCTTCCCGCGGATGATGTGCGTGACGCCCAGGAAGTGGTCCTCCATGGCCGACTCGAAGTCCAGCATCGGCCAGACGCGGTACGTATGGCCCGTGCGGGGGTGCTCCTCGGTCACGATGCGGAAGGCGACCCAGTCCCGCAGCGCCGGGTCACGGTGCCTGATGTCCGTCTTAATCCGCAGGACGGCTTCTTTCCCGGCGAAGTCGCCGGCGAGCATCTTCTTCCACTGCCCCATGTTCCCGGCAGGTTCGGTCTCCCGGTGGGGACACGGCTTTCCCGCCTCCTTCAGGTCGTGGAACGTCTCGTTCTCGCACGTGCACACGTAAGCCTTGCCCAGCTCGATCAGCTTCTCCGCGTACTCGTAGTACAGCGGCAGCCGGTCGGAGGCGATCACCACTTTGTCCGGCGGGCAGCCGAGCCACTTCGCCTGTTCGACGTACCACTGGTATGCCTCCAGCATGGGCTTCTTGATCGCCGGGTCCGTGTCGTCGAACCGCATGATGAAGACGCCGTCGTACATCCGGGCGTACTCCGCGTTCACGATGATGCCGCGGGCGTTGCCCAGCGACGGCGGGCCGTTCGGGTTGGGCGCGATCCGCAGCGTGACCTTCTGCCCGGGCTTCAGGCCGGACAGGTCCAGCGGGGGCAGCCCCTTCCTGGCTTCCCTTTTCACGTGCAGCTCCTCGATAAGCTCCGGCGCGATCTCCTGCAGCTTCGCCCTGACCTCTTCGGCCGACATCTTCCCGACGTCCGCGAGCACCTTCTGGACCAGCGGCATCAGCTCGCGCGCGTGCGGCTTCAGTTCCGGGTGGGCGCCCAGCAGCTTGCCCGTGACCGCGCCCGCCTGCGGCACGGAGCCATGCTTGTACGCGTTCTGGAGCGCAAACTTCTGAATGATGATCTCGATATCCTTCGTTTCCATGAAATGATGCTCCGTATGATGATGACGACGACAGCGCTGCGGCTGTCGTTCCGGCATACATTATAACGAACGATATACTTATTGTTTGCTATAAAACGGCGGATGGGGGCGCGTGTCACCAGGCTGCGTCATAATAATATAGCTGCCCCCCGATATGGTTATGAGAGGTTTTATCGGGTGCACGAAATAAAGCGACGGCAAAGGCAATCGCCCCAGGACAAGGTCGCCGTCTATCGCTTCCGGAAGTCGATGGACGTCAGGCGTCCTGTCGGACACCGCCGGAGCATGCGGAAGCTCAACGAGCCGGACTAAAGCTGCCGATAAAAAAAGGAAACGGGGAATTAAATCCCCGCCCTGGCTTACCACCAGCCCCAGCCGCCCCATCCGAGGCCGCCCCAGAGCGGCCAGCCCCAGCCGCCCCATCCGAGGCCGCCCCATCCGAGGCCCCATCCGAGGCCCCATCCGAGGCCGCGGAAGCCCAGCCCGAGGCCCCATCCGAGGCCGCGGAAGCCCCAGCCGCCCCACCAGGCTTCAGCCGGAATGGTCATCATGAGGGCCGTCACTGTTGCCGCTCCTGCTGCAATTAATTTCTTGAACATACTTTTGCCATACCTCCTACAAAGAAGTGATAGCGAATTATGTTGTTTAACATTGTCAGAGATTTAAGCAAAATATCGATAATTAACATCTGAAATTACTAAATACAATAAAAAAAGGTTATTTTGTAAAAATAAGCTAAAATATTGCCATTTGAGCCACTATTTATCCGATATACGCCCAGAACAGCGGGGCGATGGATTAGTCGTCTGGCCGGGGGGCGGGGCTACGATCCCCGCCATGTTTACCACCAGCCCCATCCAGTGCCGCCCCATCCGGGACACCCTCCCGTCCGAACGGGCTCCCGCCGGAATCGTCATCACAGGGCAGTAAACACGGTCGCTCCTGCTGCAATTAGCTTCTTGAACATGCTTTTCCCATACCTCCTGATGAGCGCCGAAGCAAGCTTTTTATAGTCAGAGCGTGTATCTGATTCCGGCTTGCATAAGCCGATTTATCGCGTTAATACCCGCCCGGAGCAGGGTGATTTTTTCATGACAGAGCTGGCAAAGAGATACGACCCGAAGGAGATTGAGCCCAGGATCCAGAAGTTCTGGGAAGACGAACACGTTTTCCGATACGACCCGGACAGCAAGAAGCCGGTATACTCGATCGACACGCCCCCGCCGACCCTGTCGGGCTATATCCACATGGGCCACGTGTTCTCCTACTCCCAGGCGGAGTTCGTCGCCCGGTACCAGCGCATGAAAGGCTGCAACGTGTTCTACCCTATGGGCTTCGACGACAACGGCCTGCCGACCGAGCGCTACGTGGAAAAGAAATACAAGGTCAACATCAAGGACGTCGGCCGCGAGGAGTTCGTGAAGCTCTGCCTGAAGGAGACCGAGATCGGCGGCAAGAACTACCGTAACATCTGGACGACGATGGGCATCTCCGTGGACTGGAGCCTGCTCTATTCGACCATCAACAAGCGCTGCCAGCGGGTCTCCCAGCGCTCGTTCATCGAGATCTTCCGGTCCGGCCGGATGGAGCGGCGCAACGAGCCCGCCATCTGGTGCCCGCTCTGCCAGACGTCGCTGGCCCAGGCCGACGTTGAGGACTCCGAGGCGAAACATTCGTTCCTGAACACCGTCCGTTTCAAGGCCGCGGACAACGGGCAGGACCTGCTCATCGCCACGTCGCGGCCGGAGCTGATACCGTCGTGCGTCGGCCTGATCGTCAACCCCGACGACGAACGCTACCGGGCGCTCGTCGGGCGCAAGGGCGTCACGCCGATCTTTAACGCGGAGGTCCCCATCTTCGCGGACCGCCGGGTCGATCCCGCGTTCGGCACCGGGATCGTCATGGTCTGCACGTTCGGCGACAAGACCGACATCGACTGGTGGCGGGACTACAACCTGCCGCTGAAAATCTCGATCAACCCGGACGGCACCATGAACGCATGCGCGGGCCGTTACTGTGGCATGACGCTCGTCGAGGCGAGGAAGAGCATCATCGCCGACCTGAAAGATGCCGGACTGTTGCTGGAGCAGCAGCCGATCACCCACGTCATGAACGTGCACGAGCGCTGCGGTACCCCGGTCGAGTACTACGTGACCTCGCAGTGGTTCATCCGCATCCTGGACATCAAGGACGAGCTGCTGGCCCGGGGCGAGAAGCTCCGGTGGTACCCGGAACACATGAAGGCCCGGTACGTCAACTGGGTCAACGGGCTCAAGTGGGACTGGTGCATATCCCGGCAGCGGTACTTCGGCGTGCCGTTCCCGGTGTGGTACTGCGCGAAGTGCGGCACCGCCGTCGTCGCGGACGAGTCGCAGCTGCCCGTGGACCCGCTGGTCACGCAGCCGCTGAAGCCCTGCCCGAAGTGCGGCTCCACAACCTTCGAGCCCGAGCACGACGTCATGGACACCTGGACGACCTCGTCGGTCACCCCGCTGATCAACTCGAACTGGGGGGAGCCCGACTCGCGCATCGATCAGATATACCCGATGAGCCTGCGGCCCCAGGCCCACGACATCATCCGGACCTGGCTGTTCTACACGGTCATCAAGAGCCACCTGCACACGCAGACGCTGCCCTGGCAGAACGTGATGATCTCGGGCCACGGCCTCGACCCTAACGGGAAGGCAATGCACAAGTCGAAGGGCAACGTGATCGAGCCGCTGCCGATCGTCGCGAAGTACAGCGCGGACGCGCTGCGGTGGTGGGCGGCGTCGGCGAAGCTGGGCGAAGACATGGCGTTCAAGGAAAAGGAGGTCGTCTACGGCCAGAAGTTTATCAACAAGCTGTGGAACGCCTCCCGGTTCGTCTCGATGCATATCAAAGGCTTCCGGCCCGGAGGGTCGGCGGCGCCTTCGGCGAAGCCGCAGCTCGAGCTTGTCGACCGCTGGATACTCTCGAGGCTGAACGCCGTCATCCGCGAGAGCACGGACAGCTTCGAGGCTTACGAGTACAGCAAGGCCAAGATGGCCGTCGAGCAGTTCTTCTGGGGCGACTTCTGCGACAACTACCTGGAAATGGTCAAGGACCGGCTCTACAGCAAGGACGAGGCGCGGAAGGCCAGCCGGGACGCGGCGCTCTACACGCTCTACACCGTACTGCTGGATTCGCTGAAGCTGCTGGGCCCGTTCACCCCGCACGTGACCGAGGAGATCTACCAGTGCCTGTTCCGGGACACCCACGGGGCCATCAGCCTGCATGTCTCGGAGTGGCCGCAGGCCGACGTCTCCCTGGAGGACGCGGGGGCGCTGAAGCTCGGCGACGTCGCAGTACAGGTCATCTCCCTCCTGCGCCAGTACAAGAACGCGCAGAGCATGGCGCAGAACGTGCCGCTGGCGGGCGTAACCGTCGAGACCCCGCTGGACATATCGCCGATCCAGGCCGTCCTGCAGGACACGATGAAGATCGGTAAAGTGTGCTACGGGCCTGTATCGACCCCCGATGCCGAGTCGACGGTCAACGGCGCGGCCGTGAAGCTAAAAATTGAAAAGTAATCCCGCGATGGGCACGATGGGCACAATGGGCACCATGTAGCTCAGTTAATGGCTACACGGACCGATACATTGTGTTTGTCGTGCCCGTTGTGTCCATTTTATCTTGATTTTTATGGTCGGACGATCGGTGCCCTGCCCGGTGCCCGGGCTCTCCTTGCGACCCAGGTGAATACCCAGCCCAGCAGCGCGCCCCAGATGATCGCGGCGATCAGCGACGTGATGATGCTGGCCATCGTGACGCCTGCGCTGACTCCGGCGCCGGCCCCCACGATGATCGGGAGCAGCAGCCCGAAGATCACCCAGATGGCGATCATAAATATGATACCTTTGGTAATCGCGCTCGTGGTCGGTATGTGCTCGAAGATCGCCCCGAAGATCGCCCCCAGGATCAGGCCCACGATCGCCAGGAAGATCAGTATTGTGATCATCGCGGTGATCGTCAGCGACGCCCCGCTGACATCCGGCAACAGCCCGCCGAAGACTTGCCTGATGTCAAAATATTGTGTCAGCGCTCCCAGCCCGATCAGCGACAGCAGAATTGCCGCCAGGCCGATAATGATTCCCGTAATTGCGCCCGCTATCGCGCCATCGCCTACGTCTCTTGCAGCCATGATGTACCTCCTCAGCTATTTCTCGTTTGTCTAATACAGTTACCTCTTGATTCAGGCTCTGTTTACTCTATTGTGGCTGAAAAAACTCTATTTTTCCATTTCATATTATTAATCCGCGTTTAGAGCAGGTTTGCGTCCGCGCCGGACTGTAAAAACATAATCAAAGAGCGTTTTAGACATATTTACGATACATTGCTTTCAGCTGACGAATAACGGAGTAAAACCGGAAACGCCGGGGATGTAATCCCGCCCCGGTACTCCGTGCCCTCCGTGCCCTTCGGGCCTTTAGGTCACCGTGTCCATTGCTCAGGGCCGGAAGACCGGTGACGTACCCGGTGCCGCAGTCTGCCCGGATACCCAGGTGAAGGTCAGGCCCAGCAGCGCGCCCCATATGACGGCGGCGATCAGAGAACTGATGATGCCTGCAGCGGTGACGGCCGCGGGTACCCTGGCCCCGACTCCCACGACGATCGGGAGCAGCAGGCCGAAAATGACCCAGAGCACCAGCATGAACACGATCCCTTTAGAAATCGCGCCGCGCGTCGGGATGTTCTCGAAGATCGCACCGAAGATCGCCCCCAGGACGAGGCCTACGATCGCGGAAAACAGCAACAGCGTTATCATCGCTGTCAGCGAGGCCGCCGCTCCCCCGACCGCGGGTAACAGCCCGCCGAAGACCGCGTTTATGTCGATGTAGGGCATCAGCGAGGATAGCCCGACCAGTGCCAGCAGAACCATGATTACGCCGACGATCACGCCCGTGATGATGCCTGCGATGGCGCCATCGCCTATGTCTTTAGCTGCCATGTTATGCCTCCTGAGCTATCGGATGACCGTTGTATAAAAGGAATAAATCCGTTTCAGCTCCAAATATCTGAAAGCAGTCTATTTTCTTTTTTCAAATGATTTATCCGCATTAAGCGCAGCTATACGCGGCTAAAAGCAGGTTTACAGTGTGATTGCGCGGCAAATAGCAACGTCGCCAGCGCTATGCAGGATCGCCGGTGTAACGGCGCATCGTGAAAAAAAGAACAGGGCCGCCGCGTTATTTATTGCGGCGGACGATCGCGAAAGCCCCGAGGATGCCTGCCAGCACCAGCAGCACGGCGAATCCGGGCGCCGGCGAAGCGCTGGCGGTCGGCTTCGGCGTGACATCGGACTTTATGTTGGTCGGCACATACTGCCCTGGCTCATAGTAGTTGATGTCAACGTTGTCCATGTCGCCATAGACCTCGACGGTGTAGACCCTGTCATCCTGGTTCGGGTAATGGACGAACGTCCAGTTCGACGGGTTGACCAGGTCGAGCACCTCAGACGGGAGGACGTATATCCGGTAGACCCCGTCCTCCGCGACCGGGATGCTGTAGTTGCCGTCCTGGCCAGGGAACGTCACATTCGAGAAGCCGGTCTTCGTGTTGTACGCGATAACGGTCAGGTTCGCCGCCGTGATCTTCTGCGTGATATCCCTGTGGGTCACGCCCGCCTCGTCGGTGGTCGTGTTGATGTATTCGGGAATCGTCGCGTTCGCGGGAATGGCTACCTTTCCGCTGATCGTTCCGCCCGCGGCAAGTGCGTAAGCCGGGATGAGCGTGAGGATAATCAATACAGCAATTGCTATGGGTATAGCTAATCGTTTAGCAATCATTTCATCACCCTACCTTGTTGAACATTAGTTCCTGCGCGTTAATCTAGTCTAATACGTAAATAATTTTGTGGTATCTGTCCAAAGGGTAAGTGTTTTAATCATCTGCGGCGATAGAGCAATGCTATGAACGATCAGACCCGGCAGTTCCTGCGGCAGCGGTTCAGGGAATACTACGCGGAGCGCCGCGTGCTGTCGCCACCGGGACTGGCGAACCGGGAATGGGGCTTCATCTTCTACGACGACACGCCGGGCGTGGCCATGCGCCGGCACAAGGCGTTCAACAGCGAGGGCGAGCTGAAGGACTATCTCGCCAGCATGCCGCCGGCCCACGCGTACCACTCGGCGGCGTATTATCAATACCCGCAGGCCCCGACCATGCTGGAGAAAAAGTGGCAGGGCGCCGACCTCATCTTCGATCTCGACGCGGATCACCTGCCGGGCGTCAGGAATATGTCCTATTCCGAGATGCTGGCCAACGTGAAGAAGGAGATCATCCGGCTCGTCGACGAGTTCCTGATCGACGACCTGGGCTTCCGGCCGAACGACATGGACATCGTGTTCTCCGGGGGCCGGGGCTACCACGTCCACGTGCGCGACCCGCGGGTCGTGCCGCTGAAGAGCCCGGAGCGCCGGGAGATCGTGGACTACCTGCTCGGGACCGGACTGGACATAGATCACATCTTCGTCCGTTCCACCGCGATCGTCGAGGGACAGAAAGGCACGCGGACCACCGGCATCTGGCGAATCAGGGGCTTCGACGACGCCGGGGGCTACGGCTGGAACCGGCGCGTGGCGAAGTACATCGCGGGCAAGCTCGGCCAGATCGGCGCATTGCCTGACAAAGACGCTAAAGAGTATCTCAAGCGGTTCGGGCTGGATTCCCGGCATACGACGGCCGTCCTGAAAAAGATCCGCGACCCTGCAGTGCTGGGCGGTATACGGGAAAAGGGCCTGCTAGAAATGTCCGGTAACCTGGAGACGTTCCTGAAGAACATGCTTGGGGGCACGATCGAGGAGTTCAAGGTCGACCTGGCCGGCAAGACCGACGAGCCCGTCACCGCCGACATCAAGCGCCTGATTCGTTTGCCCGGCTCCATCCACGGCGGCTCCTCGTTCCGGGTGGTGCCGCTGACCCGGCAACAACTGGAAAACTTTAATCCCCTTGAAGACGCCATTATCTTTGGCGACTCGCCAGTGAGGGTGCTGGTCACCCGGCCCATGGAGGCCGAGGTGAACGGGAAGGTGTACCGCGTCTCGGAGGGCGTCGGCAGGCTTCCCGAAAACGTGGCGATGTTCCTGATGTGCCGCGGGAGTGCAGAGTATGAACCTTGAAGACCTGGCCAACAAGCTGGTGCTGGAGCGGGAGAGCGACCGCCTGCAGCCGCTGGACGACTCGTTCTACGAGCAGGCCGCTGCATACGTCAAGAGGCTCGACCAGGCCCGCAAGGAGGCGGCGGACTATAAGGAGGCCGGGATGATCGACGACGAGATCAAGAACGCGCGCATCCTCATCGAGGGCGTGTTCGACCGGCGCATGAGCAAGATCATCCAGTACGCGGCGATCTACGCCGCCGGCACCCGCCTGAGCGTGGAAGGGCTTACCGCTGCCGAAAAAGCGGTGTTCGACGGGCTGGTGGCCGCGCTGGAGCGGGGCCGGGCCGGGATACTGCTGCCCGCGCTCGACGTCTCGCCGAAGGCGAGTGACGACGCGCTAAAAGTGCGTCTTGCGAAAAATATATTAGGCGGGATAACCACAAAGGAACAGCCTATCGAAAGTTCCGCTGCCCTGAGCAGGGATGCAGGCAGCATGGACGCCGACACTGAACTCATGACCGTGAAGGTGCTGAAAGACATCCCCCGGTTCGTGGGCGTCGACGGGCGCCAGTACCAGTTATCCGGCGATGACGTGGTCGTTCTGCCGAAGGCGAACGCGCTGGTGCTGTGCAACAAAAACATAGCGATTCCATTGCATAACCCGTAAGGATAGGGAAAAACTGTATAAATCAAGGTGAAAATCATGAAGATGCCAAAGAAGTTCAGGACCTATTGCCCCTTCTGTAAGACCCACCAGGAGCACGAAGTGGAGCGGGTCAAGAAGGGAAGAGCCTCCACCCTTACCAGGATCGAGAGGCAGAAGCGGAGGTCCTTCGGGATCGGTAACCGCGGCAAGTTCTCGAAAGTGCCGGGCGGCGACAAGCCGACCAAGCGCGTCAACATCAGGTACAGGTGCCTGAAGTGCAAGAAGGCACACCTGAGGCCGTGTTTCAAGGCGCAGAAGTTCGATCTCGTGGAGGAATAAAATATGGACGCTCCAAGGACAAAGTTCCTGAAAGTCAAGTGCAAAGACTGCGAAAACGAGCAGATCATCTTCGGCAGCGCCACCTCTAAGGTGGACTGCGCGGTGTGCGGCAGCACGCTGGCGGAGCCGAGGGGCGGCAAGGCCGTCATCAAGTCCCAGATACTCGAAGTTCTGGACTAAGCAGTACTGCAAAACAGTACTGAAAGGTACTGCAAAACAGTGCTGAAAGGTACTGTAAAACAGTACTGAAACTGACTGAGGTATTACACATATGGTTAAAGGATGGCCCAACCAGGGCGAACTGGTCGTCTGCACGGTGACGAAGGTCGTGGATTTCGGCGCCTTCGTCGCGCTGGACGAGTACGAGAACAAGGAAGGCTTGATTCACATATCCGAGGTCGCCTCGGGGTGGGTCAAGTACATCAGGGACCACGTTCGCGAGGGCCAGAAGATCGTCTGCAAGGTGCTGGACGTCAACCCGAAGCGCGGCCACATCGACCTCTCTTTTAAGGATGTGAACGAGCACCAGCGCCGGGAGACCATCCAGCTCTGGAAGAACGACCAGAAGGCGCAGAAGTGGCTGCAGTTCGCCGTCGAGAAGGTGAAGATGCAGCCGAAGGACGTCGGGGAGCTCGAGGACCTGATCCGGGAAGAGTACGGGAACCTGTACGCGATCTTCGAGGAGGCCGTCTCGGGCGACGGCGTCGCCGGCATGGTGAAGGCGGGCATACCGCAGAACGTCGCCGAGGCCATCAACCAGATCGCTCACGAGAACGTCCGGGTCCCGTCGGTGGACATCGCCGGGTACGTCGACCTGCTGTGCCCCGCGCCGAACGGCGTGGAGATCCTCAAGAAAGCCCTGAAGGCCGCGTCGGCGGTCGACGGCGGCGAGGGGACGACGGTGGAGATTACCTACGTCGGCGCCCCGAGATATCGCGTGCGCGTGATCGCGCCCGACTATAAAAAGGCCGAGAACGTGCTGAAGAACGCGGCGAAGACGGCCATCGACTACGTCAAGAAGCACGAGGGCGAGGGCGAGTTCCACCGGCACATGGAAGAGGCCAAGTCGTTTTCATGAAGACCAAGATGAAAAAGTGCGATCGGTGCGGGACTTACACGCTGAAGGATACCTGCCCCTGCGGAGGTACCCCGGTCAACCCCGTGCCCGCGCGCTATTCGCCCCTGGACCCCTATGGCAAATACCGTCGCAAGGGCGAGAAGTTTTAGGTGATTGTCGTGATAGAGACCACTGTCGTCGAGTATAAGGAAGTCGCGGCCGAGAACCCGATCATGATCGTCGGGCTGCCCGGCATCGGACTGATCGGCAAGCTGGTGGCCGATCACTTGATCATCGAGCTGAAGGCGGAGAAAATCATGGAAATTTTTTCACCGCACTTCCCGCCGCAGGTGAACGTCAGCGCCGACGGGACCATCCGGCTGGTGAGCAACGAGCTCTACTATGTCCCGGGCGCCGGCGAAGGCGAAGCCCGGCACGACCTGCTCATCCTGGTGGGCGACCACCAGAGCGTGACCAACGACGGCCACTATGAGCTGGCAGGCATCTATCTCGACCTCGCGGAGCGGTTCAAGGCGCAGCGCATCTATACGCTGGGTGGCTACGGCACCGGCAAGCTGATCGAGACGCCCCACGTGCTGTACGCGGTCAACAAGGCGTCCATCCTGGACGAGATCAAGTCCTACGGGGCCGTGTTCAACGAAGGCGAGCTGTCCGGCGGCATCATCGGCGCCTCCGGCCTGATCCTGGGCCTGGGCGAGCTGCGCGGCCTGGAAGCCGTGTGCTTCATGGGCGAGACGTCCGGCTATCTGGTCGACCCGAAGAGCGCGCAGGCGGTCTTAACGGTGCTCTGCAAGGCGCTGGGCGTGACGGTCGACACGAAAGAGCTTGAGGCCCGGGCGCAGGAAATAGAAAAGATCATCACCAAGATAAAAGAGCTCGAGCAGGCGAACGTCCCGAAAGAGTTCGCGCCCGAGGAAAAATACATCGGCTAAGCCGGGTCGGCGGGACTTTTCATCGCCGACAGGCTGCCGCTGATCCGTTCGATTGATGCCTCGGCATGATCGATTTTTTTCTTTATCCGCTGGAGCTCCTGCCTCTCTTCCGCGAGCCGGGCGGATAATGCCGCCAGCACTCCTAGGAGAATCAGCAATGCTATTGTAATCGCCGCTATAGCTAACTCTATGTCTATCAATATGTTACCCCCCAAACGATTTGTATGTTGTATTTTGCGCTTAACCTTTAAAAGGGTATCGTCAAATCCAAAATTATCATTAAAAAATAGTAGTGAAGGCTAATACCGCTTATTCTACGAGATAGTTTCAGGCCGGCGCGGATGGAAACGGGTTTATGATGAGCGGCCGATGGCATCAGGCTGCCCGGAAGCGACGACGGAGGTGACCTGTGATGTGCGACACCTGTGGCTGCGGTAAGAAACCTAAATAAGTAAGGATTATATTCACACATTTTTTTAATGGCCACAATTACCATAGCATTTTTATTCAAACGCTTGCTTACGTAGCGGTATGTCGAAAAAAGCGATCAGCATCTCTCTCATATGCATGTCCATAATGCTGGCTGTCATCATCTCTGGCTGTACTTTAATGGCGTCGCCATACGCGACCCTGGCTCCCAGCCCGACCCCGCAGGTCAACACGACTGCCGGTGATATCCCCCAGGCTTTCGATTTTAACAGGGCGCACTGGTTCGAGTGGAGCGAAGCGCTGTACATGGGCGCCGGCAGCCAGAGCCCGTCCGCAGTATCGGATTTCCGGATTGAGTACGGCAACGAGATATACAACGGGTCGGGCGCAAGGCATTGCAGGCTGCACGTATCGACGGATAATGGTAACAGTCTCTACGACCTCGATTATTATTATGACATCGCTAATCGCCGGATACTGTACGCGAAGTCGGTCAACACGGTCCAGTCGGGCCTCTCCGAACGTGTGGAGACGTTCGAGGCGCCCCGCGGGGACAGCGATACCTCCGGCGACGCGGCGAAGGCCGTCACTAACGTCCGGCGGTTCGACCCGTACCTGAAGAACGATTCATGGGCCGGTGGCCGGCCGGTCGGCGATGAGACGATCACGATCGAGAAAGGCACTTACGACTGCAAGAAGTTCGAGACGACCGAAGGGGCTACCGGCATACTGACTTACTGGTGGCACCCCGAAGCGCCGATGCGGCTGCGGTCGATATCGGCCGAGACGAAGCCGGGCGAAGAGGCGCGCTTCGTTATAGAATTAAAAGACTGGGGCTGACCGGATCATTCCGGCCGATCGCCTTCCCCCGGGCGTACGCGCGGCGGCCGGATAATCGGGCACGGGCCGCCTTTCGAAAAATGGATGTTACTGGATGCTGTCGAACTGCGACTGCTTGATCTCCCGCCGCCGCTTCTCCAGGTACCCGTAGACCGCGCCGTGGGGCGCGCCGTCGATGAGCATGTCGATCGCGGCGCGGACGGACATGACCTGCTCCGGGTCGCCGAGTATGCTGATCGTCTTCCCGTAGACCGAAATCTTCGCGCCGGTCATGGACTCCATGATCTCCCGGGTCTTGCCGGCCTTGCCGATGATGCGGCCCTTGAGCCGCGTCAGCTCCGACGGGGAGTCGCTGATCTTGGAGAGGTCCATCATGTCCAGGATGAGGTCTTCGTTGTCCAGCAGCTTTAACGCCTTCTCCGGGCTGAACCCCCGGGCGATCGCCTTGATCACTTCGCTGGCGCGCAGCGCTTTGAACGCGTCTCCCTCCGACTCGAGGGCCACCGAACCGCTCTCGCTGTCCACGTCGATGGTCGCGCCGGACTTCTTCTCCAGCGTCTCCTTGACCTTGCCCTCCACGCCGATGATGACGCCAATGCGGTCCTGGGGGACCTTGATATGCTCTCTCATGATATCATTCCTTTTTAGTGATCTCGGCCAGCAGGCTCTCCTCGCTGCAGTCGACGCCGAGCTTTTTAAAGTATCGTACGATGTTCTTCACGTCCCGCCGCAGGAACTCGCGGGACATGGGATGGTCCAGCATGACTGACTGGCCCATATCGATTATTACCGGCTCATCCTCATAAATCAGTATGTTGAACTCGCTCAGGTCGGAGTGCACCAGTTTCGCTTCACGGTACAGCGCCACCATATAACTGACGATGGTACGATATATACGTTCCGGCTCCCCGACCGATACGTCTCTTAATCTCGGCGCGGGGACGCCGTCTTTGCCGATGAACTCCATGATCAGGATGTTGCGGTCAGCCTCGTAAGGCGCCGGCACCCGGACGCCCGCCTCGGCCGCCCGCTGGAGGTTCCGGAACTCCTTCTGGGTCCACGCGAACACGATGCCCTTCTGCGTGTGCCGGATATTGGAGAACCGGGGATCGCCCAGCATGTAGTCCTCCATCTTCCGGAAGTCGCTGGTCGCGATGCGATAGATCTTGATCGCCAGCTCGCGCCCGTTCTCGCCGATGGCGTGGAAGACGTTGCCCTCCTTGCCCGTGGAGACGACGCCGCCCATCTGGTCGATGATGCCCTTACTCGCGAACCTGTACAGGGCTTTGTAGGTGGCTACGTCGAAGACCTCGCTGCGCAGCTTCTGGTCTTCCGAGTCCTTGATCTTCGTGCGATACGCGTCAATCCTCTCGTCGGCCCGTCTCTCCTTCTTGCCCGGTCTTTCCATTCAAGCCTCTTTTAATAATTGCTGCACGCACAGGCGCACGCTGGCCCCGGAGTCGTGCGTCGGTTTCCAGCCCAGCGCCCTGATCTTCTCGATGGACAGCGCCATGAACGGGACGTCGCCTTTCCAGCCCCGGTCGCCGCCGGTGTATTCGAACGCCACGCCGTTCAGCCCCATCTCTTCCGCCACCACGCGGGCGATGCCCGTGACGTCGAACCGGTCGTCGGAACCGATGTTGTAGACGTTCACCTGCTCCCGGGCGTTCTCCACCACGAACAGCATGGCTTCGACGCAGTCGCTGATGTGCAGGTACGACTTCGACTGCCGGCCATCGCCCAGGATGGTCAGCTTCTTCGGGCTCGCCCGGAGCTTTTTGATGAAATCGAAGATCACGCCGTGCGTGCCCCGGTCCCCGACGATGTTGGCGAACCGGTAGATCCAGGCCCTCATCCCGAACGTGTGGCAGTACGAGCTGATCAGCGCCTCACAGGACAGCTTGGACGCGCCGTACAGCGATATGGGCAGCAGCGGCCCGTAGTCCTCCGGCGTGGGCACCACCAGGGCCTCGCCGTAGACCGTGGAGGTCGAGGTGAACGCGATCCGGCTGACGCCGTGGAGCCTCATGGACTCGAGCACGTTGTAGGTCGCCATGACGTTCTGCGTGATGGGCGTTTTCGTGTCCGTCGCCCCGGTGCGGACGTCCGGGTTGGCCGCGAGGTGGAATATAGTGTCGGCGCCCTTGAAGTCCGCGCAGACGTAGCCCTCCCCGGAGAGGTCGGCTTCCACGAGCCGGAACCGGCGATCGCCCATGTGGGGCTCCAGGAACTCTCGCTTTCCGCTCGAGAGGTTGTCGACCACCGTCACCTCGTGCCCCGCGGCCAGCAGGGCGTCGACGAGGTGGCTTCCGATAAATCCGGCACCGCCGGTGACAACGCACTTCATGATCATACCAATACCCCGCATCCTGTTATAATATTTTATGGTTTCCGCCTTCTCCCGGAATACGCTGCCGGATAGATTTATCACCGCGGCTACCGTCATATGTATGATAATACGGAAGGCCTCGCCATGAGAAAGACCAAGATCGTTTGCACCATCGGTCCCGCCTGCGACTCACAGGACAAGCTGGAGGCGCTGGTCAGGGCGGGCATGAACGTCGCGCGCCTGAACATGTCTCACGCCGATCACCCGGCCCACGAGCGGACCATCAGGAACATCCGGCTGGTGTCGGGGGCGCTGGACCGGCCGATCGGCATCCTCATGGACCTGCAGGGGCCCAAGGTGCGGGTCAACGGCATCCAGGGTACCGCGAACCTGGTGCCGGGGCAGGAGTTTACTCTGACGACACGGGACGTGCCCGGGGACAGCAAAGAGGTCAATGTCCCCGTCAAAGAGCTGCCGCAGTCCGTGCAGGCCGGGCAGACGCTCCTGCTCGACGACGGCCTCCTGGAACTGAAGGTGGATGGCATCACGGAGACCGACATCCGGACGAAGGTCGTCCGCGGCGGCGAGCTGAAGCCCCGCAAGGGCATCAACCTGCCCCAGAGTACCCTGCAGATACCGTCCATCACGGAGAAAGACGTGAAGGACCTGGACTTCGGCATCCGGCAGGGCGTGGACATGGTCGCAATGTCCTTCGTGCGCAAGCCCGGGGACGTGCTGGACCTGCGGCGGATGGTGGAAGACCGGGGGGCCGACCTGCCCATTATCGCCAAGATCGAGAAGCACGAGGGCGTGAAGAACATCGACGGCATCATCGAGGTGGTGAACGGCATCATGGTGGCGCGCGGCGATCTCGGCATCGAGATACCGATGGCCGAGGTGCCCATCACGCAGAAGATGATCATCTCTAAGTGCAACGCCAGGGGCATCCCCGTGATCACCGCCACGCAGATGCTCGACTCCATGATCCGCAACCCGATCCCCACCAGGGCCGAAGCGACCGACGTGGCCAACGCCGTGTTCGACGGCACGGACGCGCTCATGCTGTCCGGGGAGACCGCCTTCGGCGAATACCCCGTGAAGGCCGTCGAGACCATGGCCCGCATCGCGCAGTACACCGAGGACTCGTCATACTACAAGCAGGTGATCTCGGCAAAGACGCCCCGCCCGTCGGCGTCCATCACGGACACGGTGGCGGAGGCGACCTTCGACGCGGCCCGCAACCTCGGGGCCCAGGCGATCATCACGGCCACGCAGACCGGTTTCACCGCGCGCAAGGTGTCCCGCTATAGGCCGCAGGTGCCCATCCTTGCGGTCACCACCGACCCGAAGGTCATCAACCAGCTGACGCTGTCATGGGCGGTCGTGCCCGTCAGGATCGGCGAGTCGCGGGACTTCGACCACCTGGTGGACGAGGCCGTCCGCATGTGTACCGACCGGGGCTATGTCCGCACGGGCGACCTGGTCGTCATCACCGCCGGCGTGCTGACCGGCATCCCGGGCGGGACCAACATCATGAAGGTCCACCTGGTCGCGAAGGAGATGGGCCGCGGCATGGGCATCGGCCGGGGCATCGTCAAAGGCGTCGTGACCGTCGTACGTAGGCCGGAAGACTTCCGGAACGTCCGGCCGGGCGACGTCCTGGTGCTGAAAGAGGCCGACGTCGACAACCTCGAAAACATCCGGCAGGCGAAGGCGATCATCACGGAGGAGCCGGGCCTGACATCTTATACGGCCATTATCGGCCGGGAGATGGAAATCCCCGTGGTGGTAGGCATTAAGGACGCTACCCGTACCTTCAGGGACGGGGTGGAGGTGACTGTCGATACGGTGCGCGGGCTGATCTATGAGGGCTTCATCAACCTGCCCAGTGATTGAGCAGGCCCGTAAACTATAAATAGTATAGTTGATATTAGTACGTTTCGCGCATGAATCGGGCTATAACACGGCCTTTGTGCGCGGAAAAACATCACCTTCTTGTCATGGTATCAAGACATATCATGACCCCTGTATGTCTTCCGGTTTCGTTCATCTGGCGGATGAATGAAAACCTATAAATAGTAAGATGACATATGTGGGATGCCCGCGCGCGACGCGGGACAATAACGTTCATGAGGATCTGAGGGACGCTCCCCTGTGGGGTGTGGTCGTGGATCTGATGTTTGGTTGGTTGTTCGATATTTCCTGGCCGATGATTCTCTGAATGAGAATACATCTGCTAAGAAGTGTTGAATGAATATGTGTGTAATACATACGAGCCATTGCATTATGGTAAGTGTGTGGTGTACCGTATTCCTTTAGTATAATACTAAGACATTTAGGCTTCTTTGGTAGATCATCAATATTTCGCATAGTGTGCGTAATTCTGGTTGATCCTGCCAGAGGTCACTGCTATCGGTGTTCGATTAAGCCATGCGAGTCGAGAGGGGTCATGCCCTCGGCGGACTGCTCAGTAACACGTGGACAACTTACCCAAGAGTCCGGGATAACCCCGGGAAACTGGGGATAATACCGGATAGATCATCTTTGCTGGAAGGCTTGGTGGTTGAAACTTCCGGGGCTTTTGGATGGGTCTGCGGCTGATTAGGTTGTTGCCGGTGTAACGTACCGTCAAGCCTGTAATCAGTACGGGTTGTGGGAGCAAGAGCCCGGAGATGGATTCTGAGACACGAATCCAGGCCCTACGGGGCGCAGCAGGCGCGAAAACT
>MVRA01000050.1 GCA_002067315.1 Methanocella sp. PtaU1.Bin125 | reverse complement strand
ACCGGCCACTGGCGATTGACCGGTCCTGTTTTTCGTCATTAATACCTGACTAAAACACCGGTCATCGGCCGACTCTCATGAAAAGCCGGCATGTCGGCGACTGCTGCGGTCGGGGATACGGGCAGCCTGCGCTGTACACACGGGCAGCCTGCGCCGCGGTCGCGAGCGCGTGCGGATGCCCTGGCTGAACATGCGGCGATCGCCCTGCCCGTTAACATCGTTAATACACGACCTGTTGAAAAAAGGGATGACCCTTGCGGGCCATCAGGTCACGTTGATATCCCTGCGGTGGTAGACGAAGACCGCCAGCGCCAGGAAGACGATGGCGACGGCCAGCAGGATGCCCAGGTTGCCCCAGCTGATCACGGCGTCCGGGTTGGCGATGAAGTCCGACACCTTCGCGTAGTGGAAGAGCGACAGCCGGCGGGCCCAGTCGATGCTGGTGACCATCTGCCCGATGTTCTCCACCAGGAACATGGCCAGCAGGACGCCGATCGACCCGAAGGCCGCCTTCTTGCCGTCGCTCATCAGCGCCGAGAGGAGCATCGAGCCTCCGGCCACGGCCAGCAGGAACCCGCCCGTGAACACCATGCCGTAGGCGAACCGCGCCGTGTCCACGCTCTCCCCGACGTAGGCGGCGCCCAGGACGACGGCGAGCAGCATTACCGTGACAATCGCCACGATGATGGGCACCAGTATCGCGAACCGGGACAGGATGATGTGGACGCGGCTCACCGGCAGCGACAGCATCAGCTCGCTCGACTTCTGCTCGATCTCGCCCGCGACGAACGAGGCGGTGAGGAACGCGATGTACGCCCCCAGCACGATGCCCATGTAGCTGAACACCTCGATCGACATGAACCCGCCGAAGGTGCTCATGCTGGCGACCTCGCCGATCAGCGCCTTGAAGGTCGGGTTGCTGAGCATCTCGTCGTACATGCCCATCATCGGCTTGATCGACGGGAAGAACGACGCGATCCAGAAGACGTACAGGAACAGGATGACCGCAAGGATGGTCGCTCCCTTGTACTTGTCCTTGATGGCCTGTATGAAGACTTCGAGCGCCATGTTACTTCGCCCCCTCGTAGTAGTGCATGAATATTTCTTCCAGCGTCATGGGATGAATGCTGATCTCCGCGACCTTGTGCCGGGAAACCTCGGCGAGGACGGACTCCATGTTCCCCGATACGGTCATGCGGATGTAGCCGTTCTGCCTCAATGGGTTCGTCACGCCCGGCATCCGGAAGGCCTCCGGGTCGACCGCGTCGGTAAACTTCACCTGGATCACGTTGCCCGACTTCTTCCGCAGGTCTTCGACCTTCTCTTCGGTCGCGATCCGGCCTTCCTTGATGATGGCGACGCGGTTGCAGACCTTCTCGACCTCGGACAGGACGTGCGAGGACATGAAGATCGTGGTGCCTTCGTTCGCGCGCTCGTGGATCATGTCCATGAACGTCTGCTGCACCAGCGGGTCCAGGCCGCTCGTGGGCTCATCCATGATGATCAGGTCGGGATTGTTCATGAACGCCTGGATGATGGCCATCTTCTGGCGCATGCCTCTCGAATATTCCTTCATCTTGCGGTCCGGCTTGATCTCGAGCCTCTTCGCGAGCGCCTTCGTAGCCTCGGCATCATAGCCGCCGCGGACCTTCCCGAAATACTCGAGGTACTTCCAGCCGGTCATGTGGCCGAAGAGGCCGAAGTCACCAGGAATATACCCGATCCGCTTCTTGATCTGCACCGTCTCCTTATGGCAGTCCATGCCAAATATGGTCGCGCTCCCGCTGGTCGGCCGGATGTAGTCCAGCAGCGTGCGGATTGTGGTCGACTTGCCGGCGCCGTTGGGCCCCAGGAAGCCGAAAATGTCTCCCTTGTTCACGCGGATGTTCACGTCGACGATACCGCGGCTCTTTCCATAAGTTTTGGTCAGGTTCTTTGTCTCGATTATGGTTTCCATCAACAGGCCCCCGTATGGATTTACCGCCTACGTGCCTTTCTCGGCGGAGGGGCAGCGCACACCTGCCTAGCTGCGGCTTTGCGCTCCGGTGCATGTCTGCAAATGTGTGCGATTGTAGCTAATATTATAAAAGGGTTGTGGAAAAACTTCTCGTGCCTGTATAAAAAGGTTTCGGATTATGGTGCGACTGACCGGCAAGCGCCACCGGCGTTTTATAGCGGGCGATCGGGCATCGCGGGCCGGGGCTATGGAAAGCATAAAGGCAGAATACCTGTAATTTATTTATGGTGATCCGGGGCGGCTGTTCCATGGGTGCGCAATACGATGTCCTCTGCTACGGCGCCATATCGCTGGACGTTTCCGGCCGTGTCGAGACGCCCTGGTCGGCGGGCGAACATCACTCCGCGTCAGACTATCGGCTCTCGCCGGGAGGCGACGCCACGCTCGTCGCGCTGACGCTGGCCGGGCTGGGCATGAGGGTGGCGCTGGCCGGCGGCCCGATAGGAGATGATCCTCCGGGTGACTACCTGCGTGATATTTTAACATCTGCAGGCATCGGCCTGTACGTCGACACGCGGGGGAAGACCAGCATTTCGGCTGTCGCGGTTACCCCGTCCGGCGAACGCTCGTCGATCACGTACCACGAGGCCACGCCCGTGGAGCAAATCCCGGTGCCGGTCGACCTGGTGCCGCGGGTCCGGTACGTTTACGCGGACGGCTGCTACCGGGGGAACGACGCGGTCGCGGGCGCCGCCGCGAAAGAAGCCGGGGTCCCGGCGCTGCTCAACCTGGACGGGCCGGAGCTGGACGCGGCCGGGCTGTTCGACGCGGTGGTCGCGAGCGCGACTGTCGCCAGGCTTATCTCTCCGGACCCCCTGGCCGCCGCGGAGACGATCCGGGCCCGGGGCGCCGGGCTGGCCATCGTCACCATGGGGGAGCGCGGCTGCATCTGCTCCGACGGCGGGCTGCTGGCCGTGCCTGCCTACCGGGTAGAGGCGGTCGATACGACGGGCGCCGGTGCCGCGTTCACCGCCGGCTTCCTCTATGCCCGGCTGCAGGACTTCAACATCCTGGACAGCCTCCGGATCGCCTCGGCGGCAGGCGCGTATAAGTGCCTGGCCCGGGGCAGCTACCGGCAGTTCGACGCGAAAGCGCTTTTCGATTTCATCGGTTCCGTCGAATAGCTACAATGTTGACCGTAGCTTATAGAAACTTCTTATATATACAGCGTCTTCTATTAATTTGATTAATATGAAACGTATTACCCTGCTCATACTGCTGACTCTGGCCCTTGCGACAGCGGCGATGGCCGTCCCCGCGGCGGCTGCCGGCACGAACGGCAGCATTTCGGGCCACGTGTCGACCGTGCATAACGTGACCATGGCAGACATCAACGTCATACTGGTGAACGCGACCAACATGTCCGAGGACATCCCGGGCTTCAACGCGACCCCTGACAGCAACGGCTTTTTCCAGTTCACTGACGTCCCTGCCGGGAGCTACAAGGCGTTTGCCTGGGGCCCGTTCCTGGCCGCCGGCATGTCCAACAACATTACCGTGGTGGCTAACGAGACCTCCCAGTGCGCGATCGTCCTCAAGCCCGAGCCTTTCTACGGCAACATCAGCGTGACGCAGAACGTCATACCGCTGGGGGGCGCGACCACCGAGATCACCATTACGGCGTACGACTTCTGGGAGAACCCCATCGGCCCCGGCATCATGATCTCGGTCCATACCACGGCAGGGACGCTCGACCCGCTCTACGGCCTCACCGATGCGAACAGTCAGTTTAAGACGACGCTGACCTCTCCCGACTCCGGCGGCTACGCGGAGATACAGGAGTTCGCGCGGGGATGGAACGGCACTTATTACCCGCTGCAGAAGCGCATCGAGTCGGTGACCACGGTCACGCCGACCCCGGGCCCGTCCGCGACGCCGACCCCGGCGCCGACTGCCACGCCGCAGCCGACCGCGACGCCTGAGCCCACGGCGACCCCGGCGCCGACAGCAACGGCCACGCCCGCCCCGACAGCCTCTCCGACCGCGGCCCCGGGCTTTGAGCTCGCGTTCGCCGTCGCAGCCATCGGCGCAGCCGCCATTGCGTTCCGGAAGAAGTAACCTGCATCGGGCCCCTGCCAGGGGCTCGTTTCTTTCTATATGCCGGACATTAATATCTGATAGGCAATGTACAATACGTAGAATGTCACGAGGAGCGCGCCTTCCTGTTTGTCCAGCACATATCCCCTGAGAATCAGCGGCATGAGCATGGCGGCCACTATCCCCATCACCGCGATGTCCAGAAAGCCGGGGATCGGCAGGGGGTTGATCAGCGAGCAGAGGCCCAGGATGACCAGCGCGTTGAAGCTGAAGCTGCCCAGGCAGTTGCCGAGCACGAGGTCGCCCGAGCCTTTGTGGGAGGCGGTGACGCTGGTCGCGAGCTCGGGCAGCGTCGTCCCGATGGAGATGACCGTTAGCCCGATCAGGTAAGGGCTCACTCCGATGGACACCGCAATCCCGACCGCGGTGTCCAGCGTGATCTTGCCTCCCGCCATCACGGCGATGATACCGGCTGCCAGGAGCGCGATATCGATCAGGCGAGGCCGCTTCCGCTCGGCTGAAGGCGGGTGGGTCTGCTTAAGGGTCCTCAGGATGAAGTAGAAATAGACGGCCGCGGCCGCCAGGAGGACGAGCCCGTCCGCGCCCCCGATCGTCCCGTCCAGCGCCAGGAGCGCGATCAGGACTGAAATCACGACTACCGCCGGTATGTCGAACCTGACAATGGACTTTCTGACCACGAGGGGTCGGACCAGCGCGGCGACGCCCAGGATCAGGCACAGGTTGGCGATGTTGGCGCCGACGACGTTGCCGGGCACGACGTCGCCGACGCCCTGCAGCACCGCGTTCAGGCCGACGACCAGCTCAGGGACCGAGGTCCCGGCCGCGACCAGCGTGAACCCCACGATCAGTACCGGGACCCCCACGCCCAGCGCGAGCTTCTCCGCCGAGTCCACCAGCAGGTCCGAGCCTTTGATCAGCAGGGCGATGCCGACGGCCAGCAGCAAGAATTCCGCGATCACATCTGGTAATACATGCCGGGCAACTATAAATAATAATTTAGCTGGCAGATTTGCGGCGATCGCACGGCCTGCCCGGAACACAGCCCGGTCATCAGGGCGTCTCGGTCTTGTACCGCCCGCGGTACTCGATCTCCTTCACCCGCCGGAGCACGTCGTCCGCGGCCTCCGGGAACGCCGCCCGGTACCCTTCGGCGAAGGCATCCATCAGCGCCTCGTGGTCTTCGTGGGAGCTGATCAGGGTCTGGTAATAGACGTGCACGTCGACGCCCCGCGCCTCCAGCGTCCCGTCCCAGAAGGAGAGGCCGAAGTCGATCATGTAGATCACGTCGCCCCTGAGGATCATGTTGGACGTCGTCAGGTCGCCGTGGATGAGGCCGGCCTTATGGAGCCGCCCGACCAGCACGCCGACGGCCCGCGACAGCTCCGGCGTGATCACTTCCTTCATCGGCCGGCCGTCCACGAATTCCATGACCAGCGCGTACTGCCGGACGTCGTACACGATCGGCGTCGGGATGCCCGCGCGACGGGCCTCTGAGATAATCTTCGCCTCGGCACGGGTGCGCTCGCTGCGCAGCCGCTCGTCCAGTTCCGGGATGCGGTAGCTTTTGGGCACCCGCGTCTTGATCACGCGGTCCGGGAATAGCTCCACGACGGCCTCAGCGCCCCTCTTTTCCATGACGGAACCTCTGTCTCTGTCTACTACAGCCATGGTATCACCACGTCGTCCGTGCGGTAGTTGGGCAGGACCGCCGAGTCGGCGATGTCGAGTGTCATGCCGTGCTCCAGCTGGATCAGCCCCGTGTAGGCGATCATGGAGCCGTTGTCGCCGAAAAATTTCCGCGGCGGCGCGTAAAACTTCGCCCCGCGGTCTTTGCACATCGCGTCAAGCATCGCCTGCAGCCGCCCGTTGGCGCCCACGCCCCCGCCGATGAGCACCTCGTCCTTGCCCGTATGGGCGAGCGCCCGCTCGGTGACCTCGACCAGCATGGCAAAGGCGTTCTCCTGCAGGGAGAAGCAGACGTCCTCTTTCGAATGCGTGGCCGCGGCCTCTTTCGCGGCCGACATCATGCCGGAGAAAGACAGATCCATGCCCTTGACCACGTAGGGCATTTTGATGTAGCTCTTCCCTTCCCGGGCCAGCGCCTCGATCTTCGGCCCGCCGGGATGCTGCAGGCCCAGGTGGCGGCCGAACTTGTCCAGCGCGTTCCCGATGCCGATGTCCAGCGTCTCCCCGAAGACGCGGTAACGCCCCCGGCGGAACGCGATCACCTGGGAGTTGGCGCCGCTGACGTACAGCACCACCGGGTCGTGGCAGCCGGTCTGCCACCGGCCTACCTCGATGTGGGCGACGCAGTGGTTGACGCCGATCAGCGGCACGTCGTAGGCCAGCGCCAGCGCCCGTGCCGCCGTAGCGACCGTGCGGAGGCATGGCCCCAGCCCGGGCCCCCGCGAAAAGGCGACGCCGTCGAACCCGACGCCCGAGTCCAGCACCTGCCGGATGATGGGCGCGATGTGGCTGGCGTGATGCTGCGCCGCCGCCATGGGGTGAATGCCGCCCGTCTCCGGCACGTACGGGTGGCCGGCCTCGGCGTAGACCCGATCGTGGCCGACGATGGCTGCGGACAGGCTCCAGGCGGTGCCCTCGATGCCGAGGACTTTTTTACTCTGCATGATGACCAACATATCGCCGTTCCGGGCTAAACGTTTTTCGCCTCGCATCCCGCGGACAATACTCTCGGGCAGGCGTAAGCCGATAAAAAAGCCGTAGAAAGCCAAAGGAATGAGAAGAAAAAGAAAAAAGGAAAATTTGTTATGACGGCTTACTTTGCCTGTCCCTCGGCGATGCCCGTAACAACCGACTTGAAGTCACCCGTGGTGTAAACGAGGTAGGCACCCCAGATCATGTAGAACCAGACGAAGATGCCGATACAAACAAAGGCCAGGACGTACATGATGAGGCCCAGGATGATTGCCTGCATGGCGTGGTACTTCAGGTTCTTGTTGTCTCCGGCGAGGAGGAACAGAATGATGCCGCCTACTAAACCCAATACATAACATAAAGCAACGATAAGTTTCTTATCTTCTGGAACAGGATATCCAGTAACAGTTTCTACCATAGGTAAAATCCCTCCATTTTTTGTAAATGTACTATACAACCGATTGATATATAATGATTTGCAAATAGTAATGATACGTGTGGCGCGGCGAATACTTTAGGTATATGTAGCTTTCCCTTGGGCGCCAGTCGATTGCATGTTTTTGCCAGTGTCCTCACTGCTGATTGCTCTATAAAACAAAACGCTGCCTCAGGAAGCAGAAAGTTATATATCGATTTTCCCGCATAGATGAAACAGATTATTATGACCGTAAGAGTTGGTATTGTCAAGTTAGGCAACCTCGGTACCTCGAGGTACATCGACCTTATATTGGATGAACGTGCGGACAGAGACGTCTTCGTCCGGGTAGTCGGCACCGGCGCCAAGCTGGGCGAGCCCGAGGCAGTAGAGGCCGCGACGAAGATCCAGGAGTTCAAGCCCCAGGTCTGCATCGTCATCAGCCCGAACGCGACCATCCCCGGCCCGACCAAGGCCCGGGACATGCTCAAGGAAGCTGGCATCCCGACGATCGTCATCTCCGACGTGCCGGTAATGAAGATCAAGGACGACCTGAAGGCGAAGGGCTTCGGCTTCTTCGTGGTCAAGGCCGACTCGATGATCGGCGCCCGCAGGCAGTTCCTGGACCCCACCGAAATGGTGCTGTTCAACGCGGAAATGACCAAGGTGCTCACCGAGACCGGCGTTGTCCGGCTCATCCAGAAGGAGCTCGACAGAGTCATCGGCGAGATCGCCGCCGGCCAGGCCCCGGTCCTGCCGCAGATCGTCGTATCGGCAGACAAGGCCGTCCCCGAGGCAGGCTACAAGAACCCGTACGCCAAGGCAAAGGCCTTCGCGGCATATGCAATGGCGGAGAAGGTCGGCGACCTGGACCTCCTGGGCTGCTTCATGCAGAAGGAAATGGAACAGTACATCATCACTGTCTGCAGCGCCCACGAGCTGCTCCGCGCGGCCGCCCGGCTGGTCGACGAAGCCCGGGAAATGGACAAGAGTATGGACGCGGTCCTCAGGACCCCGCACGCCGCAGACGGCAAGATCCTGAGCAAGACCACGCTCGTCTCCAAGCCCGAGTAAACCTATCTATGTGCGTGGGGTTCACCCACGCATAACTCTTTTTATTTTGACATTTATATATACTGCTGTATATGGTCTTACAGATCACGCGCAGCCGGCTGCGCGGTGTATTAAAGTCCCCGTACTTCACCTATCCCGTAGGTATCCTGGCGATCGTGCTATTATACATGCTGATCTTCCTCTATCTGGAAGGGCAGGGCAACTTCAACGTACGCGACTCCGACTATATCACCGCGTTCTACTGGGTGGTCATCTCTATGACGACCACCGGCTATGGCGATATCGTCCCGGTCAGTGCGGCGGGGCAGCTCTTTTCCATCATCGTCTCCCTGACCGGGCTGCTCATCCTGTTCGCCATCATCCTGCCGCTGATGGTCACGCCCATCATGGACCGGGTGATCAGCAGCCCGCGCAGCCGCATCCGGAAGTCGATGAGCGGCCACGTGGTCATCTGCGGGTACAGCCCGATCGTAGAGACGCTGATTTCCGAGCTGGCCGGGCGGGATATGCCCTTCGCCGTCATCGATCCCTCGGAGGAGGACGTCATGACCCTGCAGCGGCACGGATACGAGGCGATCAAGGGTGACCCGTCGGACGAGGACATGTTGATGAACGCGCACATCGACCGGGCTTCCTACGTGATAGCCAACTCGGGCGACGAACGTAACGCGGCCATCGTCCTCACCACGTCTCAGGCCTCTGACTGCCGGATCATCGCGCTCGTCGAGCGCCAGGAGACAGCCCATTATCTGCAGTACGCCGGCGCCGACTTCGTGATCTCGCCGAAACAAATCCTCGGCACGAACATCGGCCTGACGGCCGTCTCCTCGATCAGCTTTGAGCTGACGGACGCGGTCGACCTCGGCGGCAACGTGAAAGTGTGTAAGCTCCCGGTCTATCCGGACAACCCGATCGCCGGCCGTAAGCTGAAAGACGCCGGCATCCGGGAGAGCACGGGCGCGAACGTGGTCGCCGTCTTCAAGAACGGCGAGCTGATCGTCAACCCGCCGGCGGGAACCGTCATCGACGAGGCGACCGTGCTGGTGCTCATGGGCACCGCCGACCAGCTGAAACGCGCCGGGGCCGTCGCCCGCGATCGAGGCCGTTCCTGCGGCATCGAGCAAGCCATCATCGCCGGGTACGGGGACGTGGGCAAAGAGGTGGCCCGACAGTTCGACGAGCACGGCCTCCGGTACACGGTCATCGACCTGAAGCCTTACGACGTGAAGGACCAGGTGATCGGCGATTCTGCCGACCGGGACACGCTCGTTAAGGCCGGCATCGAACGCGCCTCGGCCATCGTGGTCACGATGAACGACGACGCCCGCAACATGCTGACCATCCTGCTGGCCCGGAACCTGAACCCCCACGTGAACATCATCGCCCGCGCCAACGTCCATAACAGCGTGGGCAAGATGTACCGGGCGGGCGCGGACTACGTCATGTCGCTGTCGTCCGTCGGGGGACAGATGCTCGCCCGCATCGTCGAGCGCGGCGGCTTCGAGGATACGGTGCTGCTCTCGGAGAACGTGTTGCTCGCGAGATACGCCGTCAGCGGCTCGAAGCTCGAAGGCCGCACCATCAAGGAGTCGGACATGCAGAGCCGGACGGGCTGCACCATCGTCGGCGTCCTGGAGGACGACCGGTTCATACCGGACCCCGACCCGTCCGAGGTGCTCCGGCCCGGCGCGACGATCATGACCGTGGGAACGGCCCGGCAGCTGGAGGCGTGCGCATCGGCGTACGGGCTGCAAAAGGTAAGCAAGTGATCGTCCCGGCTGCCGTCGCAAGCCCGACCATCGCTCGTGCGTGCGCGCGCGAACGCTCGACTGCCGATGGCGATAGCCCTGCCGTTTTTCATCGCCTATACCTGACCACAATCCCGGCTGTCGATCGACTCCCGGGGATAACTCGTGGGATTTGCGCGCCGGGATGCGTCGTATGCCGCCTTCGCGGACTATTCGTACTGCCCGCCCGCCCTCCCCTGGCGCGCAGCGCTGTGCGAATTGACGATATGATGAAGGGGGAAGTCATCCATTTTTCATCATGCCTGCCCGACCAGGTCCCGGCCATCGGCCGACTTTCTGCGGCTTATAACCATTCCCGTGCATCCTCATGAGATGCCTTAAAATTAGATGATATAGATGCCCGTCTTATAGGGACGAATCATATAAATACTCAGTAAAGGCAAATTAGTTGACGTATGCCGAGCGATGAACCGCTTCCCGATCGTCCCGCTCGCCCCGGCTATGGCAGCGTCATAGGCAATCTCCTCGACGTCACGCAGGCAGCCATATACCTGCTCGCCGCCATCTTTCTCGTGCTGCTCACGATCGTGGCGTTCTTCGTGGTCGCCCGGGACATGACCGGGTTCGTGACCGGCTCGCTCAGCATCCAGCAGGTGGATACGGCGCTGGGCGACATCATGATCATCTTCATCATCACCGGGCTGATCCAGACCCTGATCGCGTACATCAAGAGTCATACCATCGACCCGTGGCTCGTCCTCAGCGTCGGCCTCACCGCCGTGATCCGGCGGGTGCTGGTCTCGGGGGCGAAGACCATCTCGGCGGAGGAGACCCTGACGACCTCTGTGCTCCTGTTCGTGATCATACTCGGGCTGTACCTCGTCGCACGGCGGAAAACCGCAGAAAAGCAGGGGGGCCCGTGACATGGCCGATAAGGACGCCGGCTACAGCGGCTTCATCGCGCGATTCGTCGGCAGCGCCGAGGCTGTGCTGTACCTTATCGTCGCCCTGTTCCTGGTGCTCATGGCCGTGGCGGCTTTCTTCATCGTCGCCCGGGACCTGTCTTCGCTGATCTTCGAGGGCCTGGCCATCGACGCGATCTATACGGCGCTCAACGACCTGCTGATCGTGCTCATCATCGCGGAGCTGCTCCAGATCATCGTGGTCTTCATCCAGAAGCGCCAGCTGGACCTGCGGCTGATCCTGGCCGCCGGCCTGACCGCGATGATCCGGCGGGTGCTCATCTTCGGCGTGGAGAACATCCCCTGGGAGGAGATGGCCGTGACCGCGGTGCTGATCGCCATCATCGCGGCCGCCATCTACGTGATCGGCCGGGAAAAGATCGAGTTCTCGAAGTGAGCGCGGCAGAATCGGGCCGTTGTCATGGCATGCGTGACGGAACTGTAGCCCGGTTAAAGGCCGCAGAGAGCGCAAAGAGGCGCAGAGAGCGCAGTTTCTTTTTTAGTTTAACGCTATAAAATTTCTAAAAGGGAAACTGCGCTCTCTGCGGCTTTTAACCGCGTCCTGTGTTTCCTGTAACGCGAACCTCATAACAAAGCGACCCGCTGGCAGGGAACGTTTACTATCCTTATCGCATCGCCCGGCGGCTCGCGCGCGCACGCGTGCCCGGGCATCCGCCAGAGTCGTTATTCCTCAATCCGGCATGAGAACATATTTTTTATCGGACGACGTATTCGTGGACGGTACCATGGCTAAAATCGCGCTCCAGATTGCTTATATCGGCACGGATTTCTACGGCTCCCAGTCGCAGCCGGGCCTGCGGACGGTCGAGGGGGAGCTGCGGCGGTGCCTGGCGGAGGCCGGGGCGATGGCGCCGAAGGCGAAGCTGGCGATGGCGGGCCGGACGGACGCGGGCGTGCACGCGCTGGGGCAGGTGGTCGTCTTCGAGGCCGCCGACCCGAAGCTGACTGCGCCCCGGGTCGTCAACTCGAAGCTTCCCCCCGACGTCTGGGCTTACGCCCGCTCGGAGGTGACGGGCGACTTCGACCCGCGCCGGGACGCCAGAGGCCGCGAGTACCGGTATATCCTCTACGCGCCGGAGGTCATCGAGCGGCGGATGATGTCGTTCGCGCCCGCTTTCCTCGGTACGCATGACTTTACCAACTTCTCAAGCGTAGAGCCTGGTAAGTACCCGGTGAGGACAGTCCGGAGGCTGGACATCGCCCGGCATGGCGACCTGTACTTTATCGACGTCGAGGCGGACGCCTTCCTGTGGAACATGGTGCGGAAGATCGTGACGGCGCTGCGGCTGGTCGGCGAGAACAAGCGCCCCAACGACTGGATCGCGAAGATGTTCGACCCGGCGTACAGCGAGGGCATCCCCCCGGCGCCGGCGGCGGGCCTGTACCTGAAGCGCGTGAGCTATGAAGGTGTTGCCTGGGAAGTTGACGAGTACGCCAGGCAGCGGGCGTACCAGCGGATGTTGCACTCGTTCGAGTGGCAATATACGATGGCAGCGGTGTACCGGGAGTTCCGGGACGCGATGCGATAGCATACGGCGACATTTTTACACAATAGCGCTAAATGCGGCTACGTAAGGCGAACATGGGTAAGCGCTTCAATAATTGTACGTTACTGATACAGGATTTTATCATTAAAGCTGCGATCTTTTTTGCTGCCTATGAGTTTTTCGGGATATCTGAGAGAACGATATTAAACGTTGTTAAGTAGTCAATGATATGGGCCTATTAAAAGAAATGTGCCCGACAGAAGGTGATCTTAATGGAAGAGAAGAGAGAGAAAGGCTTTTTCGACAGAAATGTAAAGACCGACATCCCGGAGAACATGAACTCTCCGAAGTACGAGCGATCTGATCTGGAGTTCCTGACTGACGAATACAAACGCATTTTAGGGAAATAGCACAGGTCCGGCCATTTTATTATGTTACGTCATGCTTAATACGATGGCTGTCCAACAGACTCTTAATAGGGGAGTTGTTCGACGTCGTTGACGAGCATGACGTAATCATCGGCCGTGCCACCCGGAGAGAGGTCCATTCGACCGGGCTAATTCACCGTTGTCTTTTTCGGCGATCGGGAGCTCGACCACGAACCGGCATCCCTTCGTAGAGTCGCCCGGCACGCGGTCCTCGACATAGACGCGGCCGTGGTAGCTTTCGACCAGCGTTTTGACCAGGTACAGGCCCAGGCCCCGGCCGTGGGCTTTGGTCGCGCCCCGCTGGAAGCGGGCGAAGAGCCGGGCCTTCATGTCGTCCGGTATGCCCGGGCCGTTGTCGTCGACCGTCACGCGACAGAATGTGCCGTCTCCGCCCGTCACCCGTTCCAGCGCGACGTCGACGGTGACCGGCCCGCGCGAGTGCTTGATCGCGTTGCCGACGATGTTGGAGAAGACGTCCTTCAGCAGGTCATTCGCCATGACCGTGCAGTTGGCGGCCGTGCGATAGTTGATGGTCACCGGCCGTCCGGGCACGTGCGAGTAATAGGCGATTACTTCTTCCAGTGCCGTGGCGACGTCCATCTGCTTCAGCGGGATGATATGTTCCTGCACCGCCTGGAGCTTCCTCACGTTATCGATCAGGCGCGAGCTGTTATATAACGCCTCCAGTGGCTTGGTGATGAAAAACTTTTCTTCCTCGCTGATCCGGAGGGTCTCCAGCGCCTGTTCCAGGTAGCCGATGCCGATCTGGTTCATGTTGTTGATGTCGTGGCCCATGAGATCGACGTACAGCTCCGCCTGCCTGCGCGCGTCCTTCACTTCCTCCTCTGCACGGACCCGGTCGGTAATGTCCGTAAAGGTGACGACGGAGCCGGTTATCACTCCCTCCTGGACGATGGGGTACGATGAGTACTCGACCTGGAACGGTGTCCCATTCTTCCTCCAGAACACATCCCCCCTTACCCGACAGCCCTTCCCGGTGTTCAGCGACTGGTGGATGCAGCACTCTTCCTTCAGGCACGGCGTACCGTCCTTTCGACGGTAATGGATCAGGTTGTGCATATCCTTGCCAATGATCTCGTCGGCCGTGAAGCCAAGCATTCGCAGGGCCGAGGAATTAATGACCGTACAGAGGCCCTTCGTGTCCTCTCCCAGGATGCCCTGGTCCGTGGACTCCAGCAGCAGCTCGATGTACCGGGCCAGCTTCAGGCGTCCCTCTTCCGCCTCTTTGCGCGCGCTGATGTCCCTGACGGTCGCCATGATAAACGGGCGTCCGTCCAGCGCGATCCTGCGGAGATATACTTCGGCGTGGAACGCGGAGCCATCAGACGGCTTGCGGGCTTCCCATTCGAAGAGCTGGTCTTCTCCTGCCATCACTTTCTGCCATATGGCCGGCAAGGTGGCGATCGGGTTATCCGGCGTCGACAGATCGTCCGCTATCGAGAGATTTCCCGCGTCTTCACGGGTCACCCCGTACATCTCGATCATCCGGTCGTTGATGTCGACGACCTTCCCTTCCACGTCGTGGATGATGATCGCGTCGTAAACGCTGTTGAAGATGATCTTGAGATTGCTTTCGGAGCTTTTGACCCTGTTGTAGAGCCTGTATCTGGCTTCAGACAGATAAGCCACTACTATTGCGACGACAATGAACATGAAGGCACGGACCAGCGTGCTGGGCACGATCGCTCCCGTGTATATGAAACCGATGATAATGTGGGCGGCCGCGAGGGATACCGCGAGATAGACGGCCTTGCGGTGATACCAGATGCCGGCAAGGATGATGGGGATATAAAAGAAATGCGTGTAGACGGCTTCGACACCCAGAATCACGTTCACGTAAATAGTGAGCACGATGCTGGCCACGATGACGGCGATGAGTATGTACCGGTTGTAATTCGACTTTAGTTGCTCAATTGTCTGCATCCCGTTATCGTTCTGCATTTATGATCATTTTGACCATAACACCTTTAGTTTCATTTTGTATTCCATCGGATATAGCGCTAAAACCTCTGATATATGGAAAAAAAGCAGAAACGCCACGCACGGCCGGCGACGACGGCCCGTACTGCCAGCTCCTGCATTACCGGCCCGATGCCGTCGGTTTGCCGAACGCTTCATACAGCATGTCAGCGAGGCGGCCGTTATCCGCTTTCGCCGTCATGTCCAGCGCGAGCGGGGTCACGGAGATGTGGCCTTTCTTCATCATGACGTGGAGGTCGGTGCCCTCCGGGGCGTCTTCGACGACCGTGCCGTCGATCCAGTAGTAGGACCGGCCCCGCGGGTCCATGCGGTGATGCACCCGGGTATCGTACATCCGGCGCGCGAGGCTGGTCGCGACGACCGGCGTCTCCGCCGTCGCGTTCGAGGGCACGTTCACGTTCAGCACGTCCACGCCGGCCGGCATCCCGTCGGCCAGCACCCGCTCCGCGAGGCGCCGGATCACCCGCTGCACCACCGCGTAGTCCCGGATGTGGTTCGTGTCCACGAACTTGTCGCCCTCGTCCAGCACCCGCATGGAGACTGCGATGGCCGGGACGCCCTGGTTCGAGGCCTCCAGCGCCGCGCCGATGGTGCCCGACGTGGTGGCCGCCTCGGCGCTGAGGTTCTCGCCGATGTTGATGCCCGAGATGACGAGGTCCGGCTTCCGGTCCATGACCACGTACATGCCGATGATCACTGAATCTGTCGGGGTGCCGTTGACACTGTAGACGATCGTGCTCCCGATCGTCGACTTCGCGATACGCAGCGGCTCGAACAGTGTCATCGACCGTCCGACGGCACTCTGCTGTGTAGCGGGGGCGACAACGGTGACCTCCCCGAGCCCTCTTACCGCTTCATAAGCCGCGAGTAATCCCGAGGAGCCTATCCCGTCATCGTTTGTGATCAAAATTTTACAGGGCATCTGTTGCACTATGGGCGGGATTCCGATATAGATTTTACCCGGCCGGGACGAACGTCACCGGCAGGCCATGGTACGATCGGGGCCCAGCCCTCCGCCCGCGCGTGCGAGATTACCCCGCAGGAGCCCGGCGAAAACACCATCGAAATGCTATTATAGGATGCCATTCCCTATTTCATCGGGTCTCTATGAAGGTCATGCTGGCCGAATATTCGGTCTGTACGGGGTTGGGCGAGGATATACGCATGGAAGGCGCCGCCATGCTGCGCACGCTGGCGAAGTCGTTCGAGCGGGCGGGCTGTCGCGTCTTCATCCCCCGCGACTTCGGAGACGACTTTTTGAGCGTGGCGAAGGCCTGCGACTGCGGGCTCGTCATCGCGCCGGACGACCGGCTGGCCGACGACACGGCCCGGCTGGAGTCCGCCTGCATCAACCTCGGGAGCCCGCCTGCGGTCATCCGGCTCTGCGCGGACAAGCAGGAGACGACAGAGCTCCTCCTTCATAACGGCATGAGCGCCCCGCGGATCGTCAGGGAAGGCGCGCCCGATGGCGCGGTCAAGTGCGTGGTCAAGCCCCGCACCGGGTGCGGCTCCGACAGCGTCTTTGTCTCGGAAAGCGCGGTAGAAAAGGACGGCTATATCTCGACGGAGTACGTCGAGGGCGAGCACCTGAGCGTCTCGCTCGTTTCCGGCGGCGGGTCCGTGCTGCCGCTGACGCTCAACCGCCAGCACATTCACATGAACGGGTCGGTCGCTTACGACGGGAACGACGTGAACATCGAGCATCCCGCGCGGGACGAGATTTTCAGTGCGGCCCGGCAGGCAGGCGTCATGCTCGGCTGCCGGGGGCTGTTCGGGGTGGACATCGTCTACGCGGACCGGCCATATATCGTTGACGTCAACGCCCGGCCGACCACGGCGATGGTCGGCGTCGCCCGGGTGATCGACTGCAGCCTCGCCGATCTCGTCCTGAAAGCCCGGTTCGGGGAGCTGCCGGAAAGGGTGGGCTACCGGGGGCGGTGCTCGTTCACTAAAAAGGACCTGGGGGCGTTCCTCTGAGCCTGGGCATCGACATCGGCGGCGCCAACACCAAGGCGGCGACCGCGGACGGCCGGTATGCGGAGACGGTCTACCTGCCGCTCTGGCGGGGCGCCGATCTGCGGGGCACTCTCGAGCGAATAAGGGACAACGCCGGCGACGCCGGCCCGGCCGGGGTCACGATCACCGGGGAGCTGGCCGACTGCTACCCGACGAAGAAGGACGGCATCGACCACATCGCCCGGACGGTCCGGCAGGTCTTCCCCGGAGCCGTCTTTTATGGCAGCGACGGCCGATTCCACGCGGATACGGACGACGCGCGGCTGCTCTCGGCGGCCAACTGGTCGGCATCGGCCCGGTATATCGGCCGGGTGCACGGCGATATCCTGTTCATAGACATCGGCAGCACGACCACGGACATCATCCCGGTCGCCGGCGGCGTCCCGCAGGCCGGGGCCACCGACTTCGAGCGGCTGGCCCGCAGCGAGCTGATCTATGCCGGCGCGCTGCGGACGAACCTCGCGGCGCTGCTGCGTACGGCAGAGGTCAAAGGCCGCACAGTGCGGACCGCCTCGGAGCTGTTCGCTGTCACGGCCGACGTATACCTGCTCCTCGGCCGTATCGCGCCGGCGGACTATACGTGTGACACGCCCGACGGCGGCGGCAAGGACGCGGAGGGCGCGGCCCGGCGGATCGCCCGGCTGGTATGCTGTGATCTGACCGAGCTGGACATGGACGACGTATGCGGCATCGCCACACAGGCATACCGGCGCCAGCTTGAAGACCTGACGGACGCCATCCGCCTGGTCTCCGGCCGGCACGGGCTGAAGCGCGCGGCTATCTGCGGCCTGGGCGCTTTCCTGGCCCGGGACGCGCTGTTCGGGCTGGAGATGCCCTGCGCGCAGGTGTCGGACGAACGGCTGTCCCGGGTGTTCCCCGCCTACGCGGTGGCCAATTTACTGGAGGGCGAGACGAACGTCCCGTAATATCCGGATACTGGCCGCATTCATCTTCATCGCTGTCATAACGGCAGCGGTGGCGGGCTGCGCCGGAACGGCCGGGGACGGCAACGACTTGAGCGGTCGCGACATCTTCGACCCGCAGCGTTTCAGCATGGCCGTCTACAACGTCTCGACCGACGATGGCGGCAGCGTCTCATGGCACGACTTCCGGCTGATCACGCACCCCGGCGAGCCCGAGGGCGACCGGCTGACCTCGGTGTCCTCCGGGGACAACGTCTCCACGCGGGCCGACGCGATGATCAGCGCCGACCGCCGGAAGACGGTGAGCGTGCTGATCACCAGCATCAACGGGACCGACGTGCAGATAAACGGCGGGCAGCTGTCCTTTAACCTGACGACGCTCGACGACGCCTGGAACTCGCTCGACGATGCCTACGCGCAGGCGGGGACGGCGAACGTGAGCACGCCTGCCGGAAAGTTCGACGGCTGCAACGTGTACGCCGGCAATAAGACGCTGTACTTCGGCGGCGCCTCCAGCGACATCCGGGTTCTGTATTATATGCACCCGTCGTCTCCGGTCCCCGTCCTGTACACGGTCGAGAGTCCGGCCGGCCTTTCTACCTATACGCTTCAGAGCGTTTACCTCCCCGGCGATAAGGACAGCACCCCGGAGCGGCTCATCCAGGCCTTCTTCGAGGACCTGGACAGCGGCCGGCCGGAAAGCGCCTTCGGCTGCCTGGTCACCTACGACGCGGTACACGGCCGGTTCGTGCCGCCGGACGATGCGACTTACCGCCAGTTCCTCGAAAACATGAACCGGACCTACGGGCTGGGCGACGAGAGCTACCGCGTACAGTACGTGGATACCGGCGCCCCGGGGCCGGGGGTCGCGCAGGCCGGGTATGACACGCCTCTCGTCCCGTGGTCCAGCGTGCACTACCTTGTCGGCAACCTGTATGCTTACCACCTGTCCGGCAGCTTCTACATGGTCGACCTGGACGGGCACTGGAAGATCATCGTTTGAGCGGGCAATCGGCCTGTTATCTCCCGAATGGCTATCTCCCCGGAAACAGCTTAAAAAGCTTTTCTTGCTAAAAATTATTTCCAAAAATGCAACTAAAGCGTTTTTTTAGCATTATTTTAGCATAAATAGCTCAAAGAATTCATTAAATGGCATTAAGTTTATATATTCTAAAGTCTAGTAGATTAGTATCCAATATCTATCAGGATAACCGGTAACACGGGCCCGTAGCGCATACTGTCCGGCTTCTGGGGGAGCCTGGCGGTACCAGGAAAGCGCGACGTCATAATAGCAAGCCCGTTGAGTTTGAGGGAGTGGAAATTGTGACGGGAAGCGGTAATTCAGGTCTGAATCTCGACGATCATGATGCCGATAAGAAAAACTTTTACGGACTGTTGAAAAAGAAACAGGGTGCGATTTCTGAGGAGGCGAAGGCCGCTACCGACACTGCGATGTCTGCGGCGCTCGATACGCCGCCGGCTACTGCGACGGACGATAAGCCGGAGATGACCGGGCCGGAAAACACGATCAGCCAGGCGGCACCTGCGCGTGAGCCTGAGGCTGAGGCTGCATCCCGGCCGGCACACGATTTCTCATCCTGGGCAGCCCTGGCGAAGCGGAAGGATAAAGGCGCCGAAGCCCCGCAGGAGCCAGAGCCCGAGGAACTGACGAGGATATTAAGCAAGTCGGCCGCGTTCGACCCGGGGCAGACGGCTCCCAGGCGGTCTCCGGAACCCGCCGATCCCTTCGCGTCCCGCCAGGCGCCTGCGGCTCAGGCCTCAACGCCCGCGCCGAACTTCCTTTCGACCTATGCGGACCGGGCGGACGACCGGATAAAGAGCGCTACCGAGATCAACCAGGTCCGTCAGAGCAAGTCCGAGGAGGACATCCTCGAGGAGTTCAACGCCATCATCTCCAAGAGCCAGGGCGCCGACATCAAGGAAACGACGAAAGAGGAAGAGGACAAGAAAAAGAAGCCGGCTAAGGTCAAGAAGGAAAAGAAGGTCAAGAAAAAGATCGAGTTCGAGCCGTACGACATGGAAAAGCACGGCCCCATGGCGACCTTCGCGGGCATGCCCGGCTACGACGAGATCGAGCGCTACTGGGTGATCGAGCCCTACTCCTTCGTAGTCATCCTGTATAACGAGGTCGGCAACGCCTACCTGTACTACGTCTGCGAGCCGTCGCTGACGGTGTTCGAGAAAGAGCTGCTGGAGGACGTGTACCAGCGGCTGCAGGACCTGCTCATCCTGGACAACATCGACGTCAAAGCGGACCGCAAGGAGGTCCTGGTCCGGAAGGCCACGGAGATCATCGTCGACTACATCGGCAAGGTCGACACCAAGTCCTATCACAAGATCATTTACTACATCGTCCGCGACTACCTTGAGTTCGGCAAGATCACTCCCATCATGCACGACAACTTCATCGAGGATATCTCGAACAACGGTTTCGACACCCCGATCTTCCTGTACCACAAGAACTACGAGAACATCATGACGAACATCACGTTCAGCGAGAAGCAGCTCGACTCGTTCGTCATCCGGCTGGCCCAGCGCTGCGGCAAGCACATCTCCATCGCGGAGCCGATGATCGACGCCACGATGCCGGACGGCTCGCGTATCCAGATGACGCTGGGCAAGGAGATCACCACCCGCGGCAGCACCTTCACCATCCGTAAGTTCAAGGAAATCCCGATCACTCCCATCGACCTGATCGCATGGAACACGTTCTCGTCGGAGACCATGGCGTACCTGTGGCTCTGTATCGAGAATAACAAGAGCCTGATCTTCTCGGGCGGCACGGCGTCGGGCAAGACGTCGTCGCTGAACGCGGTCTCGCTGTTCATCCCGCCCAAGGCGAAGATCATCTCGCTGGAAGACACCCGCGAGCTGAAGCTGCCTCACCAGAACTGGATCCCGGGGCTGACCCGTGACTCGTTCACGGCGGACGGCAAGGGCTCGATCGAGATGTTCGCCCTGCTGAAGGCAGCCCTTCGTCAGCGGCCCGAATACCTCCTGGTAGGCGAAGTGCGTGGCAAGGAAGCGCTCACGCTGTTCCAGGCCATGTCTACCGGCCACACGACCTTCTCGACCATGCACGCGGACTCCGTAGAATCGGCCATCCACCGTCTGGAGAACCCGCCCATCAGCGTGCCGCGTACCATGATCACGGCGCTGGACATTATCAGCATCCAGTCCCAGACCTACCTGAAGAACAAGCGTGTCAGGCGTAACATGAAGCTGGTCGAGATCAACGACCTCGACCCCAACTCCCGGAACATCCGGACGAACGATGTATATGTCTGGAATTCGGGTACCGATCGGTTCGACCGGGTGGGCGAGTCGCGCATCATCGCAGAGATCGCCCAGCGCAGGGCCTGGAGCCGCAAAGAGGTCCAGAACGAGATCCTGCACCGGCAGCAGGTGCTCGAGTACATGGTCAAAAACAACATCCGGGAGTTCAAACAGGTGGCCGCCATCATTCAGGCGTACTCGGTGAAGCCGGAGCGTGTCCTGGAGAAACTGCAGATCAGGGACTGAGAGCATGGACGAATATAGCACAATAGCTCACGTCATCTTCGGCGGCGAGGTCAAGAAGCGCAAAGATCGCTATTTCACGCTGCAGAAGCAGTTGCGGCAGGCTCACATGGCCCAGACCTACGAAGTGTATGTCTCGGTCGCGTACCTGACGTCGATCATCATCGGCATCGTCGGGGCCCTCCTGGGGCTGCTGCTCGGTTTCCTGCTGGGCGGCACGATCCTGGAGAGCACCAACCTGGCGAACCTGCACTCCCCCATCAGCATTCCGTTCCTGAGCGGGATGGCGAAAATCATCGTCCTCTTCGTCTCCATGGTCATCCTCGGCGCGATCGGGTACATCGTCACGTTCACGACGTTCATGCTCATCCCGTCGTTCAACGCCAGCGAGCGCAAGTCCAAGATCAACAAGGCGTTGCCTTCCGCCGTGACCTTCATGTACGCGATGTCCAAGGGCGGCGCCGATATCATCACGATCATCCGCTCCCTTCACGAGGCGGAGAGCACGTATGGGGAAGTGTCCAGGGAGATCGGCTTCGTCATCCGTGACATGGACTACTTCGGCAACGACCTCCGGGTCGCGATCCATAACTGCGTCAGCCAGACGCCGTCTGACCTGATGCAGGACCTGCTGTCCAACCTGCTGTCGGTCATCGACTCGGGCGGTGACGTCACGATGTACCTGAACAACAAGGTCGAGCAGTACCGGATGCGGATCATGCAGGACCAGAAGTCTTTCCTCGAGATACTGGGCCTTATTGCGGAATCTTATGTCACGATGTTCGTCGCCGGTCCGCTGTTCATTATTATCATGACCTCGGTCATGACCATCATGAACGGCGGCAGCCCGATGATCCTGTACATACTGATCTATGCGGTGCTGCCCATCGGCTCGGTCATGTTCATCATCCTGATCAGCATGCTGACGCCGTCGGAGGAAGATCGTACCAGCACGTTCGACATCGAAGTGATCAGCCAGTACGATACGGTGCCGATGGAGTCTAAAGAGGCGACGGCCGACGACAAGAAGCGGCTGGGCGAGCTCAATAAGGCACGGGAGAACCTGAAGTTCAAGGAATTCATGTCCAACCCGATCGCCGGCATTAAGAAAGACCCCATCAAGTCGCTGTATATCAGCCTGCCCGTCGGTATCGTCCTGGTCCTGCTCCTGATGTTCATCGTCTGGCCGGCCATCGGCTTCGGCAGCTTGTCCGAGGCGTCGAACAACGTCACGCAGTACCAGCGGGGCATGATGATGGGGAAGATCAAGTTTACCGGCGATCCCATGGTCATCTACGGCCCGATCTTGAGCTTCCTGGACGACTTCATCGTCTTCCTCATCATCCTCGCGCTGGCGCCGCTGACGTACTTCTACGAGATGAAGAACCACCGTGAACGCAAGATCGCGTCGGAAATGCCCGACTTCCTGAAGAAGCTGTCCTCGACCAACGAGACGGGCATGACGCTGACCCAGTCGATCAACCTGATATCGAATAACAACTTCGGCATGCTCAGCACCGAAGTTAAAAAGATTCACCAGGACATGCAGTGGGGCACCGACGTCAATACGGCGCTCAAGAAGTTCGCCAACGAGCTGCGGACCAACGCATCCACCAAGGTGATTACCCTTATCACCAAGGCGGCATCCTCCAGCGGCGACATCAAGGACGTGCTGAACATCGCGGCCAACGACGCCCGGATCAACGAACAGATACGCAGAGAACGCTTCGACGGCATGCTTATATACGTAGTGATCATTTTCATATCGTTCGTGGTGTTCATCTATTGCGTGTATACGCTGACCTCGAGCTTCATCCCCGTCATGGCGACCGCTGCGACGGGTTCCACCGGTAGCGGGTTATCGTCCACACAGACGCAGGGCGCCACGTTCATCCAGGCGTTCAACCCCGACGACTACGTGCGGCTGTTCTTCCACGCCGCGCTCATCCAGGGTTTGTGCGCGGGCGTCCTCGCCGGACAGATGGGTGAGGGCAACTGGATGTCAGGGCTGAAATATGCGCTGATCATGATGGTCCTTGCATATGTTCTGTTTACCCTGCTCATCTGACGACAGACAACGGAACGAAAATCACAACACAGGAAAGTATGACCGAAGACAAAGTAGAGACTGAGGCACAGGGCGAAGTGCCGGCGGCCCAGGAGAACGCCGAAGTGCAGACGGCAAACCGCCTGCAGACCGGCCTGCCCATCCTCGACAGGACGCTGAACGGCGGCATCCCCAAGGGATCGATGGTCTATTTTACAGCGGAGCCCATCGCGCAGCCGGAGATCTTCCTGTTCGAGTTTACCACGCCCCGGAAGACCTTCTACTTCACGACGGACAAGTCGGCCTTCAATATCGAACGGCACATGTCCGAGATCGCCTTCAGCTACGAGCAGATCGAGTTCTTCGACGTCCGCGAGGAGTTCTACGGCAACATCCTGAACACCTCGACCGAGCCCGGCGAGGCCGAGCGCCGCCTCATCGAGTTCATCGACTCGAAGATCGACTACATCTACACCAGCGGCGAATCGAACTTTACCCTCGTCTTCGACAACTTCAGCTTCCTGATCGACCTGGGCATCGACGTGCACACGCTCAAGAGCCTGTTGCATAAGATCTACGAGATGGACAAGGAGCGGGAAAGCACCTGCTACCTGTTCGTCCTCAAGGGGGTCCACGACCGCCGCGTCGAGGTCATCTTCCAGAACGTCTGCGACGTGATCTTCGAGGTCGAGGTGGAGAAGAAAGGCGACAAGATGAGCAGCAAGATATCGATCCCCAAGGTCCGCGGCATCCCGCCCATCCTGGAGTACATCCGATGCAAGGTCTCGGACCGCATCTACATCGATACGTCCCGGGACATCGCGTAAATTGTCCTCACGCTCGCACACGCCCCGCGCGACGGAAGGTAGAGCGCGGTTAAAGGCCGCAGAGGGGCGCAGAGGGGCGCAGAGAGCGCAGTTTCCTTTTTAGATATTGTATAGCGTTAAACCAAAAAAGAAACTGCGGCCTCTGCGCCCCTCTGCGGCCTCTGCGGCCTTTTACTGTTCCTGGTTCCTGACACGCGTTATTTTTCCTTTCCCTGTGCTTCCAGCCGGGCCCTCTCGCGGGTTTCCGCGTCGACGGTCAGGACGGCCACGCCCATGCCTGCGAGCAGTAGCAGGTGCGACAGGCCGGAGGCTATCGCCGGGCTGGCGCCGATCTGTACGGTCTCCGGCGCCAGGAAGATACTGCCCGCAATGAGCGAGAGGCACGTGATCAAAAGGTATCGCGTGTTCATGCAGACTGCATATACGAGGCATCACTAAAGCCGTTCCCCGCGGTTATCGCGGGCCCGCAGCATAGCAACTTTTCGACCACCGCTACCGGTGTGGATTGCCGATGATGAAACAGCAGTGATCGTGGCCCATCGCGTAGCACTCGGTCTCGTCGACCGCCCTGTCTTCCCCGAAGTGGGCATAAAAGATGGCCCGCAACATGCCGAGGTCAAAGGCGCAGGCGGGGCGGCCCAGCAGGGGCAGGTCCTCGCACTCGAAACAATCGTAGACGTAGATGATAAGCGGCGACCGGGACCGGACCTCGATGCGGCCCAGCTTGTGCCCGGACCAGAACTTTTCCAGGCGGTCCAGCAGCTCGTCCAGGTCGGGGCTGCCGATCTGCTCGTACAGGGCACCGCCGACCTTGTAGCCTGCGTCCGACAGTACCGGGTCCACGTTGATGCCCTGCATGTAGAGCTCGACGCGGATCATGCGAAAGATGATCTTGAAAAAGTCGGGCACGTCCGGCGGCCCGTTCCTGCTGAAGAGGTCGCGGATGTCGTCCACCAGGATTTTATCCCGCAGCAGGCCGCCGATGTAGCCTGAATTGAGAAAAAATATCTTTTTGCGCCGGTCTTTCGGATCGAGCCTGGAGCCGATGATGCCTTCCGTGGACATGTCGTTCAGGTGCACGGAAATCGTCGACTTGGCGCGGCCGGTCCCTTCCACGATCGCGTCAAAGGGCATCTCCCGGTCTTTAAGCATCGCTATGATCTTCACGCGGACCGGGCTGTCCACAGCCCGAATGCCCGCTGCCGTTGAGAATAGCTCGATCGGCTCCTGTCCGGGCGTTTTTTTCATCGTCTTCACACCACGATCCGGCTTTTGATGGCCAGACAAATAATTAAACCGCAAGGTACATATACCTATTGTTCGCATATAATAGAATGTTCGTGTAACAACGAACTAAACACGACTTTCAACCAGCGGTGCCGCGCGCGGGCGGGCGGGACGCCCGGGCACGGCATCCATGTCGATTATCCTGTCCATGTGGGGGGTATTTAAAAGGCCATTTGAGGGGGAGCAGCCCCGGACAACCTCCCCGCTCCCCCTCATACCTCTCCTTTTTTAATTTAGCAAGAATCGCCGCGGGCAGAAAAAGACTCAGAGGTATCCTGTGTCGTTTAATGAATATGCTTCTCATGAACCGGTCTGAGGCACTTCGGCGGCTGCGCGGCCGTTGACGGGCTCTGGCGAGCGCCATCGCGCGCGCGTGCGGATGCCCCGGCCGGACATGCGATGGCAACCTTGCCTGTTTTTCATCGTTAATATCCGACTCTCCCGGTGCGATATGGCCTCTGTGGTCTCATGAAAACTCGTCTGGCGGGCGCGCTGGCACCTGTCGCATGCCGCCTCCGGCGGGCCATTCGTACTGCACGCCCTCCCGCCCCGGGCGCGCAAGCGCGCGACCGGCCACAGGCGATTGACCCGTCCTGTTTTTCGTCATTAACACCTGACCAAAACCCCGGTCATCGACCGACTCTCATGAAAAACTCGTCTGGCGGGCGCGCTGGCACCTGTCGTATGCCGCCTCCGGCGGGCCATTCGTACT
>MVRA01000049.1 GCA_002067315.1 Methanocella sp. PtaU1.Bin125 | reverse complement strand
GCACTTGAACGAGTTCCCCGACTACTACACCCGGCTGGATAAGATGGAAGCGGAAGCCCACAAGTATTGGGGCACGGAAGATTAACGTCTCCGGTTAATCACGTTGAGGAACGACGGGCGCGGTTAAAGGCCGCAGAGACCGCAGAGGAGCGCAGAGTACGCAGTTTCATTAAAAAATGATGGCCTGAAATTTTAAAAGGAAACTGCGGTCTCTGCGCTCCTCTGCGGTCTCTGCGGCCTTTAACAATTTCTTACTTTTCAGCCCTCATATGCGTCAATATTATAAGTGCCGCGGCCTTGTCGAGCGGGGCGTTCTTGTTCCCGCATTTAGGCGAATAAATGCAGGCCGGGCAGCCCGCCTCGCACTCGCAGTCCCTGATCAGCTCCAGCGTGGCCTGGGTCAGCTCCGGGAAGAGCTCATAGCACTTCTCGGCGATGCCGATGCCGCCCTCGTAGCCGTCGTAGACGAAGATGGTCGGCACGCCGGTGTCCGGGTGCAGCGGGGTTGAGAGGCCGCCGAGGTCCCAGCGGTCGCACATCGCATGGACCGGCGCCATCGCGATCATCCCGTGCTCGACCGCGTGGATACCGCCGTTGAAGTCGCCGCCGGCCGCCAGCATCTTCTCCTGGAACTCCGGCGACAGCGTGAACCAGACGGCTACCGACTCGAACTTCTGGGGCGGCAGGTCCAGCGGGTAGTAGCCGACCAGCTTTTCGAACCGCTTCACCGCATACTCGTAATACTGCTCCGTGACCGTTACCTCGCCCAGGCAGACGGTGATGCCGTTCACCGTCTTCCGGGCGGTCTCTGACTTGATCGAGACGTCGGACAGCTTCAGCGCCTGGGTATAATAGTCGACGTCCTGCCGCCTCGCCTCCGCTATGCCCAGGCCGAGATCGAGCTTCTGGATCAGGTACGTCTCGCCCATATGGAGCAACACGGCGCCCTCATGGGCTTCGGAGCAGGCCCGGGCCACGTCCATCGTCTCGATGACCCGGCCGTCACAGAGCACGTTGACCGACTTGCCCGAGATGCTCTCCAGGCTGACGATCTCCGACGGCGTCTTGGTGCCGCCGTAGACATATCCTCGCGGCGTCTTCCGCAAGAGCCCCGTCGCCGCCATGGTCTCCACGATCTCGGAGACGTCCCCGAAGTAGGCGTAGTCGTTGACGGTGACCGGCAGCTCCGCCGACGCGCACATAATGTGGCCCATCAGGATGTACGGGTTGCGCAGGTCGACGATCGCCTGCTCGTTCTTCCCGCCGAAGAACCGGTCCGGGTGCTTCATGTAGAACTGGTCGATCGGGTCGTCGAACGCGACGAGGGTGACCAGCGCGTCGTCCCGGCCCCGGCCCGCCCGGCCCGCCTGTTGCCAGGTGGAAATCCTGGTGCCCGGGTAGCCGGAGATGATGACCGAGTCCAGCGAGCCGATGTCGATGCCCACCTCCAGCGCGTTGGTCGAGGTGACCGCCCGCAGCCTACCCGACTTCAAATCATCTTCTATCTGGCGGCGGTCCTCGGGCATGTAGCCGGCGCGATAGGCCATGATCTCGTTCCGGTGGGCGCCGTTGCCCCGGTCACGGGCCCACATGCCCACCAGCTCGGCCATGCGCCGGGACTTCGTGAAGCAGAGCGTCTGCAGGCCGTAGTCGAGCTGCCGCTCGATGAGGGCGGCGGTCTCCTGGTGAGTGGAGGCACGTTGCCCCGCCAGCACCGGCGGGTTCCAGAACAGGAAGTGCTTGCGTCCGCGGCCGGAGCCGTCGCGCGAAACGACGGCGAAGTCCTTGCCCGTCAGCTTCTTCGAGAGCTCTTCCGGGTTGGAGACTGTCGCCGAGGACAGGATGAACTGCGGGTCCGCGCCATACCGCTTCAGCACCCGGAGCAGGCGCCGCAGGAGCATCGCGACATTCGAGCCGAACACGCCTCTATAGGTGTGGGCCTCGTCGATGACGACGTACTTCAGCCCGGAAAAGAACCGGCGCCACCGGTCGTTCCACGCGAGATAACGGTGGATGGCGTACGGGTTGCTGACGATGATCCGCGAGTTGTCCCTGATCGTGATCCGGGAGGACTGGGGCGTATCGCCATCGTAGGCGGCCGGCATCGCCTTCGCGCCCAGCGCCTCGTCCATCTGCCTCAGCGTCTTGAGCTGATCGTTCGCCAGCGCCTTCAGCGGGTAAAGATAGAGCGCCGTAGCCTTTTTGTCCCGGAGCAGGGCCTCGAAGACCGGCACGTTGAACGCCATCGTCTTGCCTGAGGCAGTCGGGGTGCAGATGATCACGTTATCCCCGTCCAGCGCGAGGTCGATGGCCCTCGCCTGGTGGGAATACAGGCGGACTCCGGCGTCGTCGAGGTAGCCGCGCAGCTTCGCGTGCAAAACGTGATTGACGTCGTCGTACGCGGGCTCCCGCGCGTCGATCGTCTCGTGGTGGACGATCTGGCCCTCGTAGTTCTCCGCCGTCTTGATATCCCGGATATACTCATCGATGACTGACATGGCCGTGCTCTTCCTCGCAGAGCCTCCCGAACAGCCGCGCGAGGGTGATCATATCTTTCCTGTTGTGCCCGACGACCGGCACCAGCGGCCCCGGGTTGCCCGACTCGAGGTAGGACTCGTAGAACTCCGGCACCATGGCGCCCGGCACATCATCTGCCCTGTCTTCGCCGAAGATATGCTTTTCGATGGTCAGCAGGCGCGCGTCGGGCAGCGTGTCCCGGAAGATGCGCCGCGCGAAGTGGAGCATGTCGAAGTGCGTGTTATCGATCACGCCCGGCATGTCGTAGTACCACCGCCGCTGGTTCACGTACGGCACGTCGAACGAGCGGCCGTTGTACGACATGATCGGCCGGTCCGCCAGCAGTTCGCAGAACGCCTCGATGGCCGCGGGCTCCTCGTCGACGTCCCGCGCCAGGAACTGCCGGGTGGTGATCTTCCCGTCTTCCACGAACGCCGCCCCGAACAGGAAGATCGGCCGGGAGAACAGCCCCATCGTCTCGATATCGATGACCGCCAGCCGGCTCGCGTCCGCGAAGGCGGTGGTGTACAGGTTCAGAGGGTGCGATCTCGGCAGCCAGTGCCACAGCTCCTCCTGGATGCGCCTGGCGTCGCACGTATCGACCAGGTCGATGAGCTTCCGGGCCTTGTGCTGCCACACAGGGTGATCCAGCAGGTCCTCGATGGTCGAGTACCCCTCGGCCCGCAGCTTCGCCTCCTTTTCCGGCCCGATGCCCCGCAGCAGCCGCAGGCTCGACAGCAGCGCCTTCCGCGCGGACTCCCGCCCGATCGGGCAGAGGCAAAAGCTCTCCGAGCTCTCGATGCAATAGCACTCCCCCGATTTGGTCGCGACCGGTGTGCCGGGGAGGGCGTCTTCGAGGGACTTCCCGTCGTACAGGCTCGTATATTTTTTCTTGACCTTCAGCGCTTCCCGGAACTCGCCCCCGTACAGCCAGTCCGGCATCATGCCCCCGGCGTCCGGGGCATCCTCCACGACTTCGTACTCCTGCCACGCATCCTCCCGGGCTTTCAGTCGTTGCGCGATCGCGTCGATACGGTCCGTACGCTTACCTCAGTAGACCTACATCCCACCCTGAATTATAGCTTTTCTCATGAGTGCAGTGAAAATAACCGTTCGGCGGGGAGCGCGGAGGTGGCTCACGCGCGCGTATGGTGACCGGGGTCGAGTATGGGTCGCTTTCCGCCAAGTGTCGTGGAACTCATGCTTGCCTGTCTGCTGCCCGCAAGGCGCGCATCAAGGGAAAGTTTAATATCGGAGATTGCACTACTATAGTGCGCGAAAGTCATTGGGCCCGTGGTCTAGCTGGTTATGACGTCGCCTTGACATGGCGGAGGCCATGAGTTCGAATCTCATCGGGCCCACTTTCGATTTTCTTTGAGCTATCTTTCTTAAAAATGCCATTCTGCAATCCGTCGTCTGGCATTTAATGCAGATCATGCCGACATGTCCGGTCTGCGTGGCACGTGCCTGTACACTACTACTGTTTAAAACCAGCACATTGGGCGCTGTAGCTGGCCAGATGCAGTCCCGTTAAAGCAAGACAGCGGATGTCTTGATATGGCATAGATAAACCTCAGCTAGTTTTTAACGGTTCCAGTAGGCGCCGTACTGGATTTGCATCAGTAGCGCCTTTTCCTCGCCGGACATCTTCTCATCCGAACAGAAAATGTAAAGGCAGGTCGGACTGCGCAGTTCCCTCGGGATGACGCATCCGGCATCTTTCCTGAAGAACCCTGTCCGGGCATCGTAGAACCCGGCAATCTTTTCCAGCGTGTCCGCGTCGATCCGGCCCTCCTTGTGCCAGTACCCGAACGCGCCGGCGCACGCGAAGCAGCAGCCATTGCCGCCCATCGTGAGGCCCCGGCAGACGCCGTCGCGGAAATCGCAGTCGTAGTCGATGCTTTCCGTCTGCTTCGCCAGCATCCGGTAGGTATCGACATCATAACCGCGCACGCGCATCGACTCTTTCGGCACGACGGCGATGTTCTTTTTCCGGAGCAGTACCGTCAGTTTATCGTAGTCCATCGCTCGTCATCCCTTCCCCTACGGGCTCATGCGGTCCCCGTACCGGATTTTTGCCAGCAGTATCTTATCCTCGTCCGTCATCATCAGGTCGGAACAGTGGACGACCAGGCAGGTCGGGCTCATCAGCTCCCGCGGCAGCCGGCAGCCCATTCCGTCCTCCAGGAACCCGGTCTTCGGGTCGTAGAACGGGGAGATTCTCCTGACGGTGTCCTCGTCCAGCGTGCCGCCCTCTTTGCGCCAGTAGCCCAGCGAGAGCGAGCAGCCGTCCGGTGTGCAGCACCCGTTGCCGCCCATCGCCCGGCCCGCGCAGTTGCCGTTACTGAAATCGCAGTCGAAGTCGATCTGTCCGGTCCGCTTTGCCATGTCCCGGAACGTGTCCACGTCGTAGCTACGGATGCGCTTCGCCGCCTTCGGCACGATCGTGATCCCCCATTTCCGCAGCAGTTCCCTGACTTGCTCGTATTCCATTCCCTCGCCTCACCCGGGGTTTATCGCAGCATGTACGCGCCGTACTGGATCTGAGCCAGCAGTATCTTATCGTCGTCGGTCATTTTCGCGTCAGAGCAATAGATGAACAGGCAGGTCGGGCTCCGCAGTTCCCGCGGCAGCGCACAGCCCGTGCCGTCGCGCAGGAAACCGGTGTCAGGGTCATAGGGCCCCGCCAGCCTTCGCGCCGTGTCGTCGTCCAGCGTGCCGCCTTCCCGGCGCCAGTAGCCGAGCGTCTCGGCGCAGCGCGCCGGCGTGCAGCAGCCGTTCGGGCCCCGCGACCGCCCGTTACAGCCGCCGCCGTTCAGGAAGATACAGTCGTAGTCGATCTGCTCCGTCTGTTTCGCCAGCCGGCGGTAGGTGTCGACGTCGTGGCCCCGGATGCGTTTCTGTTCTTTGGGTACGATAGTGATCTTCCACCGGCGTAATAATGTCTCGAGCTCCTCATAGCGCATTTTTTTACCGCCCTGCCTGCTCGTCCGGCAGAGGTAAATGGCCGTAAATCTATTAAAAAATTTTCATCGGGTTCGTGGCCCCGGTCGGATATACGAAATGAAATTCGGGCCGGGACATTCGTCGATAACCGGCCGGGCGCAGATGCAGGCATCCTGTACGGCGGTCGCGCGCGTGCGTGGGGCCGCCCGGGCGAATCGTCGACTGGTCATGAAAAGACGATGAAAAGCAGGCAGAGCTCACGTCGCCCGCCTGGCCAGGACTTCGCGTGCATGCAAAAAACGCTGTTCTCCTTGCACTCTAAGTCCTCCCGCTTCCTTCCAATAAAGTATAAATAATCCGTAACGCATAAAACGACACGAACGCCCTCTCGGTATAACGCGTTACAGTCCCGTGGGGTAGTGGTCAATCCTGCTGGACTTTGGATCCGGCGACACCGGTTCGAATCCGGTCGGGACTATTAATAAATAGGTTAGAATCCTTCCATGTTAACTAATCGCATGGGGCCTGTTAGCATTTACATGTTTTAATTAAATATGCTCTTTCCCGAATGGTTATTTTATAAATGTTTACTATCCCTTTTATTCTATGTTGATAGATTGTGATACAACCTTTATATGTCTCCGGATGATTGCTTGATATGCGCGATGAAGCAAAAAAATAATACCCCCCACTAGATAAAAATTGCCGAGCGCAACCCTATTAGTCAAAAAAACGGAAGTCCGCATAATCATGTTCGTCATGAATGAGTATTATCTGCTATTATCCATCGAGGCCGATCATTTCTCAGTCTTGCGTTGGGAACCGCAGGCCACGGTTTAGAGGCCGCAGTATAGTAAGGGCAGGCAATCCATGATACCGATAGATTCCAGTCCTGCCACAGGCTTATGGCAGGTATACATTTATTATCCAATATTTCCATTCAGTACTGATGTCCCGCTCCAGGCGTTCCCGCAGCGAAAGTAAAAAAGCCGGCGCGTCGCCGTCCGCTGCCGTTAACCGGGCCGATCAGAAGCTCGCTTTAAGCCCGACAGTACAAAAATACCTCGCCGTCTTCTTTATCGCGGCCACTCTCGTCGGGCTGTACCTCGGCCTGAACCTGGCCTTTAATTACCCGCTCACCAGCGACTCGGCCAACGCGGGCCTGTTCCCGATGGAGGTCGCGGAGCACGGCAGCTTCGAGTACGTGTTCCCGGCGAATAATCCTTACTTTTTCACCGACTACGTGTTCCACCTGATCATCCAGCCGCTGACCGGCTACAGCCCGGTCGCGCTGATCCTGACGGGCTACGCGATGTACGTCCTCATCGTGCTGGGGTGTGCGGCGGTGGCGCTGCGGCTGGCGGGGCGGATCGAGGCGCTGGCGGCGGCGGCGCTGGTGGCGAACCTGCCGTTCATGGGGCTGCGGTACGTGCTCTATCCGCTGTATCACAACGGGACCATCCTGTTCATCCTGCTGTCTATACTGGTCTTCTACGCCGACCGGCCTCCCTTCCGGCTGGACTTTAAGTGGCGGGTACTGATCATCGGGGTGCTGCAGCTCCTGGGGGTGTTCTCGGACACGTTGATGCTGCCGGTGTTTACCCTGCCGCTCATCGCGTACGCGGGCTACCGTCTCTGGACGCAATGGCAGGCCGCGAAGGTGGAAAAGGGCAGCGTTGCGGCTGACGGCGGTAAAGATGCCCCCGGCAGCAAGAGCGCCGACCGTAGCCGGGATATCGGCGGTGTGAAGGGGGCCAGTGTCGGCAAAGGTGCCGACGGCGGCGAAGTGACCGAAGGCAGCCCGCTGCTCTTGATAGCGTCGACAGTGCCTGCTCTAATCGTCTTCGCGGCGAAGTCGAGGATCGGGCAGCTCTGGCCGGGCGGGCCGATCCTGGCGCCGTCAGGGGCGGAGTTAGGACTGTCGGGCCTGCTGCAGCACCCGGAAATGATCGGCGAGTTCGCCGGAGGGCTGGTCCGCAACGGCGGCGGCATCGTCGTCGCGATCGGCCTTCTGGTCGTCGTCCTGCTGGTTTTCCTGGAGCGAAAAGATCGCTTTCTCCAGGCGATGCTGGTCATGGGCGGCGTCTTCATGCTGCTCGGGTTCATGTCGATGGCGATGGAAGGGGACCCGGCCCGGTACCTCACCTTCACCGTCATCCTGGCGCTGGTCGTGGCGGCCACCGGGACGATGCGTCGCGGGGTCAGCTATATACCCCTGATAGCAGTCATCGCAATAGTCCTGGTGAACGCCGGGTCGAACGTGCTGTTGCTGAACCAGCCGCATCCCGATTACCTCAAGCTTCAGCAGGGCTTCGTGGATTTCCTGGCGAGTAACAACGTCACCCACGCCTATTCGGATTACTGGAGCGCGAACATTTACACTTACATGTCAGGCGGCAGCATCGTGATCGAGCCAGTCTACGTGCAGGACGATCGACTCATGTTTCACACGATGAACTCGGCGCCCCGCTGGGCGAGCGTATGGCCGGACGGCAATGACTCCGAACCGGTCCTGGTTACCCTAATGGGCGACAGCCTGTATCAATGGGCACAGAAGATTAATGGCACCCACCCGCCTGTGACGACGTATCAGGTGAGCAACGGCATCATTTATATCTACAACGGCTCGCTGCCGGCGTAGACTGCCGCTTTTGCCGGGTATACGACGTCTTTTCAGCCTCGCGCGCGTACGCGTGACCGACCTGGAGGGGTCTCTTAGATCGACCTGGGGGGTCTCTTAGATCGACCCGGCGGGGTCTCTTATCGAAGTCCTGCCTGCCCGCGTCATAAGAGCCGGGACGACCCTGCGTCCAGGACTGCCCCGCGGGACGAAGCCCCTGTTAAAAAAAACTTTTCAATTGAATATATTTGACCGGATGACCTGATTGCACTGTTTTTCTGGTTTACAAAATAAATATAAACTTTATTTCTATAAAATGAAAGTTTAGCAAATGGCTTAAGTAATAACCGAATGGTATATCACTTGTAATAATGTAATTACAAAATTGAAAGTACAAAATTATAATTACTAATTTGAATGTTATGGTTGGGTATGAATGAAATGTTTTTGGCATACAAACAGAGGTGCAATAGGCATATGCAAATCTTGCGGGCGGGCGATATGCCGGACGTGTATCGGCGACGACGACCCGAAATTATTATGTAATCAATGCTATTCTCATGAAATGGTCATCCAGGATACCAGTTGTTTGATCTCTGACCATGATAGTGCGGCCGAAATGATTTCTCATTTAGGCCTGGCCGTCGTGCCGCTGATAATTGTTAAAAATAAATCAGACGATCCGGTTAACAATACCTGTATCGTTTGCTCGGAACCATTGGGGCCCGGGGAAACCGAATACTGTAAAAGCTGCCGGGAACTGATAAAATTCGGCTTATGATAACCTCCTATACAATAAGTAGTACAGTATTAAGCGACGATTTAACAGGGGCCCGGCTGCGGAGCCGATAAGCGGACCGCAGCGGTTCCCTGTTGACCGTAATTACTTAAAAACAATGGTTTGGCAATCAGCGTCGTCGACTCTGTTCCGGTCAGTTTACCAGACGTATTCGATTTGATTGACGACCCCTTCCGGCGGCAGCCAGTAGCTGTAGACGGCCCACTTGCGCCCTTCGCTCTCCCAGAGGTCGTCGAACCTGCTGTCAAGCGCCCGCTTTTCGCTGTTCAGGCGGGCGCGTTCGCTGTCAAGCTGGTTTTTCCAGGCGTCGATCCGGGCCGCGTTGGTGGGGGCAGGCGGGATTTTGGCCAGACTGGCGTCATACCAGCTGGAATATTCGCTATAAGTGATCGTGCCTGCGAGGTACTGGCTGTACTTAGCCTGCGCGTCCCTGTTGAACTGGTTCACGGCCGCGTTATGCGTGGCCATTTTTGAGTTAAACTCGTTGACGGCGGCAGTGTAAGCCGATGCGTCCGCTTCGTAGCGTTCGATGGCCTGGTTGTGGGCGTCGACGTCTTCCGTGTAGGCATCGAACTCGTCGTAAAACGCGTCGATGATCCTCATCTTCTCGAGGTAGAAGGAATACTCGTGGTTCCCGTCGACCTGCGTCAGGTTCAGCTCCCCGAGGGGCCGGCCTTCCTGCAGGTAGACGGCCGCGTCCGTCTGGAACGCGGCGAGGCTGGTGTTCTTCTGGGAGCTTTTCAGTCCCGTGTCGTCGATCAGCACGATGCCTTTGTCGGCGGTGGGAAACGCGTTGAACGCGTGGCCGACCGATCGGCCTTCGAACGTGACCGAGACCAGGCCGCATTTGATCCCCTGTGCCTGGGAGCGGTTGAACAGGGTGGCGGCGAAGTTAGCGCAGGTGTATGTCGGCATGACGTATGTTGCGTTCTCGGTGTCGTCCCGGGCCAGGAACTGTAAAAGCTCGCCGTAGGAGACCGGGGCCGCGTCGCGGTAGACAGTCACGTATACCTCTTTGCTGTCGGCATCCCGGAAACCGGCCTTCTGCGTCCATGTGTCCCTCAATAGCATGATCTTTCCGAAGTCGACGCCCGGGTAGTCCCCGGCCGAGACGTTCCTTGCGGTCGGGTCGACGAAGCACATGCCGTAATCTAACGTGTTGAAGGCGACCAGTACCTGTCCCGGGTACCCGTCCCGGACCTTCGTCGCGACGAGGCTGCAGTTGATCCCCCGTTCCTCGGCCCGATCATGCAGGTACGCCGCGTACTCCGCGGGCCGCTCCTTCGCGTCGGAGGCGACGGCGGCTTTAATGGTCGCGTTCTCGGACGCCACGAAACTCAACACCTCGCGATACGTCACGTCAGTCGCGTTACGGTATACGACGATGCTCTGGTACTGCCCGGTGCTGTTCATAAACGGCAGCTGCTCCGACCAGACCGGGGGCATCAGGATAGAATAGGCAAACGCTCCCGCTGCTATTGCCAGTATGATGATCAGTACAAATGCTATGCCCGCGACGGCAATTTTTACCGCGGAACGTTTTTTCGGGCCTTCGCTGATGCCCGGAGAGTGGTCGACAACCATACCCAACCCCAGCCAGTACTCAAGAAGTTAGTGATGAATAGTTTAAATAACTTTTTTACCTTCACGGACGAGTGACCGGTCCCCGCCGCTACTTCCTTGCAATAGCCCGCTTCCTGATCGCGACCATCCACAGGCCGCCGACCAGCGAACCGCCCAGCATCAGCATCAGGAAGCCAAAAATCATCCGGGACACCGGGTCCATCGCGTTGAACCAGTCAAAGTTCAGGCCCGCCAGCCACGGGATTTCGATCCACGGCAAGGCTGAGTCCATGGAAAAGTCTATGTGTATCCGGCTGATAGTCTCCAGGTTCAGGTAAACGATCCCCAGGACGACAAATATCACCAGCCCGGCGACAGTAAAGTAATCGATCCATTTTTTACTGACATCTTCTCTCATGGCTACTGTCTAATATCGATCGGATTCAATATAAATGTTCAGTTATTTTCCGATAATTGTAAATTTACAATTATATTTTCGAAATGCAGCCGATCGGTTGTCATGCAATACTTTACAGTACTGCCATTGGCCCGCCAGTGTCCCGACTTTCTGGCATCGGGAGTGAAATCGTTAAATATCATCACGCTTATCATTTAGACAGATGACCGGCAGCTTGACCACTTTCCTCGACGCCACAGCGCTGTTCAACGGCCTGCAGCAGCAGATCACGGCCGCCACGGGATTCAGCCCGGTAGTGGTCGACTTCATCCTTGCCGCCCTGATCATTGTCGCTTCTGTGGCGCTTGCCAAACTGGTGAAGTATTTCGTCTCGTTCGTGGCGCCGCGGCTCGTGGTACATACGAAGACGTCGCTGGACGACGAGATCATCAAAGCCGTGAACGGCCCGCTGCAATGGACGATCGTGGCGCTCGGCACTTTTGAGGCGCTGCAGGCGATCGGCAAGTATGCCGGCTTCATCGATTATTATCTTGACCGGCTGCTCCTGGTCGTGCTCCTCTTCGTCACCGCGTACCTGGTGAACAACCTGATCAACGCCCTGATGAACTGGTACAAGAACGATATTTCCGCCCGCACGGAGACTAAGCTGGACGACATGCTTATCCCGTTCCTGCAAAAGATCCTGACCGCCGTCATCTTTATTCTCGCCCTCATCATGGCCCTGGACCAGCTGGACATCGTCGAGGTCACCCCGCTGATCACCGGCCTCGGCGTGGCGGGCATCGCGGTGGCGCTGGCCGCTCAATCGTTCCTGTCGGACTTCTTCGGCGCGCTGTCCATCATGCTCGACCGCCCCTACCGGTTGGGCGACCGGGTGAAGATCGAGGGCATCGAAGCCGGCGACGTCATCGAGATCGGCCTGCGGAGCACACGGATACGGACGACGGACAACCGCATCATCATCGTCCCGAACGCCAAAGTCTCCAAGTCGAAGGTGATCAACGTCTCGATGCCGGACGCGAAAGTTTACCTGGGCATCCGGGTCGGCGTATCCTACGATGCCGACGTCGACCGGGCGGCCCGCATCATGGAAGAGATCGCCGCGTCCACGGAAGGCGTGTCGACCAGTCCGCCGCCGAAGGCTTTCGTCAACGAGCTGGGCAACTTTGCGGTCAGGCTGGTCATGTTCCCGTACGTCTCGTACCGGCAGGAATGGGTGGTGCCCGACCGCATCTACCGGAACATCCTGAAGCGGTTTGCCGCCGAAGGCATCGAGATACCGGTACCCATCACCAACGTCCAGATCAAGCGCGAGCCGGTCCCGGCCCCGCTCGTCCTCCCGGCACAGCCCGCGCAGGCGAACCGGCAGTAAGGGCTCAGCGGAGGATCTCGCTGACGTTTTTAAAGTCGTCCTCGATCGCGCCCTGCAGCTTCCGGTTATAGATGACCGACGCCGGGTGGTAGGTGATGATGACCGTCCGTCCCTCGTGCTCGAACGGCTTCCCGTGCTCCGTGGCCATGCTCACCTTGCGGCCCAGATAAGACTCCGCCGCCGTCTTGCCCAGCAGCACGATGATCTCCGGCGCGATGATTTCCAGCTGCTTGCGCAGGTAGACGCTGCACGCCTCGATCTCCTCCCGCTTCGGCACACGGTTACCCGGCGGGCGGCACTTGACCACGTTGGTGATGTAGACCGTGCTCCGGTCGACGTTGCCCTTCTCTAAGAACGAGTTCAGGATTTTCCCGGCCGACCCCACGAACGGTTTCCCCTGCCGGTCTTCGTTCCTTCCGGGCGCTTCGCCAATAAGCATCACCTTCGCGTCCGCCGGGCCGTCCCCCACGACGACGTTCGTCCTCGACAGCGCCAGCGTGCATCGCGGGCAGGCCAGCACGTCGTCGATGCCGCAGAGAATCTTCGTAATCCGGTCCATTCACGTAACTATAACGACCACAGCTCATAAAAAACTACGCAAAAAGAATCAAGAGGCAAGGGCGCCAAGATGAGACGCCAGGACGCCACTGTAGAAACTAAGAGACGCCAAGAGGCCAAGTGTTTTTTTAGTTTCAAGGCGCCAAGTGTCCAGGAAGAGTCCGGGATACCGCTGAAAAGAAAGACGCCAGGTCCCGTTTTTATTGTTTAAGATTTGGCATCCGGATTTTCATAGGCCTGGTCACTTGAAACAAAAAAATTTTGTTACCATAGTCCTTTATCTTGGCCCCTTGACCCCTTGAATATAAAAATCACTTGGCGCCTTGGCGACTCTTAGTCTCTACAGTGGCGTCCTGGCGTCTCATCTTGGACCCTTGGTGACTCATCTTGGACACCTGGAATCTTGGCGGTCAGACGAAGGTGAGGATGAGCAAGGTCAGGGAAAGCGCAGCCACGATCACAGCGGCGGCGAAGGCCCCGGACATGGCGACCATGGCGTTGGCCGTGCTGGCCAGCTTGGCGATCTTGTGGGACCCGAACACACGGACGTCCTCAGCGATCTCGATGTCCATGCCGGCGGTCACCGGCTCCAGGTCGGCGATCGCCCGGTCGACCAGTTTCCGGATCGTCTCCACCAGCAGGTCGCAGTCCAGCTTTTGCCCGACGTAGTTGGCGCCGGAGAGGACGTTGACGCTGTGGGTGTCGGTCGTCATGACCTCGGCGTCGTCGACCGGCAGGCCCTCGATGATGCGGTCGCGGAGGCCGGAGAGCATGTTGTTGCCGTCGATGACGATGTATGCGGTCTTCTGGCCGTCGACCTCGACGACGGCGACGCGGATGCCCAGGTCGCCCATGCCTTCCAGGCGGGTGCAGATCGGCGGCGACGCGGCTACGCCGACCTTTAGCGGGCTGTCGGGCAGCGACAGCAGGTGCCGGGACGAGTTGGCTGCTGCCCGGATGATGTTGTAGGAGTCGCGGGTGCCCGGCTCGATGGCCGTGGCGAACGGCTCGGTGCAGTTGTGTGCGTCGATGATCGTCGCGTTCCGGGCGCCGGCCACCCGGCCTTCGGCCATCGCCGTGAACCCGACGGAGAACTCGATGTCCTCCGTGGAGGTCGGGGCCTGGGTGGAGACGAGGAACACAGAGTCCCCGAAGCGCTGGCCCAGTATCTTCGTGTTACCGACCTTCTCCCGGAACGACCGGGTGGCCAGCTCGCTATAGGTCATCCGCTCCAGCGCCCGCCGGGCCGCGGCAATGATCTTCTGCGACTCGTCTGCCGTGACCAGGTTGAAGTCGTGGTACGCCGTGCCGTGGGGGACGAAGACGGTGCCCTCGTCCGTGAAGGCGCCCGCGACGATGGCCGGCAGGTTGCCGCCGCCGATCTCGCCCATCGGCCCCGGGTGGACGTACGGCGTGACGATCGTCGCCTTCAGCGTGCCGTCGGTGCGGCGGAACGCCAGCACGCTCACCGGGGCGTCGATGGACTCGCCGATCTTCTCGAAGAACTCTTCCATGTCCTGGGAGCCTTCGGTGATGTGGCCGATGAAGTCCTGGACGAAGTCGAAGCTGCTGACGCCGAACGACTTCACCATCGGGTAGTCCACGTATTTGACGAAGACGATCGCAGCGCTCGCGAAGATGACGCTCGATACAATAAGGTCGATGGCCACGCCTGTGTCGCGGACGAAGTAGGCGAGCAGGACGCCGCTGAGCAGCGTCTGGAGCGACGCCGGTATCAGCACCTTGGGCAGGCTGTTGATCGAGATGCCCAGCAGGATGAGCATGCGCAGGGCGAACACGGTCGACAGGGCCAGCGCGAACCCGGTATAGTTGTAGGGCGTGTTCGTGACATAGGCGGTCAGCCCGGTAAACAGGCTCCCGATAGAGATGACGATCAACGAGATCAGTGATATGAGCGCCGACCTGTTATAGGTCAAGTTTTTACCGAAGATCTCCGAGATCGGTTTGGTGAGGAACGTGGCCAGGATCGCGGGCACGCCCAGCAGGACGATGCCGTTGAACAGCTCGGACCGCCAGCTGCCCGGGAACGAGACGAGGCCGATGACCGCGGATATGACGACGATACCGGAGAGCGTGTACTTTAAGTCTGGCGCCTCGAAGATGTAATCGGCGTAGCTGGCCAGCTGCTCTTCCATGCCCTTCCGCCGCTTCTTCTTGCGCCGGAGCCTGGGCATCCGTTCGGAAAAGTTGTTGAACCGCGAAATGTGACCGTCGGCCGTAAAAGCCCCGCCCCTATTCTATCTCGTTTATCTCGACCACCTTGAGCGGTGCGTCTTTAAGCGCTTTGCCAATGCCTTTTTTAGCGATGCGCCCGGCGTGCTCCTTGCTCTCGGCGTTGAACACCCGCATTTCCATCATCAGGGCGACGATGCCCGTGCCCGCGACCACAAATACGCTGTCGATCGGCTCCCCGCAGTACGGGCAGTAGGTGGTCCCCACCTCGACATCTACATAGTCCATCTTGGCGGCGTTCAGCCGCTTTCCCGCCTCTGAGACGGCCACGCTCATGGCGTCGTCCACCGATTCCACGTCCCGGACGAGCCATGCCGCTTCCAGGATGACCGAATAATTGACCATATATCAGCTCACCTTTCTCCAACCGGTCTCACGATAAAACAGCCCGGGGCGGATACTGGCTCCACGCCGCGATGCCGTAGCGATGATCTGGTAACAAGTATTGGTTTTTTTAATGATTAAAGCTTATTTGTCCTATTTAAGAGTTCCGCAGCAGCCGCGCTATGCTGCGAACAGATCCGTTTTCGTCACCCGGAACGCGCCGATCCTGACACCGGCATCCAGCCACGCGTGGCCGTAGCTGAAGCAGACGAGTGCGTTGACCTCGTCGCCAGTCTCCATGAAGTGGACGCCGTCCTTGTAATAGCTACTGGCCATGATCAGGAAGTCGTCCGCCGTCCTTCCCAGTTCAGACCCTTCCGGGGCCGCCTTCCTCACGTCGTCCAGCGCTGCTCTGAGCAGGCCCCGGTACCTGAGAGTTTTCTCCGTAAGGTCTGCCCTCATCTCACCGTCTCCCGAAGATACGGTGGAACAGGCCGCCGGCAGGCTCCTTCTTCGGTTCCTGTCGCGGAGGTTTCCGAACTATCTCCGTCTCCGGCTTTGCCTCTGCCTCTGCCTCTGCCTCTGCCCCCGACATTTCTTCGACGGCCGGCTCCTCGATCTCTTCCGCAAACTCATCCGATATCGCGGTCGACGTGCCTCCGTGCCTGCTCCGCCGGACCCGGACCTGCACCATGATGGGCCGGGGGATGTCGGGGCTGACGAACAGCGCCACGCCTGGCGGCAGCCGCTTGATCTCTTCCTCCAGCTCGGAGCTGATGCCTTCGAGGCTTTTCGTAATGGCTTTCAGGTCGTTCGGGTTGGTCACCCGCATGATGATCTGGGTGCTGCACTGGGACAGTACGTTTTTGTCCACCTTGGCGGGCCGCTGGGACACGATCATCAGCCCGAGGCCGAACTTCCGGCCCTCCGACGCGATGGTCCGCAGCACCTCGCCGCTCGTGGTCTTTAAGAAACCCTTCTCGGGACAGAAGAGGTGCGCCTCCTCGACCACCACGAGGCCGGGCGGCACGGCGTTGGTTTTCCTGGCCTCGAACAGCATCGAGAGCAGCCGGGCGATGATCGTCTGCTGCACGTCCGGGTTGACGCCCTTCATGTCAATGATCGAGGCCCGGCCCTTCGTGAACAGCTCCTGCACCGGCGTGGGCCGGTCCGACAGGAACTCGGCGGAGACGAGCGGCTCGAGCTTGTTGATGACCGCCCACTTCTGGTTGCTCCGGGACGCCTTGATCTCGTCGAGCACGTCCCTGATGCCATATTCCTTGATCGCGAAGTTCCTCCGGTCGTCTTCCAGCTGGTTCACCGCCTCGTAGACCAGGCCGATCTCCGAGTTATTCAGGTCTCCCGGCGCGTACTGGATGATCTCGCCCGGCTTCAGGTTCCGGCCGTTGAGCCGCAGCACTTTATCCGCGTACTCGCAGGTCTTCAGGTTGGCGGGCGTGTAGATGGTGACGTCCTCATAGCCCCGGACGTCCACGTCGAACCGGTTGCACAGCTCGTCGATATCCTGGTCGTCGTTGGGGTACTTCAGCGTCGAGTACTCGCCGTGCGGGTCGATGATCAGCAGCGGCACGTCCTTCTCCATCATCTCTTCCATGATCACGGCCGCGGTGTACGATTTGCCGCTGCCAGTCATGGCCAAAATGCTGATATGCTTCTGCACCAGCTTGTTCCGGTCGACCATGACCGGGAGGTCCGTCCCTTCCAGCACCCCGAGGTACGCGCCGCCCTGCGTCAGCCCCAGCGTGGCGACCATCAGTTCGTTGTCCGCCGGGTACACCCGGTCGCCCGGGCAGAACGGCGTCTTGGGCGTGCGCAGGAGGCCCTGCGGGTCCCGGACACCGATAACCGTAGCTCTGGCGACGATCTTGTCCTGTGTCTTGAAGACGCCTTTGCTGCTTGCGACCGCGGCGCTGTCCGGGCCATGCGCGTCAGACGATCGCGTCATGGACATGACCTGGCCGAGCACCCACCCG
>MVRA01000048.1 GCA_002067315.1 Methanocella sp. PtaU1.Bin125 | reverse complement strand
CGCCTGAACCGGATCTCGGCGATCGACGTGAAAGAGGCGGAGGACGGGGACGTCATCCTGGACGGCCGGGCGCTCATCGCGCCGGGGAACTACCACATGATCGTGAGGAAGGGCGCGGGCTTTTCCCGGATCGTGTCCATGAGCCAGGAGCCGCCCGTGCACCGGGTCCGGCCGGCCGTCGACGTGACCATGAAGTCAGCCTCCCGGGTGTTCGGGCCGTCCATCGTGGGCGTGGTGCTCACAGGTATGGGCAGCGACGGCGCCTTCGGGCTGAAAGACATCAAGGAGCAAGGGGGTCGCACCATCGCGTGCGACGAGAAGACCAGTGTCATCTTTGGCATGCCGAAAGCCGCCATCGAGCTGGGCTGCGTCGACCGGGTGGCGTCGCTGGATGACATCGCGGACGAGATCACAGGCATGCTATAGGGAGTTGCTATAATGGATATGTCAGCGTACAGGGATATGTTTGTCAGCGAGGCGAGGGAGCACCTGCAAAGCTTCAACCAGTCGCTGCTGGCCCTGGAAAAGTCGCCGTCCGACATGGACGTCATACAGGAGATTTTCCGCTCTGCGCACACGCTCAAGGGGATGTCGGCCTCCATGGGGTTCAGCGACATGGAAAAGCTGTGCCACCGCATGGAAAACCTGCTGGACCGCATCCGCAACGGTAACCTGGCCATCGACGGCGCCGTCGCGAACCTGTTGTTCCAGGCCCTGGACACGCTGGAGATGATGATCGACCGCATCCAGTCGGGCGTCGACGAGCCGATGGACGTTTCGGAGCTTGTCGCCGAGATCGAGCGCATCAACGACTCCGCAGGCCCGGCCCCGGTCACCGGCAAGGCTCCTGCCGCAGCTCCTGCCCCGGCCGAGCCCGTATCCCCGGAGAGCCAGCCGGCGGAGGCCCCGCAGGCGGCGCCTGCCTGCGATACGCCTGCCGGCGCCAACGAGTTCGAAGTGAAGGTAACGCTGCAGAAGACGTGCGAGTTCCGCAGCATCCGGGCGTTCCTCGTCATCCAGAACCTCTCGGAGATCGGCAAGGTGGTCAGCACCGTCCCGGACATGAAGGACATCGAGAACGAGAAGATCGATTTCGACCTCGCCATAGTCCTGGGTACGGACAAAGACGCCCGGGAAGTGGAGCGCAAGGCGTTGAGCGTCGCGGAAATCGCCACCGTCCTGGTCACCCCCCGCGCCCGCCCCGCCAGTGCCGGGGCCCCTGACACGGCCGTCCATCCGGGGAACGGTCAGGCCCGGCCCGAGAAGCCGGCCGCCGGCAGGCCGGGTAAGGACAACAAGGCCATCCACAGCGTCCGCATCGACATCGACCGCCTCGACACGATCATGAACCTGGTGGGCGAGCTGGTCATCAGCCGGGGACGGCTGTTCGAGATCAGCCACCGCCGGGGCATCCTCGAGATGAACGACACCATGACCATGCTCGACCGGTCGATCACCGACCTGCAGAACGAGGTCATGCGGATCCGGATGCTGCCCGTGGACAACGTCTTCAACCGGTTCCCCCGGATCGTGCGCGATCTCGCCAAGAAGGAGGGCAAGGAGATCGAGCTGATCATCGAGGGCCAGGACACGGAACTCGACCGCACCGTACTTGACGAGATCAGCGATCCGCTGAACCACATGATCCGGAACGCCGTGGACCACGGCATCGAGGCCCCGGACGTGCGGGTGGCGGCGGGCAAGCCGGCCTGCGGCACTATCAGGCTGATCGCCCGGCGGGAGCGGAGCAACGTCATCATCGAGATCATCGACGACGGCAAGGGCATCGACGTAGGGCGGGTCAAGCGAAAGGCCGTGGACCGCGGCATCATCACCCAGGCCCAGGCCGACTCGATGTCGCAGGACGAGGCGGTCCTGCTCATCTTCAAGTCGGGCCTCTCCACGGCGGATAAAGTGACCGAGGTCTCCGGCCGCGGCGTGGGCATGGACATCGTCCGCACCAAGGTGGAGAACCTGGGCGGCCTTGTCCGGATCGAGACGCAGCCGGGCAAGGGCACCCGGACCATGCTGAAGCTGCCCCCGACCATCGCCATCGTACAGGCGCTGCTGGTCAACGTGGGCGGCGAGAAATATGCCATCTCGATTACCAATGTAGTGGAAACCGAGTACATTAACAACGCCGACATCAAGACGATCGGCGGCAGGGAAGCGATCGTGATCCGGGAATCTATACTGCCGCTCTATCGCCTGCACGACCTCTTCGCGGTCCCCGCGGACGGCGGCAACGGCAAATACACGGCGGTCATTGTCGAGAAGGCGGAGCAGAAGGTGGCGCTGCTGGTAGACTCCATCGAAAGCCAGCACGAGATCTTCGTGAAGCCGCTGACCGGCCTGCTGCAAAACGTGCGGGGCCTCGAGGGCGTGACGATCATGGGCAACGGCCGGGTCGTGCCCATCCTCGACGTCGCCTCGCTGACGGAGGTTAAATCATGAGCCTGAATGACACACTTAGCAATACCCAGATGGACGCGCTCCGGGAGTTCGGGAACATCGGCTCGGCGCACGCGGCCACATCACTCTCTATGATGATCTGCCAGGAGATCGAGATGCTGGTGCCCGACCTGGAGGTCGTGCCCCTGTCCGCAGTCAGCTCGTTCATCGAGCCCGACGGGCCCGCGGTAGGCCTCTACTTCCTGCTGCTGGATGGCAACGGTGTCTCCAACGGCCACTTATACCTGATCTTTCCGGAAGAGAGCGCGATGAAGATGTCCGACATGCTCCTCTCGAAGGAGATCGGCTCCACGAAGGCTATCACGGTCGCCGAGCGTTCGGCGCTGATGGAGGTGGGCAACATCCTCGTCTCGTCCTTCGGCGACGCGTCGGCCGGGCTGCTGGGCGTTACCATGCTGCCCTCGCCGCCGACCTACAGGTTCGGCATGGCGCGCAAGCTGATCGAGGGTGTCGCCGGGAAGGTGGGCAAGCCGACGTCCCGGGCCATTGTCTTCAAGACGTCGCTGACTGACGCGACCAACCAGGTCAAAGGCTACCTCGTGCTCCTCCCCGAGCCCGAGACGCTCGACAGCATACTGAGTCTGCTTGAGGAAAAAACACATGGCGATCAATAAAAACAAGCCGGGGGTCCCCGGCGTCCTGGAAGTGCAGACAGCCAGTCCGATGCCGGTCCCGCGCAGCGTGAACGACATCAAGGTGGGCATGGGTGACATCGCCGTCTCCCGCGCGCCCGACATCCTCACCATCATCGGCCTGGGCTCGTGCGTCGGCGTAGCCTTCTACTACCCGAAGGAACGCATCGGCGGGCTGGCCCATATCATGCTCCCGGACAGCACCACGAGCCGGGAAAAGTTCGCCGACACCGGCCTCGCGATCCTGCTCGACCGGATCAGGAAGGCCGGCGCGGAGCCCATGTGGATGACCGCGCGCCTCATCGGCGGCGCCAGCATGTTCAAGACAACCAGCGGCATGCCCGGCACCCCGGGCAGCGCCATGTTCAACATCGGGGAAAACAACGTCCACGCCTGCCGGGAATTCTTGAGAAAGGAGCGGATAAAGATCATCGGCGAAGAGGTCCTGGGCAGCACCGGCCGCACCATGCGCTTCGATCTGAGCACTGGCAAGATATACGTCCGGTACGCCGACGGTACCGGCATCGAATTATAATTTTTACCGGGGCTCTCCCGGGAATCACAGAGGCCCGCAGAGGGCTTTTTTGGATAATCCCGGGAAGCGTCGGGCGTCCTCGCGCGCGCACGCGTGACCGGCCCGGGAGGGGTCTCTTATTGAGGCCCGGGAGGGGTCTCTTATTGAGGCCCGGGAGGGGTCTCTTATTGAGGCCCGGCCTGTCACGCTTTCCGGCCTGCCTGGCAGTAAAGCGCCCTGTTTAAGACCTTTTTGAAATGTATATTATGATCCTCGGTGCAACTTTGCGTTCTCCGGGGCATCCGTAATTCCCGCGGGTTGCCTCAGAAAAAGTTGGTGCCACCCCAAACTTTTATAACTCTGCGGCGCGTATTGGCCCACCATGAGAGACATCGACGGTCTGGAGCTGAGCCCGCGAAAGGGCGAGTACCTGAAGTTCCTGCTGGCCCGGGGCGGCTATTCCCGGACTACCGATCTGTCGGTCGAGTTCCACGTGGACCCTTCCACGATTACGAAAGTGATCGGCGAGCTGACGGCGACGGGGCTGGTCCGGCACGTGCCCTACCGGGGCGTCACGCTGACGGAGAGCGGCCGGGAGTACGCCGCTTTCCTGGTCAGGCGGCACCGGCTGCTGGGCCTGATGCTCTCGCAGCACGGGCTGTCGCCGGAGGAAGCCTGCAGCGAGGCGAAGCGGTTCGAGGGGTACGTGTCCAAGGAGGCGGTCGATAAGATCTGCTCGTCGCTGGGCCACCCGACCATGAGCGCCTGCGGCCGGATCACGCACGACACGTGCTGCTGCTGCCCGAAGGACGAGGAGTGATCGGCATGAGCGCCATTTCCGGGCACATCCCGGACATCGATTTCATCACGTTCTGCAGCGAGCATAACCGCTCGTTTTTTGCCCGGGTGAGCCCGTGGACTAAAGCGTTAGCGCTGGTGGCCATCGTGTTGCTCATCACCGTCGTCCAGAGCCTGCCGCTGCTGGTCGCGCTATACGCGGCGGTGCTGGCTGCCTATGCGGCCGCAGGCCTGCCCGTACGGCGGCTGTTCGCGTGGTATCTCCTGCCGCTGTTCTTCGTGTTCTCGCTGGTCGTGCTGATGATCTGGAACGTGCCGGGGAACGAGCTGTTCTCCGTCGGCGCGCCGGGCTTCAAGGCGACGATGACAGACAACGGCCTGCTGATGCTGGCCCGGCTGCTGCTGAAGGCGCTGATCTCGGTCTCGTTCTCGCTGTTCTTCCTGATGACCACGAAGTACAACCATTTCTCCACGATGATCTACCGGGTCTTTCCCTCCCCCATCGATCAGGTCTTTCTCATGTCCTACCGGTTCATCTTCCTCACGCTGAAAATGGTGGACTCGATGGTCAAGGCCCTGCACTCCCGGGGCAGCGGGCTGATCTCGAGCGCCGTGCGGCAGAGCCGGCTGTTCGCGGAGGTGTTCGCGCTGGTCTTCATCCGCTCGTACGACCGGGCGGACCGGGTCAGTAAAGCCATGGAATCCCGGGGGTTCAGCGGCAAGTACATCGCCGCCACGGAGGTCCCCCCCATGAGGATCCCGGACTATGTATTCGTCGCCGCGTCGTTCGGCCTGTCCGGGCTGGCGGTGCTGCGGGGATGGTAAAGCCATGACGCTCCAGAGATATGGAAACCAAAAGCTGGTGTGCGCGCATACCGGCAACGAGCTGATCCACGTTGACTGTGCCAGCCACGTCTACCCCGACGGCAGCGTGGGCATCCACGACATGTGCTTCCGGGTGCTGTCGCAGGAGATCGTCGCGCTGGTCGGGCCCAACGGCTCCGGCAAGTCGACGCTGATCGAGCACCTGAACGGCCTGCTGGAGCCGTCGCAGGGCCGCATCGCCGTCATGGGCCGGGACATCGACGGCCGGGTCCGGAAAATGATCTGGAAAGACGTCGGCATCGTGTTCCAGCGCTCCGAGGACCAGCTGTTCGCGCCCACGGTGCTGGACGACGTGATGTTCGGGCCGCTGAACACGGGGATGAGCGCCGCGGACGCCCGCAGTGCTGCCCTCGAGGCGCTCGGCGCCGTCGGCGCCGCCGACCTCGCGCAGAAGCTTCCCGCCTACCTGTCGGGGGGCCAGCAGCGGCTGGCCTGCATCGCCGGCATCCTCGCCATGCGGCCGAAAGTCATCGCCATGGACGAGCCGACCTCGGACCTGGACCCGCTGCACGCCGGTGTCGTGGAGCAGATCATCCGCGGGCTGAAGGAGAAACACGGCATCAGCGTCGTCGTCGCCACGCACGACCTGGACATGGCCGCCCGGCTGTGCGATCGTGTCTGCGTGGTCAAGGCCGGATCGATCATCGCCGAGGGCAGCCCGCAGGACGTCTTCTATGACGACGCGCTGCTGGCCGAAGCCGGCCTGAAGAAGCCCCGGATCGCCGCTATCTATGAGGCGCTGTGCATGCGGATGGGGACTCCGGCTGTCGAGCGGCCGGTGACGATCGAACAGCTGACCGAATGGGCGGGCCGGCTGGCCGCCCGGATGGATACCAAAGGTAAAACAGGTACGCTGTAACTGAAACTTGGCATTTACCCAAACATTATCATCGATATTGAGGTTCATATGGCACACATACATCTCGAGGACGGGTCATTTACCCTGCTCTGGGCCGTCGCCTGGTCGGTCGTGGCGCTCGTCGTCATCGGCATTTGCCTGTACTGGCTCCGGAACGTTCGCAAGGCCGACAGCCGGCTGATCACGCTCGCCGGGCTGCTCACGGCCGCGGCCTTTGCCGTGTTCCAGATCGAGATCCCGGTGCTGGGCGTGCACCTGAGCCTCACGCCGCTGGTCGGCATCGTCGCCGGCCCGGCGATCGGCGGCGTCATCTTTCTGATCGTCAACATCTTCTCTGCCGCCATCGGCCACGAGGGCTGGACCATCGTCGGGGCCAACCTGGTCATCAACATGGTCGAGGTCATCGCCGCGTTCCTCGTCTACGGGTGGCTGAGCGCGTCCCTGAAAATGAAAACCATGTACTCGGCCGGTATCGCCGCTTTCCTGGCGCTGTTCCTCGGTAACGTCGCCATGATGGCGATCATCCTGGTCTCAGGCATACAGGGCAAAGAGTCCGTGGAACTCGCCGAGCTGTCGGTCCTCGCGGCCGCCAACGTCGCCATGGCGGTCGTGGAGGCGTTCGTCACCGGGTACATCGTCGCGTACATTCAAAAGGTCCGGCCGGGCATGCTCGGGGCCGCAAAGGCGCAAAGGCATGAGAACACGAAGGTATAGGTACCGGTAATAGTCCGTATATCGTGCTGGTATATCGCGCAGGTAGCTGTCCTCGCGCATATTTTTTAATAGGCAGGTGTACAGGGGGACCTTTTGGTCAAAGGTCCCCCCGCCCCTTCCAAAACATCCCGATTGGTGCCTTCGGCACATGTGTCCGGTGTCGCGAGCAGGGAAAACCTTTTTGGAAAAGGTTTTCCCGGCGCCCTTTCGAAAACTTCTGTGATTAACATTTCATGACAGAAAGCCTAATAACCAGAAGGTCGTTCGACTTATTATCACTTAGACAGCGGCCGTCCTGCGGACGGCTCGCGGGTGTGAATCGAATGGACGTCAAGAAATCGGTTGTCATCGCCATCGGCATCATCGTCGTGGCCGCGATCGTGCTGGCCATCGCGGCGGTCGCCTTCGACCTCATCAGCGGAAACCTGGCGGGCGAGCCCACGCCCGGCCCCACGGTCACGCCTGCCCCGTCGGGCAGCGCTACGCCTTCGCCCGGCCCGACGACGGGGGCAACGCCGGGCGCAAGCCCGGGCGCCGCCACAGGTGAGCGGGTTTACGCGGGCGCGATCCTGAACCGTACCAGCGGCATGTGCCTGGTCACCATCATGCTGAACAGGGACGCTACCCCGGTCGACACGAGCCGGCTCGGCATGGACGTCGAATGCAACGGCCAGACCTACCGCAACGTGTGGAGCCCGGAGGCATTCGACTGGGCGGGTTCGGACGGGGACGCGCTGCTCGAGTTCGGGGAGGCGCTTTCGCCGCAGATCGATACCGCAGGACAGGGCATCCCCCAGGACCAGCCGATCACCATTATTATCCTCCTGGACAGAGCGGAGTTACAGCGTGTGACTGTGACGCCGACATAATCGCTATGAGGAAATTGCCAGCCGACTATCTATGGCACAGGTATTGTGCGCGGGGGCCGCAAGGCCCCCTCTTTATTTAAACCGGTAAGTCTGCGACCGAAAGAACCATAAAACCCCCTGAGCATATCACACAAGGGTCCAGGCGGGAAACATGAGGCGGTCCGGCGCGGTTCTGGTATTGGCGGTCATCGTTACGGTAGTCGCCCTTTTATCACAGCCTGCCCTTGCGGACGCCAGGGAATATTACCCTGTTGAGGTCGCAGTCGACGGCAGCGGCAACGTCTATGTGATGATGGGCTCAGGCAGCAGTGACCCGGGCATATATGTCTACGCTCCCGACGGCGCCCTGAAAAAATATTACCCCGGTGAAGAGTACGCTGATCTCGCCATTGACGGCGCCGGTAATCTCTACCTGTCCAATATCAGGAAAGGCCAGGTCGAGCTCAAGCCGGCGAACGGCAGTCCCCGGATCTTCTGGCGGGAGGACACGCCGGGCCGTTTCATCGACTATATCGCGGCCGCCCGCGACGGGACCCTGTACGTCACCGACTTCAACGTGACTGATAATCCGGCCGCCAGCGTCGGCGGCCGTATACTGAAAATCGGCCCCGACGGGGCCATACGGGACGTAATCGAAGGCAGCCCGGAGCTGCCGATGACGATTCAATTTAAACTATCTGTCAGCGACAACGGCACTGTCTACCTGGCGGACTCCGGCGTCTCCGTCGGGGCGATATACCCGGACGGCGGCAGGAGCTCCATCACGCCGGCGGGCGTTGAAAACGGCAGGGCCGATCGCCTGGTCGACGTGGCGGCAGGCGGCGACGGATACCTGTACGTCACCGAGTCGACCGGCGGGTATGTCCTCAAGCTGGCGCCCGACGGCCGCGTCATGACAAAATGGGACGGCTGCGGGCCCATGAGGTTCGCCACCCCGTTCGGCGTCGCCGTGGACGGGCAGGGCCGGGTCTATGTCACCGACATGCTAAACCAGCGCGTCGTCTGGTTCGACGGCGACCGGTACCGGTTCGGGGACGACGCGTCGGAAAACGTCGCCGGCAAAGGGCTCCTGTGGGACTACGTCATGGACGCCGGCAACGTCACCGCACCGCCGATACCGGGATACCCGATCGTGCCCCCGCACGGCATGCCGGGCTATACGTTTATTATCGCAATTGTCTGCCTGTGTCTTGCCGGCCTGCTCACGTGCCTGCGCGGCCGGATATAGCTGCCCGCCAGGAGCGCCCGCGGGCCGTGCCCATGTTAACCTTTTGTGAGAGAAAGACTTAAAATAAATAGGGCGTTCTTACCTTCATGAGGAAGTCGCTGTCGAGCCTTCCTGCGGACCGCCGCCCCGGCCTTTCCGGCGCCGGAGGGCCGGACCGCAAGAAGCTCGTTCTTATCGGTGTCAGCATCGCCATTGGAATATTAATCCTGATCGTCCTGGCCTCGGTCGCTTTCAGCGTCCTGGGCAGGAACACCCCGTCGCCCACGCCCGTGCCGACCGTCACGCCCGGGCCCACGGCTGAGCCGACGGCGACGCCGGCGCCGACCCCGACGCCGTCGCCTGTGCCCGCGTCAGGCCAGGTCTTCAGCAACGATGGCCCGTTCCTCATGAGCGCGTTCCTGAAGGGGTCGACCGGCGAGGCCCGGATCATGTTCAAGCTGTCCCCCGGCGCGGCCGTCCAGGAAGTCAGCAAACTCAGCATTAGCATCTTCTGCGAAGGCAAAACGTACGACAACGTGTGGAGCCTGAAGCCGATGGACTGGGCCAAGCCAGCCGGCTCGACCGACAACGATACCGTTCTGGAGTACGAGGAGAGCATCGTGGCGGATATCGACACGGCGAAGCTGGGAATACCGCAGGGGAAGCCGCTGACCATTATGGTGACCCGGAACGGGGACCTGATGCAGCAGGTCGCACTGGCGCCGACCTATTAAAAAACTAACGAAAAATACCAGTCGTCTCTGTGAGAGGAAAGCCGTTTACGGGCTACGGCTTTCCCATCTCGCCGATCTTCTTCATCTCTTCCGCGTATGTCTCCGGCTCTTTCAGCCCGTGGCCGGTCACGATCGCCACGACTCTCGCGTCTTTCTCGATAACGCCCGCTTCGCATGCCTTGATCACGCCCGCCATGCTCAGGGCCCCCGAGAGTTCCGCGAACACTCCCTCTTTCTTCGACATCATATCCCGGACTCTTGCGCCGTCTGCGTCAGATACAGCGACGCCCCAGCCGCCTGACTCCCGCAGGGCCTTCAGCGCCCAGCGCCCGTCCAGCGGCGTGCCGCAGGCGACGGCATCCATGAGCGTGCGGGGCGGCTCGACCGATATGATCTCGTCGGTGCCCTTCTCGAACGCCTTAATCACCGTGTTGCAGCCCTCTGCCTGCGCGCCGATGATCTTCGGCAGCTTCTTCGTCAGCCCTAGCGTCTTCATCTCCTTCAGCCCTTTCCAGATGCCGTGGAGCAGCGTGCCGTTGCCGATCGGGCACGCGATATAGTCGACGTCGTTGTCGAAATCGTCCATGATCTCCAGCCCGACCGACTTCTCGCCCTCGCCGCGATACGGGTAGTCGCCCGCGAGATACTTGCCATGCTTCTCGTACTCGTGCTTGGCCGTGTTCATGGCGAGCGTGTAATCGCCCCGGACCTTTACGATCCTGGCGCCATGGGCCATCATCTGCAGCAGCTTGACGCGGGGCGTATCGTGAGGCACGTAAATCGTACAGGCGATGCCGGCCCTCGCGCAGTAGGCAGCGACGCTGGCGCCCATGTTGCCCGTAGACGCGCAGACGATCTCGTTCCTGCACTCCTCGCCATGGTCACACAGGTAATCGTACGCCTCCGAGATCTCGACCGTGGAGCCCCGGTCCTTGAACGAGCCGGTCGGGTTCATGCCTTCGATCTTGAAATACAGCTCACCGCCCGGGCAGACGGTTTTTTCGAGAGCCCGCGACCTGATCAGCGGCGTCCCGCCCTCGCTCATGGTCACGACTCCCGGTACCGCCAGTGGCCGAACGGCCGGCCGCGTAGCTCGTCCCACGAAATCCGGCCCATCGCATGCTCGTAGTCGTAGACGATCTCCAGGCTCTCGCCACAGTCGCACCTGTACCGGATCTCGCCCTTCGGATACTTCCGGCCGCACCGCACGCACTGGAGGTACTTCACCCGCATGATCAGATATATGCACCGAAAGGTAACAAAACTTTCCCGGCCCGAAGGCACCAAGAGTCCAAGAAGAGAAGCCAAGACGCCACTGTAGAAACTAAGAGGCGCCAAGGCGCCAAGTATATTTTTTAATCAAGAGGCCAGGGATCCAAGAAGCTATTTCCAATAATAATGCTACAATTTAGTTATTTGGCCTCTTGCGGCAAAATAGATCTTTGCTTCTTGGTGTCTCTCCTTGGACCCTTTGTCACTTGAAACAAAAAATCACTTGGCCCCTTGGCGCCTCTTAGTTTCTACAGTGGCGTCTTGGCCTCTCTTCTTGGAAACTTGGTGCCTTGGCGGTTACACGAGGCTGCGTTCGGGTTTGCGGTAGATGCGTTCGAGCCCGTAGGCCGGTATGAATGCCGCTCGCGTGTCTGCGGTCAGGGTCTCGGTCTTGCCGATGACGAGGTATCCGCCGGGGTTGAGCGCGTCGAAGAAGTGGCCGATGAGCTTCTTCTTTTGCGGCTCGGAGAAATAGATCATGACGTTGCGGCAGAGGATGAGGTCGAAGTAGCCGCCGAACGGGCCGCCGTTGATGAGGTCGTAGTGCCGGAACGTGACGTTGCGCTTGACCGTGTCGTTCACCGCGATCTTGCCATCAGGGGTGGCCTTCGTGAACCGCTCCAGGAACGACTTTTCCACGTTCTTGAGGGACACGGGGTCGTACAATCCCTCCTGTGCCCGTTTCATGATGGCGTCGTCAATGTCCGTGGCATAGAGCCGGATGGCGAACCTGTCGTACTCCTTGCCGAGCACGTCGTGCAGTATCATGGAGATCGAATAGACCTCCTCGCCGCAGGCGCAGCCCGCGCTCCAGACGCGGAGGCTCCGGCGCCCGGTGCTGACCTTGTCGGCCACGATCGCCGGTATCACTTTTTCCCTGATGACCCGGTACGCGTCCCTGTCCCTGAAGAACTCGGAGACGTTAATGGTGAAGGCATCTACGACCTTATCGTACTCGTCGGCGTGCGCGTCGAGCATCCGGGCGTAGCTGCCATAGGTCATGGCGCCCAGCACTTTCATGCGGGTGGAGAGTCTCCGGGCAATGTAGCTGTCTTTATACTGCCCGAGGTCGATGCCGGTCCGACTGTGGACCTTGCGGATGAGGTTACGCAGTTCTGGATCAGCGATGTTTTCCATTAATCGAGACCAATGTATGCATTTGATATATACTTTACCGGATATCAGGCTGATGCTTGCCGATTTGTAATTACACAATGGACACAACGGGCGCAAAGGGCGCCAAGGATTGCATACCGGTCGGTCATCGTAATCTATAGCGCGTGCCATAAACAATATATCCTTTGTACCTTGGTGTCCAATGCATTTATTATCTCGGAACATAACCAATGATCGATGAAAGACGACGGCGACTTTCTTACAGATACGTTAAACCTCATCGGCTCGGCCTGCGACCTGGCGAAGATCGATGACCGGCACAGGCTACTTCTGACCAGCGTTGCCCGGAGGCTGTCGGTCGAGTACCCGCTTCAGATGGACGACGGGAGCCTCCGTATCATCCGGGGGTACCGTTTTCAGCATAATTCGGCCCGGGGCCCGCTCAAGGGCGGCATTCGCATTGCGCCAGCCGTAACGGAGGCCGAGGTGTCGGCGCTGGCGATGCTCATGTCCCTGAAGTGCGCCGTGCTGGGGATTCCATACGGCGGCGCAAAAGGCGGAATCATTGTCGATACGAGTACGCTGTCGAAGGGGGAGCTCGAGCGTCTCTGCCGCGGCTACGTGAGGGCAATTTACCCGGTTATAGGCCCTGACGTTGACATCCCGGCGCCAGACATGAACGTCACGCCGGAAGCCATGGGCTGGATGACGGACGAGTACGAGCGTCTCGCCGGCCGTCACATGCCCTCGTCATTCACCGGCAAGCCGCCGGTGCTCGGCGGCAGCAGGGGCCGGGTCACGGCCGTCGCGTGGGGCGGTATCTTTATCATGGAAGAAGTGGAGCGTTCACAGGGCGAGCACTATCGTACCTATGCGGTCCAGGGCTTCGGCAACGTAGGCCGCAATATGGCGCTGATCCTGCACAAGAAGAACCGGAAAGTGGTGGCGGTCAGCGATTCGAAGGGCGGCGTTTTCCGGGGCGAAGGCCTGGACATCCATGCCCTCGTGCAGCATAAGGAAACGACGGGTTCCGTCGTGGGGTTCCCGGGTGCGGACAACATCACCAACCAGGACCTGCTGCAACTCGGCGTAGACGTGCTGGTGCCGGCGGCGAAAGAAGACCAGATCAACGAGAAGAACGCCGGCCACATCAACGCCCGCGTCGTCTTATGCCTGGCTAACGGGCCCGTCGACCGCAAAGGGGCGGAGATCCTCGGCGCCCGGGGCATCGTGGTGGTGCCGGACATCCTGGCCAATGGCGGCGGGGTGGTCGTCAGCTACCTCGAGTGGATACAGGGCCGGGAGGGCCTGTACTGGAACGGCTCTGAGGTCTCGCTGAAGCTGAAAGACGTCATGAAACGGGCCTACCGGGCGGTGCATGATGCGGCCATTGAGTACCACACAGACATGTACTCAGCCGCTTACGCGCTGGGCGTCAGGAACATCGTCGAGGCGATGAAAGCGCGTTCGATGTAACTCGCCAACGCCGGCATGGAGGAAACTGTTACATCCCTTCGATATAATTCCTGCACCAGTGCGCAGTGCATGTTTCAGGTTTGGTCTCCTGTATGCCGCAGTAGTATTTACCATCCGCTCTCAGCTCCAGGAAAGGGCAAACGCTGGCGCGCCGGCCGTCGGGATCGACCCACAGCCTGCCACCGGTAACCTCAGTGCCCTGGCGCTCGATGCCTACCCGGGCGAGGATGTCCTGCCGGCCCTCGAAGGCCCATCGGGCGATGTCCAGCGTCGTGGCCTCCAGTCTCATACCGTACTTCTTGCAGCACTCGCCGCACTGCGTGCAACCGGCCATGAACGTCAGTGAGGCGGTCGGGCATAAAAAAGTTTCCACCGGGCTGAATGGGGACAAATGGTATGAAGAGCTACCGTGAATGGAGGATAAAAAAGGAAGTATGGTTCATCGTCAACGGATCGATGCCGCCCGCGCCTGGTATGCGATTTATACGATCGAGCCGGGGATCTCCGGGCCCGCGGTGCCGGGCTGGGGCATGAACTTCATCAGATGGCTGATGGCGAACGTGATTGCGTATATCAGCGCTTTCGAGTGTTCCGGGCCCAGGCTGATGTCTTGCTGCGCGCCCGTCCTCTCCGGCTTCAGGCTTGCTTCCACAATGCCATTCAGCACGCCTTCGACGCCGTCCAGGTCTCTCAGCGCCTGCTGCTGTTTCTGGACGATCATCGCCTTAAGCCCTTCTGTCTGGCCTTTTCCCATAACGTTTAGCTCGTCGAGTTGCCGGAGGTTGTCCTGCACGATCTCTCTTACCAGCCGGATATTCGACAGGGCAAAGACGACGTCGATCAGCTCGATAGGGGCGCTGGCAGGGCTTGCGCCGCCCGGGATGTTCTGGAAACCCGGGGCTCCGGGGATATCGGTGCCGCTCAACAGGATCACCTGATACAGGCATGTAAAGCCCGCTTGTACATAAGTATGGTCTGTCGTAATGGCGGAATCCGGCGATATCCCGGGTCGTATGGTCACAGGGAAATAAGCTGATTACCAGGTGAGCAGACGGGAAAGATGTGCCGGCTTCGCAGGGCCGGTGGGCAAGTACCAATAATACCGGGCACAATATGCTGTCAAATAATTTTTCCGCCGCATATCTATGATATCTTATCTGTAAAGGCGTGACGTTGCCTGAAGTTGCAACGTCGTTGCCTGAAGTTACAACGTCCGGCCCATCGTCCGGTTTAAGACAATAATCAGCCGATATGAAAAGTACATGCAGGCACAAAGAGCGCCGATAAAGCCGAGCTCGATGATCGCGGAGCCGATCGAGACGGTGCTCGCACGGTAGATGACGTACGCGGAAGAGAGCAGAAAGGCGCTTGCCATTAATGACTTGATATCGATTACTATGATACCCACCATAATATATTTGGTTATTTTAGTATTTAATAATTTTATTACTAATTTGTAATTAAGTTTGAACTGTCACAGGACGAGCTTCAATAACCTCCACGGATCACAGCCTCTATCGTTCTTCAGCTACCGTTTTCCACATACATCACATTACCGGAGCCTGTCGCATTACTGGAATGCGGACCAATTTTCGGGGCTGCAGGACTCCTGAATTATATGAAGCGTGGCGTTAAAGCTCGTTGCTCAAAATAGCCGGCGTTCTTAAACTTACGGGGGCCCAGCATTTTTTGGTGGTTTTATGGCTGAGAAAAAGGGCGGCATGACCGTCAAAGAGGCAGGCCAGAGGGGCGGAGAGAAGACGGCGGCGACCCACGGCAAGGAGTTCTATGAGAAGATAGGCCACAAGGGCGGCGAGAAGGTCGCCGGGGAGAAAGGTCCGGAGTTCTACGAAGAGATCGGCAAGAAGGGCGGCGAAGCCACCTCGAAGGCGCACGGCCCGGAGTTCTATTCGAAGATCGGGCACAAGGGCGGCCAGAAGGTGAAGGAGCTCATAGAGAAGGGCGAAGAAGTGAAGAAATAGGCGCTGGACACAGAGGGCACGGAGGGCATGAAGACCTTAATATAAGCCGTGGGCAGGCGTCCTTATACGCAATTCAGGAAGCAGGCTCTCCAGGGGTATTTTTTTCGTCCTTCGTGCTGTATCTTCCCCGGGTTTATTAGCCGGGGAAAAACGGCTGATATTCCTGACGTCGCTCCGTTTTAAGCCAATCGACAGACACGCTGCGAATATATGCCCGTATGGTTTTATCAACACGTGCCCTGCATTTTTTGGTGGTTTTATGGCTGAGAAAAAGGGCGGCATGACCGTCAAAGAGGCAGGCCAGAGGGGCGGAGAGAAGACGGCGGCGACCCACGGCAAGGAGTTCTACGAAGAGATCGGCAAGAAGGGCGGCGAGAAGGTCGCCGGTGAGAAAGGTCCGGAGTTCTATTCGAAGATCGGGCACAAGGGCGGCCAGAAGGTGAAGGAGCTCATCGAGAAGGGCGAAGAAGTGAAGAAATAAGCGCTGGAGGCGACGGTCACTACGGGCACGGAAGGCACAAAGACCACGGCGTCTCCGGCCATTTTCTTTTATCGGCCGCCGGTGGAAATGTTTTTACAGGCTTATCCAGCCGGAGCTATAACGAGATCCGCTCCAGTCGTCGCTGACGACCTCAAGGGCGTTCCGGGCGGTCCGGCGGGCGGCTTCCGAAATGCTATGCGCCGTCTCGTCCCTGATCCACCTGCCCACATCCGCGGGCTCGTCGCCCAGCTGTCTCATGTCCCGCAGGCGGCAGGTCATCGTCCGGGAAAGTCCGTTCAGCTCTATGATCGTAAATGCTGCGTAGCCATCTTTGCCAATCAGGACCGGACCGTAGACGACGATGGCCTGGAAACAGCTACAACTGCAGCGCGCAGTCATCATCTCGGAGCCCCACAGCACGTACATCCGGGCGTCCGGCGTCCTGACGACCACCCGGTACGTATCCCTGTCGGCGATATCCATGGCGTCGGCATCGAACAGCAACCGCCCGCAACGACAGCACGTCCTCGCCAGCAGCAGGCTGTCGTAGTTGATGGCCCCCCGGTCGATCAATACTTCCGTGATAGCCCTGATGCCGGATTGCGTATCCGGCTCTTCGTCGAGCCCGGTGTCGCCCATAAAAGTCTCTCCTTCATAATTGTCTGATACCGGGATTTCAAATCCTTTCCGGGCAACGGACACGGATGGCATAAAGGGGACTAAGGGCACTACGTAACGGCGTTAAAAGTAAAAAACAGTATTGTCATACCCGCAGCTTCCTGTACTGCGGGCCGGCACTGAACGCTGCGTACACAATGGATTTTTCACTATACTAAGTAAAAATGGGCAACAGGACGGCCTATACCTTTATGCCCTTAGTGCCCTTTGTCTCCGATGCTTTTACCGGGTCGCCTTGCTCATCTCGTCGAACATGCTGTCGATGCCCGAACGCATCTGCCCGGCAATGTCGGCCATGGATATGACGCCGACGAGCTGATCCCGGTCGTTCACGACCGGCAGCCTCCTGACCTTGTTCTCGCCCATCGTCTTGAGGGCGTCGAACACGTCGTCCTCCTCGCTGCACCCGATGACGTCCTTCGTCATGATGTCAGTCACCGGCAGCGAGCGCGGGTCCTTGTTTTCGGCCACTGCCTTGGTCGTGATTGCCCGGTCGGTCACCATGCCTTTCAGCTGGTTCTGATCGATAATCATGACGGTCCCTACGTTCTGGTCCTTCATCTTTTTGGCTGCGTCTGCGGCCGTCGAGCTGGCGTCCACGCAAGCGATCTCCTTTGTCATGATGTCTTTGATTTTCATGAGTTATCCCTGCCAAACAGTTTTAGACAACTTTTTCCCGATATAGATATCAGGTTAATTCAAATTTTACACAATCTGGCCGGGCCGATAGAGTTACTGCATGCCGATGGCATACGTTGCAGAAAAGTTGCCGTTACGGGCATCGCCCTGTGCGCGATGCCCCGTTATCGTGGCAATAGTGAATGGCTATTCCTTCAGGAAGCCTTTCTTCTGGAGCCAGTCGGCCTGCGGCCCCGTATAGCGCCAGACAACGTCGCCTTTCTCGTCCTGGAAGTCCCAGGGCACGACGATCACGATGTCGCCTTCCCGGACCCAGGTCCTCTTCTTCATCTTGCCCCGTATGCGGCACATTCTCGTGGTGCTGTCCAGACAGCGTACGGTGACCCGGCTCCCGCCGAGCATACCCGTCACGGTCCCCAGCACTTCGTTCTCATTCCTGTTTGGCGTCCGTACCCTGGTCACCGGCTCGCCTGCAGTCGCGTTCCTGTATGGGTTATTTCCTGGTCTGTTCAACGTTTCTCGATCTCCTTTGACGATTTAAATGGCCCCGGCACAAGTCTGCCGGAATCTCAAAAACAGATGTGTGCCCGCGGCACTTTCGAGACATCCATCGTGGAAGCGGAGAACTGCACCTTAAAAATGAAGTCTTCCTGCCATCTTAAAGTAATCTGCGGAATAAAATGAAGTCTCATCATATAAGAAGTTACGCCCCGCTGGATACTATAACGGCGGTCGAGTCTCTCCGGGACACCGGCTGCGAATAAAAGACGCAAGGGCTATATGGTTTCATCGCGATATTCCCCTCCCATGGGCGAAAGTATCGGCGCGAAGGATATCGAGATCCGGCTCGTGGACGGGTGGAACGTCGAGGAGATCGCCGACCTTTACCGCGCCGGCGGGTGGTGGAAGGACACCTATGAGGCGTCGGGCCTGGTCCCGCTGATGAAGGGGAGCTTCGCCTTCGCGGTCGCCATCGACCGGAAGACGTCCCGGCTGGCCGGCATGGGCCGTGTCCTGTCGGACGGCGTCTCGGACGGCTACATCCAGGACCTGGTCGTACTGCCGGCATATCGCCATGCGGGCATCGGCTCGCAGCTCGTCACCGCCCTCGTCGCGGCCTGTAAAGCGCGCGGCGTGGGCTGGATCGGGCTGATCGCCGAGCCCGGGTCGGAACAATTTTACGAGACGCTCGGCTTCAGGATCATGCCGGGACACGTCCCGATGCTCTACCTGGGGAATCCATAGATGCTGTCGCTCGACGATTTTCAGCCCGTCCGTCTCGAGGACCGCGACTTTTTCGCCGGCCTTTACGCCCGGTACCCGCAGGTGCACAGCGATAACACCTTCGCCAACATGGCCTGCTGGAACAGCTATGCGCACTATAGCTTCGCGAAAGTGAACGATAGCGTCATCCTCGCGAGTACCATCGACGGCATCACCCGGTTCCGCCCTCCCATCGGCCCGCGCGACCGGGCGCTGATGGGCGACGTGATCCGGCTCGGCAACGAGGTGAGCGACTGCACCCCCATGGTGCTGATCGATGTGCCGACCGCGGAATGGCTGAAGGCGTCATTCGGGCCACTGGATATCGTCCCGGACCGGGACCACTTCGAGTACGTCTACCGCGCGAAGGACCTGGCGGAACTGCCCAACGGGACGTACCACTCCGCTCGCCGGCAGCTCAACAAGTTCAAGAGAAATTATTCTTATACCGTGGAATCCATCACGTCGGGCAACAGCAACGAAGTCAAAGAGTTCCTCGACCAGTGGTGCGAGTGGAAGCAATGCGAGGGCGATCCGGTACTGGAGCACGAAAAGGACGCAGTCCTCTTCGCCATCGATTACTTCGTCGATCTAAAGCTCTCCGGCCTGCTCATCCGGGTGGACGGGAAGATCGGGGCCATGTCGATCTTCGAGCGGCTGAACGCCGATACGGCGCTGGTGCACTTCGAGAAGGGGCTGGAAGACTACGAGGGCGTCTATAAGGCGATCAACGCGGAGACTGCGGCCGTGCTGGCGCGGGACTTCGAGTATGTCAACCGCGAGAGCGACATGGGCGTCGCCGGGCTGCGCGAGGCGAAAATGCGGTATCACCCTCATCATATGGTCGAAGTCCACACCCTGCGCCGCCAGTGCATCGGCGAACAATGCGACGACGTCCGGGCATGCTCGCTCTCCGGCACCCGGGTTTCCCCGCGCTGGTAGGCCGGCCGCCCGGGCAGCGAGGAGTATATACAGCGAGTAGTATATATACAGTGCGGGAAAATTCTGTCTTTACGACTTCCGCGACAGCGTGGCTGCACGACGCTGGCGCAGGCGGGTGTTCCCGGCATATGGCTTCTCTCAACGATAAACGGATGGTCCTTCTCATCACCTGCATGACGGCGTTCACGACCCCGTTCCTCGCCACGTCCCTCAACATCGCGCTCCCCACCATCAACTCGGAGTTCGCGGTCCCCGATCAGGCGCTGTTGAACTGGGTGGTCACGGGCTTCATGCTCGCGGCGGCGATCTTCGTGGTCCCGTTCGGCCGTATCGCCGACCAGTTCGGCCGCAAGCGGATTTTCGTCATCGGCCTGCTGGTCGTCGTCGTTTCGTCGCTGCTCTGCAGCGTCTCGAACTCCATCTACATGCTGATCGCATCGCGGGCCCTCGAGGGGATCGGCAGCGCCATGATCTTCGGGACGTCCGTGGCCATCCTGACGTCCGTGTACCCGCTGAAGGAGCGGGGCAAGGTGCTGGGCATCAACGTGGCGATCACGTACGCGGGGCTGTCGCTCGGGCCGCCCCTGGGCGGCTTCATCACCCATTTCGGCAGCTGGCGGCTCATCTACGCCGGGATCGCCCTCTATGCGCTTATTGTGGCCGTGCTCGCCGTCTACAAGATCAAGGAAGAGTGGCGCACAGAGGCATCGGCGGCGTTCGACGTGCCCGGGATGGCGCTGTACGGGGCGATGCTCGTCGCGGTGATGCTGGGGCTGTCGAACATACAGGAGCCGTGGGGTACTGCGCTCTTCGCGCTGAGTCTCCTGCTCATGGGCACTTTCTTCTGGTGGGAGCTGCGCAACCGGAACCCCGTGCTGAAGATCAGCGTCTTCCGCAACAACACGGTGTTCCTGTTTTCGAACCTCGCCGCGCTGATCAACTACAGCGCCACGTCGGCCGTCGCCTTCATGTTGAGCCTCTACCTGCAGAAGATCGCCGGTTTCGACCCGCTGACGGCGGGCCTGATCATGATCGCCCAGCCGGTCATGATGGCGGTCTTTTCGCCGCTGACCGGGAGGCTGTCCGACCGGGTGGAGCCCCGCGTCGTCGCTTCGGCCGGCATGGGCCTCTGCGCCGTCGGCCTGGTGCTCTTCGCCCTGATCGGCCCCGGGACGCCGCTGCCGATGGTGATCGCCGGCCTAATGTTCCTCGGCCTCGGGTTCGCGCTCTTCTCGTCGCCCAACACCAACGCTATCATGAGCTCGGTAGAGAAGCGCGACTTCGGCGTGGCCTCGGGCATGGTGAGCACCATGCGGCTCATCGGCCAGATGCTGAGCCTCGGCATCGCCAACCTGATCTTCACCGCCTTCATGGGCCACGCCGAGATACCGAAGACCGGTCCTTATGACCTGCTCATGCAGAGCATTCAGGTGACCTTCGTGATCATGGCCGTGCTCTGCGTCGTCGGCGTCGCCTTCTCCATCGCCCGCGGCAACCTGCGAAAAGTGCCGGTACCACCCGTCGCCCCACCCGTGAAAAAGTCATGAAAACTTTTTACGTATGCTCAGCCGGCACTCAACACAGAGTCCCCGGAGTCTACAGGGTACACAGAGCATAGTTAGGGAAAGGATCAACATAGCCTTCTTCCGATCGGACTTTGTGGGCTCGCTCTTTTTTGTAACCAATAAAAAAGGAACCGATTGACGTTCCGCCGGAACGCCAGCCATTTCTAATATTCAGCTTGACTTGGGCGTGGCGGCAGGCCGCTCGATGTCGACGACGGTCACCGAGAAGTGCAGGCGCTTGCCGGCCATCGGGCCGTTGAAGTCGATCATCACGGTGGTGTTGTTCGGTATGGCGACCACGGTGACGGGGTTCATGTTGTAGTACAGCGTGTCGCCGACCTCGGGCGTGATGTTGTACGCCTGCAGCACGCTCATGTTGACCGGCTGGACCAGCGACGGGTCGTACTCGCCGTAGGCGTCTTTCGCCTCGATGGTAATGTTTTTAGACTCGCCGACCTTCATGCCCGTGACGGCGTCGTCGAAGCCCTGGATGACTTCCTGGTTGCCGGCGATGAACGAGAGCGGCGCATAAATGGCGGCCGGATCGTAGATGCCTGCGTTGAACGCCACAGTCGCGTTGGACGTGTCGAATATGGTGCCGTCGTCGAACCATCCGATGTAGTCGACGGTCACGTTGTCTCCGGCCTT
>MVRA01000047.1 GCA_002067315.1 Methanocella sp. PtaU1.Bin125 | reverse complement strand
TCTAAGAATGATGATATTGCGGGTTATCGGTTAACCGTCGTCGCGCCCGTAGCGTTTCGTTGCGATCGTCGCGAGAACGTAGAGAAACGTCGCGATCGTCGCGTTTCGTCGCGATCGTCGCGAGTATTGGTATGACAGGCCCCCGAAACCAAGCCCATTTCATTGAATCTGCAGATCCGAAAAACACAGAAGAACCGCTTTTTTATTTTAAGCAAAGTGCCGGAGAATATTCAGGACTAAGCGACTCATGCCATGTTCGCCGGGAGCCTGCGGATTTCGCCGGCCGTCAACAGGGGTCGCCTCTGCCGCAGTCACGCATGCGTGCGCGAAGGCCCGGGCGGATCCCGGCCTGCGCAGAGTTTTTATAAGAAATAGAGACGTTTTTAACTTACTGACTTATGTTTTTTGGAGGGAGGCTTTTTCTCTTCCTTTGTCACCGGGGCCTTCGGCGCGGGCTTCGTCTCTTTGACCGCCCGGCCCTTTTTCGCGGACTTGAATTCCGCTTCTTCCGTCGCTTCCTCTTCGACCGGCTTAGCCTTCGCTGGCTTGCCCTTCTTCGCCGGCCTGACCGCTTCCGGCACTTCTTCCGGTTCCGCTTCCTCTACCGGGACCGGCTTTGCGGCTCTGCCTTTTTTCACCGGCCTGTACGCCTCTTCCGCTTCGACCGGCTTAGCCTTCGCTGGCTTGCCCTTCTTCGCCGGCCTGACCGCTTCCGGCTCTTCTTCCGCCTCTACGGGCTCCTCGACGGGGGGTTTTGCCGCCTTGCCCTTCTTCGCCTTTTTGCCAGCCCGTGCCACAACCGGGGCTTCCGCCTCCTCTGCCTCCGCGGGCACTTCGACCTCTTCCGGTTCGATCTTCGCCGGTGCCGGCTTACCGGGCCTGCGGGCCTCTTCTTTTGCCAGCAGCTCGATCCACAGGCCGAGGTCCGGGCAGTAGTCGGGCTCGCACTCGAAGGTGCACCCGACGCACGGCGCCACCTCGTCTTCGGCCAGGATGAGGTCGAAACGATACTCTTTCTTCGGGGCTTCTTTCTTCTGCTGGACGAAGCCGAGCCGGTACGTGCGGGTACCGCTCACCGTTTCCCAGGTCCGCTTCACCTTGCCCTCGGCCTCCAGCCGGGCCACCACGCGGGAGCACTTGCGGCTGTCGATCTCAAGGTCTTTCCACAGCTCGCTCTGGAGAATGCCTTTGGGTTTCGACTTGATCAGCTCAAGCGCCCTGTCCTCTAAACTATCGCTCACCGCAGGATTACTCCTTGACCGGGTTTAGTAAAATGATATTGTTGCCTCTGAGGACGACCGAGCCCAGGCTCCTGACTTTCTGGCCGCTGGAAATTTCCGTGGTGTCTGTCAGGTGAAGGTTCAGGTAGTCGTCCGCGCTGACGAGCGTACCTTCCAGGATATTTTTCTCGCCTTTCATCTCGACCTGGACCTTCTGTCCGACGAGGGCCTGCACTTTTTTATTGGGGAACAAAAAATGAAACCTCCTTTAACAAATTAAGATATGAGTTATATGCACGCAATTCCTATTTGAAGTTTACTTGCCTGCGGCAGGAAACGATAGGCGTCCGCCGTCCGTGGACGGTGTCGCGCCCGGAGCCTGCGCCGGCCGACGACCGGCCTATGGCGCCGGGGCCGCCCGTTCCAGCTCCTGCTCCCGGTCACGGGACTCCTTCTCGCCTTTGACCGCTTTGGCGATGTCTTTGCCCAGCCGCTCGCACTCTTTCAGGTCCTTCTCTTCCGGAGTCCATTGCACCCGCAGCACCGGGTCGACGACCTTCATGCCCATGGCGCGCAGGCGGTCTGCGATCTGCACGGGCGCTTCGCCGCTCCACCCGTAGGAGCCGAACGCCGCGCCGACCTTGCCCTTCACGCCCTCGTTTTCGAGCCGCGTGATAAAGTTGCTCATCGCCTCGTGCATCTTATACCAGAACGTGGACGAGCCCAGCGCGATCGCGTCCGCGCTCTGGATGTCGTTCATGTCGGCGTCATAGAAGCTCGAGACGACCGTGTCGAGGCCGCGCGAGCTGGCCCCCTCGGCAATCGCGTCGGCCATCTTCTTCGTATTGCCCGATGTGCTCAGGTAGACTATCACCAGTTTCTTCTTCATCTGAAAACCCCGCTCTATATTATATTATATAATCGGCCTGCATAAAATGCTATCCCGTCACCTGAAAATTCATATGCTCAAGACATCATCTGATATTGTGGGCAAGCTGGTCAGGGACCGCATACCGGCGATCATGCGGGCGGAAGGAAAATCGCCGGAAGTCGAGCGCATCAGCGGCGAGCGGCTGCGGCAGGCGCTGAAGGACAAGCTGGTCGAGGAAGCCGCCGAGCTCCGGGCCGCCGCGGACATACGCGAAGAGCTGGCCGACGTGCTCGAAGTCGCAGACGCCCTGGCCGATGCATACGGCCTCGACAGGGAAGAGGTCGCGGCCATCCGCCGGAAAAAGCACGCCGACCGGGGCGGATTCAGAGAAGGTTTCTTTTTAAAATGATGCGAATAAGGGCGTCCGGCGTCCGCGCGCGAGAGTCAGGCCTCCGGGCCATTCATGTCCTATTACGCCGTTAGTGAAAACCACAGGCGATCATGGCCTCAGCGCTTCAGGCAGGCGGCGCGGACGTACTCGTCCTCGGCCTCCTCGAGGCGCTTCTGCTCTTCCAGCATCGTCGCGTAGCGGAAATGCGCCCGGAAGTCCCCGGGGCTCAAGCTGATGGCCTTGCGGTACTGCGCTTCCGCGTCCTCGGGCCGGCGGGCTTTCCGGAGCATGTCGCCGTAGTGCACGTACGCTTCCGCGCTCTCCGGCCGGATCTCGGCCGCCCGGCGGTACTCGCGCTCGGCGTCGTCCCAGCGGCCTTCGCCCTCCAGCGCCATCGCGTAGCTGAAACGCGCCTCCACGTTCTGTGGCTCGGCCTCGACGACCTGTCTCAACCCGGACAGGCCGTGCTCGATGGCAGCGCTGCGGCCGATTTCCATCGTACCCTTTACGCCGTATCCCATAGACTGCTATCCCCGTTACGGGCATTCCTGAATGCGATGCACAACGCCCGGTATGATTTATTTGGCCGATCTGCATAAGGTTAACGTAAGCATATGCGGTAAAACCCTGCAGGCCCGTGTAAAAATGACGCGTTTTCGCTCACGTTGCCGTAAAAGTCGCTGACGGACACTGTGTAACGGCTCCATGCCACCACGCATTTGCCAGACGATGCCAGCTACCGCGGTGCAGGCGCCGTAAGGCTATTTGGTGCCCGGTCCCTGCGTCCGGGGCGGGAGGGCCCGGAGGCCTGGAGTACGCGTGCTAGCTAGTACCATAACATTTTAAATACCGGCAGCGAATAGTATGCAGCCAATACAACAGACAGGTGTGGTTTGATGCTGGACGATATCCCCCAGGAAGAATTTCTTTACAAGGGCAACACGGCCTGCGCCGGCTGCTCGGCGATGCTGGCGCTGCGCTACATACTGAAAGCCGCGGGCAAGGACACGATCATCGTGAACCCGGCCTGCTGCTCCACGGTGTGCCAGGGCTCGTTCCCGAAAACGGCCTACGGCGTGCCCGTGCTGAACATCGCTTTCGCGGCCGCGGCCGCCGCTGCCGACGGCATGGCCTCGGCCAAACGCAACAACGGCAAAAACGTCATCGTCTTCGCCGGCGACGGCGGCACCGTCGACATCGGCATCCAGGCATTATCGGGCGCTATCGAGCGCAACGCGAACATCCTCTACGTGTGCTACGACAACGAGGCGTACGGCAACACGGGGATGCAGAAGAGCGGCTCCACGCCGTTCGGCGCGATCACGACGACCACGCCCACGGGCCGGAAGGACTCGAAGAAGGACATCGATTTCATCGTCATGGCGCACCGCCCGGCCTACATGGCCACGGCCAGCGCCGCATACCCGAGGGACCTGATGAAGAAGGTACAGAAGGCGCTCTCCCTGGAGGGCACGAAGTTCATCCACGTGCACGCCCCGTGCCCGACCGGCTGGCGGTATTCCACGGAAAAGTCGGTGGAGGTGGGCAAGCTGGCCGTCAGGACCGGCATGTGGTACCTTTACGAGTACCAGAGCGGCAAGGTCACCCTCAGCGCGCCCTCGTCCGCCGCGCTGAAGAAGCCCGCGCCTGTCGAAGAGTACGTGAAGCTGCAGGGCCGTTTCAAGGGCGCCGACATCGCAGGCCTGAAGCATGAGATCGAGGCTGGCGCCGCACGCATCAGGGGGCTGGTCCAGTGAAGAAGATGGCCACGGGCAACCAGGCGGCCGCGTTCGCGGTCAAGGAGTCCGACGTCGAGGTCATCGCCGCCTACCCGATCACCCCGCAGACGGAGGTCGTGGAGACCATCGCCGCCTTCGTGGAGACGAAAAAGATGGACGCGGCCTACATCCGGGTGGAGAGCGAGCACTCGGCGATGGCGGCGTGCATCGGCGCCTCGGCGACCGGCGCGCGGGTATTCACGGCCACGTCCAGCCACGGCCTGTTATATATGCACGAGATGCTCCACTGGGCGGCCGGCGCACGCCTGCCCATCGTGATGGCCAACGTCAACCGGGCCGTCGGGCCCGCCTGGAACATCTGGGCGGAGCACACGGACGCGCTGTCGCAGCGCGATACGGGCTGGATGCAGTTCTACGCCTCCACGGTCCAGGAAGTCTACGATACCGTCGTCATGGCCTACAAGATCGCGGAATCGGTGTACCTGCCCGTCATGATCAATCTGGACGGCTTCATCCTGAGCCACGCCATCCAGTCGCTGGACATCACCGACACGGGCGACTTCCTGCCAGCGATAGACATGCCACATGCGATCGACACGGACAACCCAATGTCATACGGCAACCTGACCGGGCCGGCGGACTACTTCAAGTTCCGCCGCATGATCGACGAGGACATGCGGACCGGCGGACAGCTCGCCCGCGTCGTGGAGAAGGAGTTCGCGGAGCGGTTCGGCCGGGCATACTCCGACGCGATCGAATACCGCGCGGACGACGCGGATGTCGTGATCGTCAGCATGGGCACCATCGCCCGCGAGGCGGAGGAGGCCGTCGACCTGCTGCGGAAGGAAGGCGTGAAGGCCGGGTCCATCCGGGTGCGGCAGTTCCGCCCGTTCCCCCGGCTCAACGTCGAGGGCAGGCGCGTGGTCGTGCTCGACCGGGACTATTCGCCCGGCGCGGGAGGCATCCTCGCACAGGAGATACGCTTCCGGCATAACGTGCCGGTGTTTAACGTGATCTGCGGGCTGGGCGGCCAGGACGTCAGCTACAGGGACATCGCATCGTTTGTCAGGAAGGCGAAGCCTGAAGGCGAGATGTGGATGGGGGTGGAATGATGCTGGAGATCAGATGGCACTCCCGCGGCGGGCAGGGCGGCGTCACCGCGTCGAAGCTACTCGCGCAGGCGGCCTTCCTCGAGGGTAAGTACAGCACCGCGTTCCCCGTCTACGGCGCCGAGCGCCGGGGCGCACCCATCATGTCGTTCACCCGCATCTCGGATAACGATATCAAGGTGTCCAGCCAGATCTACAGCCCGGACATCGTAGTCGTGCTCGACGACACCATCCTGGACCTGGTCAACGTCACCGAAGGCCTGAAACCGGGGGGATTACTGATCGTCAACACGAACCATCACGCGAAGCTTCCGCGCGGCGACTTCCGGGTCGCGACCGTCAACGTGACCGATATCGCGCTGGACCTCGGCCTGACTCTGTCGGGCGCGCCTATCCTTAATACACCGATACTGGGCGCGCTGGCGAAGCTCGGGATCGTGAAGCTCGACTCGGCGCTGGCGGCCATCAGGGACACGTTCAACGACGAGAAGAACGTCAAAGCGGCAACGGAAGCCTATGAGAAGGTGGTCATATGTTGAAGGCAAAAACCGTCCAGAAGAGCAAGACGGCCCTGAAAAAGCGGGACATCCCGGTAACGCCTGCCTCGAAGCCTCAGCACGGGGCGGCCGGCAGGACCGGCACCTGGCGGACGTTCAGGCCGGAAATAGACCGGCCGAGCTGCAAGAAGTGCGGGAACTGCATCCTGTACTGCCCGGAGGCCTGCATCGACCGGGACCTGAACGTCGACTACGACTACTGCAAGGGCTGCGGCATCTGCGCCAACGAGTGCCCGACGAAGTCGATCAAGATGGTGAGGGAATAATTCCTTCACCATTGCCTTTTTGATCTTTTACTGCATCACAGGCTCCAGAAAGACCGGGACAGGTACTTGCCCGGCCGGGTCATCTCCAGGGCGCTTTTTATGGCCTTCCGGGAATCGCCGCAGTCAATCAGCTGCATGGGGTTCTTCACCGGAGCGATCCACTCGGGGTACGCGGCATCGCCCTCGTACATGAAGTTCAGCATGCTCCCCTGGTGGGTGTTGCGCCAGAGCCGCATGAGGATGCTGGCCTTGCTGATCTGTTCGGGCGTGGACACGAAGTCGAACTTGTGGGCGGAGAGAATTACCGGCAGGCCTTTGTCGATGGCGTTGAGGCCCAGGGCGTTCCGGTCAGACTCGATCTTTCCGAGCGCCCAGACGGTCTCGTTCGCGACGACGGCCTGCGCAGGCGGGAACGAGAAACCGGCGCTTATCACGGCCGGGAGATCGCCTTTGCCCAGCAGGTTTCCCCTGACGACCATTTCGGGGTACATGACGGCTTTACCGGTAAATGCGGCAGTCTTTACGGGGGATGGCTTGCCGAACTGGCCGGCGCCCACGGGGGCGGCACCGACGTTGACGACCGGGGAGAACTGGAAGTTGGAGAAGAAAAACCCGGTGCTGGCCGCCGCCGTGGTATCGGCGCCGGTCTGCGCGATCGACAACCCGCCGTCGCCTGAAGCGGCCGGGAAATCGATGGCCAGCGCCGCGGCCTCATCGGCCGCCAGCGTCTGCCGATGGAAGAGCGCCTGGCCCATGCCGCTGTCGACATACTCCATGCCCATGACCGTATTGCCGCACCGGAGCTCGGGCCGGGCCTCGATGGCAGAGACGCTGCAGGGCACCAGAACGATCAATAATAGCCAGACAGCTGCCAGGATGGCCAGGAAGCCCCCGAGATACCCGAATACCCGCCCCATATCAACACCCGTGCCGCCGGTCAGGCAAGCCCGTTTTTTACCTCGTTACCCGTTACTGGTTAGGACCAGCGGACTTTAAAAGATTGTTAACGTAAAAACCGGAATACCGCCCGGCGTGCGCTCCGGCTGCCGAAGCATGCACGGCGAATCCTGCGGGAGCGATCGCAACCGGGGAGGTACCGGCCCCGTGGACAGGTCATTGGCCCGCAGTACGCTCTTTTTTGCCTCGCAGGACCGGGCGGTTCGGGCGGGCTGCGTCGGGCAAATACTGAAGTTTCGGGGCGATTTTGGGGGTCCGGGCAGGCAATATCAGGCATAAAGCAACCTGTGTGCGCTCTTCTATGCAGCATGGGTTATAACCGGACTTAATGATTGACCATTGGTGTTATCAGATGGTGAGAGGTAAAATTCGATTAGCGTTAACCGTGTTGATCATCATGGCCCTGAGTATCGGCCTGGCGATCAGCGTGGCAGAGGCCAGGTCAGTCGCGGGCACGGCCACCGCGGGCCTTGGCACCGCGACCTCGGTCAACGGCATCGGCAGCAGCGTATTCGGCACATCCGTCGCAGGGCTGGGCCAGGGAATCTCTACGACAGGCATCAGCAACGTGTTCGGGCAGGCGGTATCCACGCCGGGCACGGCGACCTCGCTGACGAACGTCGGCAGTATCTTCGGCAACGCAGTTTCGGCGCAGGGGCAGGGCCTGTCCCAGACGGGCATCGGCAATGTGTTTGGCACCTCGTTCAGCGGGCTCGGCACCGCAGAGTCCTTCAGCCAGATCGGGTCCAGCGTCTTCGCCGACACGGCAGCGGCGCAGGGCCAGGCGTTCTCCAACACGGCCGTCGGCAACGTGTTTGGCACCTCGACCAGCGTCCCGGGGACGGCACAGTCCTTTAACCAGATCGGCGCGAACGTCTTCGGCAACACGATAGCGACCCAGAACCAGGCGTTCTCAGCTACCCAGGTCGGCCCGAGCGTTTTCGGAGTGTCGTCGTCGGAGCCCTTCGGCACGACGTTCTCGACCAATGGCATCGGCGGCGTGTTCGGCGAATCGGCTGCGGCATTCGGCACTGCATCGTCTACGACCTTCATATGAACAGTGACCTGAAATACGGGTGATGCCGGCTAAAAACGTATACCCGGCATCTTCGGCCTTTTTATCGGGTTATATCGGGGCCTGTGACAGGCAATCATATCTACATCGCCACAGACCTTTAAATGACAGCGATTATGAATCCGGTCAGAACGATGTGCGTCGCGATTATTTTTTCAATCGTCGCATGCCAGTTATGCGGGACAATGCCGGCGTTCGGGCAGGCCGTGACAGGTTCTCCCGGCGATGTCCGCTCCCCGGGTGTCGGCGAGCCCTACCAGTTGCCCGTCGGCATCGATTTCCAGAGTAACCAGTACCGCACGATCGACGACGTGACAGGCGGCTTCAACGTGTATCAGCATTACGAGTACGGAAGCGTGCCCGCCATGACGTACCAGTATGGGCCGGTGGCCGCGCCCGGCGGAGCCGGTGCTATGGGCGTGCAGGCGCTCAACGCCGGCCCCGGGGCATGCATGTGGGAGTGTACGGCGTATTATACGCCCGTAGAATGCATGCGACAGTGCCAATAAAAAGAGACAGTAGTTGCGAAATGGACGAAAGCGCCATCCCGCAACGACCGGGAGCTTATGACTGCTCCTTGGCTTTATCCTTATCCTTGTCCCTGATCTCGACCCGGCGGATCTTTCCGCTGATGGTCTTCGGCAGCACCGGGACGAACTCCACGATACGCGGGTACTTGTAAGGAGCGGTCACCTTCTTCACGTGGTTCTGCAGCTCCTTTTTCAGGGCGTCGCTGGCCGTGTAGTCTTTCCTCAGTACGACGGTGGCCTTGACGATCTGGCCCCGGATCTCGTCGGGCACGGCGGTGATGGCGCACTCCACGACCGCGGGGTGCTGGATGAGCGCGCTCTCGACCTCGAAGGGCCCGATGCGGTAGCCGGAGCTCTTGATGACGTCGTCGGCCCGGCCCACGAACCAGAGGTAGCCCTCTTCGTCCATCCAGGCCATGTCGCCCGTGTGGTAATAGCCGCTGTGCAGGACCGCCGAGGTCCGCTTCTCGTCGCGGTAGTAGCCCTTGAACAGTCCCGGTGGGGCGCCTTTCGACATGTTGATGCAGATCTCGCCCTCTTCGCCCGCTTCACAGACCTTGCCGTCCGCGTTGAGCAGCTCGATGTTATAGAGCGGGGAAGGCTTGCCCATGGAGCCCGGCCGGGTCTCTACCCACGGGTAGGTGGCGATCATGACGACGCTCTCGGTCTGGCCGAAGCCTTCCATGAGCCGGAGCCCCGTCGCCTTGAGCCAGCGGTTGTATACTTCGGGGTTCAGCGGCTCGCCGGCGGTCACGCTGTACTTCATGTGCGAGAAGTCGAACTTGCTCAGGTCCTCGTTGATGAGGAAGCGGTAGATCGTGGGCGGGGCGCAGAACGTAGTCACCTTGTACTCCGTCGTCTTCTGCAGCAGCCGCAGCGGGTTGAACTCCTCGTAGTCGTAGGCGAAGACCGCGCTGCCGCCGAGCCACTGGCCGTAGATCTTGCCCCACACCGCCTTGGCCCACCCGGTGTCCGCCACGGTGTAGTGGAGGCCGTCGTCCATGACGTTCTGCCAGTAGACGGCCGTGAGAATGTGGCCCAGCGGGTAGACGAAGTCGTGTACCACCATCTTTGGAAGGCCCGCTGTGCCGGAGGTGAAATAGAGAATCGAGATGTCATCGTTCTTCGTCGCTTCAGCACCGGTCGGCCGGACGAAGCTGTCGCTGGCCTTCGCGACCTCGCCGTTGAAGTCGATCCAGCCTGCGGAGCACCCCTCGACGATCGCCTTATACTTCAGCAGCCCGGGGCACTCTTTCTGAGCCTGGTCCACGTAATCGATCAGGCTCTTCTCGTTAGCCGCCACGATCATCTTGATATCGGCCAGTTTGGTCCGGTACACGATGTCCTTGGTAGTGAGCATGTGGGTCGCCGGGATGGCGATGGCGCCGATCCGGTGGAGCGCCAGCATGCAATGCCACCACTCGTACCGCCCCTTGAGCGCCAGCATGACGGTGTCGCCTTTCCTGATCCCCGTACTCTTGAAAAAGTTCGCGGCCTTATCGCTCAGGCGCTTCATCTCGGAGAACGTGATGATCTTTTCGCTCCCGAGGTCGTCGCACCACACCAGGGCGATCTTATCGGGAGTCTCCCGGGCCATGACGTCCACGACGTCGTAGGCGAAGTTGAAGTTTTCCGGCACATTCACCTGATAATTATCCCGGAAATCCTCGTATGACTTGAATTCCGTTCTGGTTAAAAACCTGTTCAGTATCGACATATGGTACCACCCGTTTTTTACATGATTATAGCCAGGAATTTTGCAGGCCTGTCGTTCAGCGCCACCATGGCGTGATCGCACCCCGAGTCGAAGTAGATGGAATCGCCTTCCGTCAGGACGAACTCGGTATCCTTGATGATGAGCTTGAGGCTGCCCTCCAGGATATAGTTGAACTCCTGTCCCGGGTGCGAGTTGGTCTGGACCTTCGTGCCGGCCGGCTTGGGCTCCACCGTCACGACGAATGGCTCGGCTTTCTTGTTGATGAAGTTGGAGGCGAGGCTCTGGTACCGGTACTGCTTCCTCCGCTCGACGCTCACGCCTTTCCCCTTCCGCGTCACCGAAAAGTAGTGCATCCGGGGCGCTTCGCCCGTGAGCAGGATGCTCATCTCGACCCCGAGCTTGCGGGAGATCTCATAGAGGACGCTGGCAGGGATATCCTCCTCGCCGTTTTCGTATTTCAGGTATTTTTCCTTGCTCAGCTTCAGATGCGATGACATGTCGTCGAGGCTGAGCCCGAGGATGTCCCTGAGCTCCTTGATCCTGGCCGCCACTTCCTTAATTCGTTCCTGCATGTCCTTACCTTCTTAAAAAGTGCTCCTCATTGGGTACAATTTTCTATGATTCCGGGCACACTATTTAAACGCTTCCGTGCATTACGCTGTCACGGCGCACGCATAGGCTCGCCGGGCAGAAAAAAACCACAATTTTCCAGTTATTAGCACGATTAATAATTATAGATGAAACAAAATTTTCTTCACGATTATGAGCGCATCCGAAAGATTTATTATCAGTACATTTTCTTCATTCTAATAAGCAGCCGATACATGCGGGTTGCGCTTGCAGATTAAGCGTGCGTACCCGGTGGGTTAGCTATATATAAAGGAAAACCTATTGTCACAATGACACGGGTTGTCATAGTACGGGTAAATGGAACGGATGGTTGAGAAATGCCCAAGAGAAAGTCCCAGAGCTATACTTTTATGGGGTCCGAGAAGCCGCTGATTGGCATGACCATCGGCGACATGTTCGACGACATCGTCGAGCAGTTCCCGGACCGGGAAGCGTTGGTATCGGAGCACCAGGGCGTGAGATACACCTGGCGCGAGCTTCAGAGACAGGTCAACAGGGCAGCTAAGGGATTATTAAGCTTAGGGTATAAGAAAGGCGACCGGGTGGCCATCTGGGCGACTAACGTAGCCGAATGGGTGATCACCCAGTGGGCGACCGCGAAAGCGGGCATCGTCATGATTAACATCAATCCCGCGTACCGCACGCACGAGCTGGAGTACGTCCTCAAGCAGGCCGAAGTCCAGGGGCTGCTGCTCATCGAGTCCTTCAAGACCTCGGACTACGTTAAAATGTTCAACGAGGTCTGCCCGGAGGCAAAGGGCTCCCCGCCCGGCAGGATCAACTCGGAGAACCTCCCGTTCCTCAAGTCGGTCGTCCTCATCCGGGGCAACAAGCAGGACTACATGTACACCTGGGACGAGATGCTGAAGCTGGGCGACGAGATACCGGACGCAGCCCTCTGCACCGTGCAGCAGACGCTTTCGTTCGACGATCCCATCAACATCCAGTACACCTCGGGCACGACAGGCTTCCCCAAGGGCGTGGTGCTCACCCACCACAACATCCTGAACAACGGCTACTTCATCGGCGAGTGCATGAAATTCTCGGAAAAGGACAGGCTCTGCATTCCAGTGCCGTTCTACCACTGCTTCGGCATGGTGCTTTCGAACCTGGCGTGCATGACCCACGGCGCGACCATGGTGCTGCCCAGCGAGTACTTCGACCCCGTCGCGGTCATGACGACCATCGAGAAAGAGAAGTGCACCGCTGTACACGGCGTTCCCACGATGTTCATCGCGGAACTCGAGCATCCCCTGTTCAGTAAGTTTGATTTCAGCAGCCTGCGGACCGGGATCATGGCCGGCTCCCCCTGCCCCATCGAGTACATGAAAAAGGTCAACACGCTCATGAACATGACGGAAGTCGTCATCACCTACGGCCAGACGGAGTCGTCGCCCGGCCTGACCATGTCGACCACCACCGACTCGATCGAGAAGCGCGTCTCCACCGTCGGCCGGGCCATGCCGCACACCGAGCTCAAGATCGTGGACCCCAAGACGGGCGACATCGTCCCGCGGGGCGTGCCGGGCGAGATCTGCGCCCGCGGCTACATGATCATGGACGGCTACTACAAGAACCCGGACGCCACGAACCTGGCCATCGACGCGCAGGGCTGGCTGCACACCGGCGACCTGGGCACGCTGGATGAGGAAGGCTACTGCAAGATCACCGGGCGCATCAAGGACATGGTCATCCGCGGCGGCGAGAATATATACCCGCGCGAGGTCGAGGAGTTCCTCTACACGCACCCCGGCATCAGTGACGCGCAGGTCATCGGCGTGCCGGATATGAAGTACGGCGAGGAGCTGTGCGCGTGGGTGAAGCTGAAGAACGGCGAAAAGATCAGCGAGGCCGACATCAAGGAGTTCTGCAAAGGCCAGATCGCCCACTACAAGATACCGCGGTACATCAAGTTCGTCGACGAGTTCCCGATGACGATCTCGGGAAAGATCCAGAAGTACAAGATGCGAGAGATCTCGACCAGAGAGCTGGGCCTGGAAGACGTCGCGCGCATCAAGACGGCCTGAAAAACAGCCCGGAGGGGAAACCCCTCGAAGCTGTTCAGATGCCCAGGCCGATGATCATTTTTTTACCGGAAGTGCCGCCGGGCTTCGCCGTCGTGTTGCCTGTTTTGGGCATGGCGCCGGTCAGGCTCAACGACGGCGTCTGGATCGAACGCATCGACGGCGTGCTGAGCTTCATGCTCGGTTTCGTCTGGGCCGGCCACTTCTTTGCGTTCGCACCGGTCGCGGTCTTGTCGACTGTGCCCGCAGTCTTATTGACTGCGCCCGCAGTCTGGTTGACTGTGCCCGCAGTCTGGTTGACTCCGGTTTTAGCGGTCGTGTTATTCGCGGGCATCGCCGGCTTCGCCGGCATCTTTGTGCCCGTGATCAGCTTCTTGTAGACATCACCTATCGTGGACTTCATCTGCTGTAAGTCAATCATTTTGCCGGTCATCTTGATCGGCATCTTGACGCCCGTCGGTTTCATCGTCGCCTTCGCGGTCGGCTTCGCCGTCGGGGTGACGGTGGCCGCCATCGAAACGGCTACGGTGGCGCCTACGAACGATGCCAGCACGAAAAGCACCAGCGCTACCCTCAACATCCTCATTCCATTACCTCCTCAATACACCAGCCATGTCGTCACCCACCGGTAGACCGACACAGCAATCAAACAAAAGTCGATTAATAGATATTTATCCGTTATTCGCAGAAAAACTGCCAAAATATCGAATATCGTTTGTTTATACCATACGGCGGTCCCGGGGCGCAAGAGGATGAAACGATCGTAGAAATGCAGCACCCGCGGCCCCGGACGCCGGGGCCATCCGCGTCCTCCGCTCCCATAGTTTTTAACGCGGGCGGCCGTAGTCTCTCATGGTGATGTCATGTATACCGAGCACGTCAGGGCCATCGGCGTTGCACACCTCAGGCGGATGATGGATAGCAGCGAGCCGTTCACGCTGCTGGACGTCCGCCCCCGGAGCGACTACGACCGGGAGCATATCAAGGGCGCGCGCTCGCTGCCGCTGGACGAGATAGAGGGTAAGGCCGCCTCGATACTGAAGCCCGACGATAACATCATCGTCTACTGCGACAGCTTCGTCTGTTCAGCCAGCACCAGCGCATCAAAAATACTGGGGCGCATGGGATACAAAAACGTGCGGGACTACAAGGGCGGCATACGGGAGTGGAAGCAGTCCGGACTGCCCACCGAGAGCAACTACCGATGACGTCTGACGCGTACGCAGAAGAGAAAGTGCCGGGCGGAAAGCTCGCCCGGGTCACCGTCCGGGCCGACGGCGGCGTCGAGATCACCGGGGACTTCTTCGCGTATCCCGAGGAGGGTATCGCGCTTATCGAAAATGCTTTGGCCGGGCTGGAGCAGACCGTACCGGCTGCCGAAATCGAGCGGAGGCTTAACCGGACGATCGATGAGGCGGGCGTCGAGCTGATCGGCCTGGACGTGCCTGCCATTGTCCGGCTTTATATGGGGTGCCGGTCGTGTGGCGAGTGATCCCGCGCGAAGAGCGCCTGGCCGCGGAGAACATGGCCGTCGACGAGGCGATCGCCGCCGGAGTCGCTGCCAGCACCTCCCCGCCCACTATTCGCTTTTATACCTGGAATCCCGGCGCCGTCAGCATCGGGCACTTCCAGCGGCTCCACGACGAGGTGGACACGGATGCTTGCCGGGCGAAGGGCATCGACTATGTACGGCGGCGGACGGGAGGCGGCGCCGTCTACCACGACCCGCAAGGGGAGATCACCTATAGCGTGATCGCGCCCGAGAGCTGCTTTTCGAGAGATATCCGGGCGTCGTACCGGGAGATCTGCGGCGGCATCCTCAAAGGGCTGGCCAGCCTGGGCATACCGGCGGAGTTCCGGCCGATCAACGACGTCGTCGTCCGCGGCCGGAAGATATCGGGCAGCGCCCAGACCCGCCGGCAGGGCGTCCTCACCCAGCACGGTACGGTGCTGTACCGCCTGGACCGGGCCACGATGTTTTCGGTCCTCAAGCCCTCGGTGAAAAAGCTGACCGATAAGCCCGTGGCGTCGTTCAACGCGGCCGTGACCTGCGCGGCAGAGGAAGGCTGCGGTTCGCCCGACGAGCTATACTGGGCGCTGGTGCGGGGATTCACTGACGGAAGGGAGTGGAGGCCGGGAGAGTTGAACGATCGCGAGCGGGCAGCAGTCGCGTCGCTCGCCGGGAAATACCGGAGCGACTGGTGGAACGCCATCCGTTAGCCGACCCTGTGCCTACCTTTTAATCGATGAACGATGAATATACCATGGTACTCATGGAGCAAGTGTCAGAACCTGTGGCCGATCGGCCCGGCAGGCCGGCCTTTCCGCCGGAGACCGGCATCCTCTTCGCCATCGTCGTGATCATTTCCATCCCTGGCATACTGTCGCTGGCTTTCCTGCCCGGGATGGCCACCGTCGTCGTCTTTAACGCCGCCGGCCTCTCCGGGCTGATCCCGTCCGGGTACCTGCAGCTGGCGCTGTCCGGCGTCGCGTGGATGGCGATCGCAGCGGCGTATGCCTGGTGGAAATACCGGGCAGCTCCGGTCCGCGAGATGAAAAAGGACGGGCTCGTGCCGTTGATAGAGCGAGCAGGGGAGGTCGAGAGGGAGATAAGAGCGCTCGCGGCCGCGGCGGGCGTCGCGAAAAGGTTCGAGACGCGCTATAGCCCCACGCTGTCGATTGAGACATATGTGACCGGCAACCGACAGGCGAATGTCCTGGTTGTGAGCCAGGGGTTCGTCGACAAGTTCCGTGACCGGCCCGGGGAGCGGAAGGCGATCCTTTATCACGAGCTTGCGCATATCGCGAACGGGGATGTCGATAAGACACATCTGTCACTATCGCTGCTGAGCACTGTATACATGCTCCTGGCATGCAACCTGGCTGCGGTGTTGCTGTGCCTGCCGTTCGTGGCTGCCGGCGGTCCCGGGGCCGCGGCAAGGTACTCGGGGGTGCTCGCCGGATACTTCGGGCTGTCCCTGTTCGGCTTTACCGTCTTCGCCCTGCTGGGCCTGTTCCTGCGGTACTTCGTCGCCGGGCTGATACGGTCGCGGGAACTCTACGCGGACGCCGCCGCCATTAAGCTGTCGGGCGATAGTACAGGGCTGATCAAAGCGCTCACCCGGTTCGAGGCCATCGGCCTGTCATCCGGTAAAAGGACCGGCTTTCACTCGAAAGCGGCCCGGGCGCTTTCGGTCAAATACCATCCGCCCGTCGCGGTCAGGAAAGAGTACATCCGGGAGCCGCGCCGCTTTTTTGACTTGAGGCCCGCCGTGCCCGCCGCCACGGGGATCCTGACGGCTGCGCTGAGCTACGAATGTGTATTCTTCACGGGGACGCTGCTCACGGTCCTGTCGATCGCTAATCCGGGGCTCTATGGCCTGGAGCCGTTGTTCGCCGACGTGATCAGGATCCTTTTCTACTGTGTCGCCGGCATAGTCATCGCGACGAACTACGCGCCCCACGTCTGCCACGGGTTAGCCGGGCGCCGCTCGTGGATACATCCTGTCGTGATATCGCTGGTCGTTACGGCGGCATATTACGGGACACTCATGCTGACCGCGGCAACCTACTATTTATCGAAGCTGCTGACCGCAGGCGCCGGCGGCGATGCAACGTCCCGGGCCGCGATCATGGACGCCATGCTGTCGACTATCCAGGGGATGGCCCTGAATGCGGCCGGCACGTTTATACTGACCGCGATCGGGCTGGCGGCCATGAAGTACATGATCGGGCGTTTACGCAATGCTATGCCCGGGTCGGCCGTGATGAAGAAGCCGGTATGGTCGTTCATTGTCATGCCGGTATTGCTTACGTGGCTGCCCCTCATGGTCACGTATGAAATGATAAGATCGGGCGACAATAGCCTTTCCATCGGCTCGGTCGCGGCGACGGCCATCCTGCTGGCAGCGGTTTTGTTCATGGCGAGAAAGATCGGAAGAACAGGGACGGCGGATTTCACAGGTTGAGCATCCGCCGCATTTTCACGCTCTCGACGAACTCCCGGGAGACGCTGATCGCCTCTTCCTCGGACAGGCCGTTCTTGATCGCCGCGTCGTAGACGCCCCGGGCCAGCTTCCCGAGGTCTTTGGCGGCCGGCCGGGTGATATACCGGTCCTTGACGACCTCCACGACGATGGCACACACCACCGGCACGAAGAGCCCGCAGGCGATCTCGCCGATAAAGCCCTGCTTCCGGCCGGCGTTCGCGAGCCCGCCGCTTCCGTCGCAGAGCTCCTCGATACAGACATCGCAGAGGGCCGGGTCTTCCCGCGGGAGCAGCTTCCGGACCAGGTCCTTCGCGATCAAAGTGCTGTCTGCCCTGATGCTCTCGTCAACAGCCGTCGACACCATACCATATACCCTGTGTTCGTTTCTATTCTCAAGTCATATAATAATATCCGTAATTCACAATTTAGAGATACAATTATTCGCCGCAATCCTTCCGCATTCATGCACGACGGCAAGTGAGCACGGTTAACGGCTGCAAAGACCGCAGAGGATCGCAGAGACCGCAGTTTCTTATTAGTTTTACGCTATAAGATATCTAAAAGGGAAACCGCGCTCTCTCGATCCTCTGCTTTCCATAAAAATATCCTTGTATAGGCTATGCGACTACTGTCACGCCCGCAAGAGCGCCATGGAGCCAAGAGTGCCAAGTCTTTCAAATGACGATAGGTGTCTTTTCTCATCCGTCCTTGGCGATCCTGGCGCTCTTGGCGAGCGTGACAGGGGTCGGATTGCATGAACAAGGCTATATTTCTAATAGCCTTAACATGAAAATACCAAATTATCATCGGCCGAGTTCTTTGCGGCCTTAAACCATTCCCGGTATTTCATATGGTATCAGGGGCGCCGGTTTGTCGACAGCCCGGCCGCGCGGGCGCATGCCTCGTAGAAGACCTCGCACAGCTCCGGGTGCGGGTGTATCGTCAGCGCCACGTCCTCCAGCCGGGCGCCGGTCTCCACGGCGAGCATGCCTTCGGCAATAATGTCCGTAGCGTTCTTGCCGGCGATCTGGACGCCCAGGATGCGGTGGGAAGCGCGGTCGGCGATCACTTTGGCCATGCCGGTAGTCTCGCCGGACAGCGCGGCGGCGCCGTTGGCGGTGTATGGAGCGGTGCCCACGAGGACATCGATGCCTTGCGCCTTCGCCTGCTTTTCCGACAGCCCGGCCGATGCGATGGGGGGCACGGTGTAGAGAGTGAATGGCATGGCCTGGTAATCCGGCAGCCCCGGCTTCCCCGCGAGAATCTGGGCGACGGATGTGCCCTCGCGGTATGCGGTGGCGGCATTGCGCGCGCCGCCCAGCACGTCGCCGATGGCGTATATCGAGGGATCGGCGGTCCGGAAATCCCCGTCTACGATAATAAAGCCTTTCGAGTCGACCTTCACGGCAGTGGCCTGCAGGTTCAGCTGGCCGGTATTGGCTTCCTGCGGCGTGGAGTAGACCACCTGATCGGGCTTGATCTCGTAGTCCTTGCCGCCGGAAGTGATCTTGACTGTCGCACCGTCGGGCGCGACATCCCACGTCGCTTCCGGCATGAGCCTGACGCCGTGGGCCTCCAGCCATTTCTGTGCCGGCTGCAACAGGTCATCGTCGACGATGGCGACGGGCGTTTTGCCCTTGAAGGCAAAGATGACTTCGGTGCCCATCCGGGCCAGCAGGGCGACGGAGGTCATGCCCCCGAAGCCGCCCCCGATGACGACGGCACGGCCGGGCACCCGGTCCAGCCGTGCCAGGCTATACGGGTTTATTATCCGGCCGCCGCCCATGCGGACGCCTTTGGGGGCCCTGTAATGAGAGCCTGTGGCAATCACCGCGCGCTTAAATTCAATGTGCTGGCCGCCGTGTCCGTTCTTAACCAGGGCCGTGGAGGAGGAAGTGAACGAGCAGAGACCGTCCAACACCTGGACGCTGCTGGCCTTTAGCAGTCCGCTGACCCCGTCCCGGAGCCTCCCGATCACCCGGTCTTTCCATTCGTTCGCCCGCTGCAGGTCCAGGGCTGCCTGCTCCGTGACGCCGAACATCTCCGACTCCCGGGCCGCGAGCGCCAGGTCCAGCGAGTGCATGAGCGCCTTATAGGGTATGCAGCCCAGGTTCAGGCAGACGCCGCCCAGCTGCGTGCCCGCCAGCGTGGCATCCAGCCCGAGCTGGCCGCACCGGATGGCCGCGGTGTAGCCGGCCGGCCCCGAGCCGATGACGAGCACGTCCGTGCCGATATCAATCTCTCCGACGACCACGGCTTATACCATCTCCACCAGCAGCTGTCGCGGGTCTTCGAGATAGCGCTTCACGTCGTTCAGGAACCGCTGGCCTTCCGCGCCGTCGACGATGCGGTGGTCGATCGTCAGGCAGAGGTTCATCACTTTCCTGACCCGGATCTCGCCGTTGATCACGCGGGGCATGTCCCGGAGCTGCTGCATCTGGAGGATGGCGGCCTCGGGATAATTAATAATAGGCGTCGACCACAGGCCGCCGAAGTAGCCGATGTTCGTGATCGTGAACGTGCCGCCGCGGAGCTGCTCCACGCCGATCTGCCCGCTGTTCGCGAGGTCGACCAGCGCCTTGATCTCCTTCGAGATCTGCACGATGTTCTTCCGGTCGGCGTCCCTGACCGGCGCCACCATCAGGCCCCGGGGCGTGTCGATGGCGATGCCGATATTGTAGTACTTCTTTAAAACGATCTCCTGCTTCTCGTCGTCCACGCTGGCGTTCAGTATCGGGTGATTTCGCAACGCGGCCACGACCGCCTTGACCACGAACGCGAGGTAGCTGACCTTCGTGCCCGCAGGCACCGTCTTATTCACCTGCTCCCGGAGCGCGACCAGCTCGGTCAGGTCGGCGTCGTCGAACGCCGATACCTGCGCCGTCCGCTGCAGCGACCGCATCAGGTTCTCAGAGATGGACCGCCGGATGCCCCGCAGCGGGACGCGCTCTTCGAGAGCGCCGGGCGCAGCCGGTGCCGGGGCCGGAGCAGCGGCGGGGGCTGGTGCGGCCGGCGGGGCGGGAGCCGGTGCCTTTTCCGGCTTCTTCTCCGCCGGCTTCCCGGCGGCGGCCCGCACGTCCTCGTCGGTGATCCGCCCGTAAGGCCCGGTGCCCCTGACCGCGCTGATGTCGACCTTCAGCTCCTTCGCGGTGGAAGCGGAGGGGAAGGAATTGCCGCACGCGCAGGTCACGTTGAGTTTGTTGTACTCGGGATGGATCTTGGGCTTCATGGGGTCACTCCTTGCTGTGATTGCTTAGAAATGCTTTGAGGCTTCTTCCAGACTGTCATAGGTCTGGATGATGTGCTGAAGTTGGATGAGCTTGAAAATGCCGTAAATATAGGCATTGAGATTGATCAGGACGAGGTCGCCACCCGCATCGCGGAGCTTCTTGAGCGAGCCGATGAAGAACCCCAGTCCGGACGAGTCGATATAGTTCATGCGCTCGAGGTCGAGCACGATCTTGACCTTGCCTTCCTGGACCAGACCGTTGATCCGCTCCTTGGCGAGCGGCAGCGTCCACATGTCCAGGTCACCGATCAGCGAAAGCACGACGTAACCCTTCGAGGCTTCCTTGCGCTCGAACGTCAGCTTCTCTTTGGTCGTTCCGTTCTTTTTGTCGGTCATTGGTTCCCCTCCACGTAGTTTGATCGATCCTTTCCGGATCAGGCCCGGCCTGCGGTCAGTGCCGGGGGCGACCTCGGACGATTTCGATGGCCCGATAGACCGCCATCATGATATCAGCTTTCCACTGACTTGACTGCAAGTCAACATTTGTGACAACTTCGCCCAGCGGTGTCACCACATACCGCGGAGGCAGCATGTTGAGCGCCAGAGCGGTGATGTCGTGCCTGCACCGCTCGCAGGAACAAACTTTTTTTTCCCGCACCAGGGTTTCGTCGACGGCCTGGGCGACCATCGGCTCCATGCGGTTGACCATCTGAACGGCTGCCATCTTTCTCTGCAATCCTCACTCAGTTGTGCGATTCGGAATCGGCCAGCTTGGTGCGCAGCGTCTTCGGATCGATGTTCAGCAGCCGCGCGGCCTGCAGCTTGTTCCCGCCCGTGTATTCCAGGACCTTCCGGACATACATGCGCTCCATCTCTTCGAGCGTCATGATCTGTTCATCGCTCATGCGGGTGTCGGAGAACGGCGACTGCTGCTGGCGCAGCTTTTCCGGAAAGTCCTCCGGCTCGATCACGGAGCCGCGCGACAGCACGATCGAGCGCTCGATCACGTTCTTCAGCTCGCGCACGTTCCCCGGCCAGTCGTAGGAGGACAGAACCCGCATTGCCGCCTCGCTCATCGCCAGCCCCGGCTTGTTGTATTTTTTCGTGAACTGTTCGAGATAATGCCCGA